>CAUQYP010000003.1:0-80713 GCA_963522035.1 uncultured Noviherbaspirillum sp. | reverse complement strand
AAGCGTCGGAAACTCGCTACGCTCAGACAGCCGACGCTTCTTTATCCGTTTCAGTCCCTGGCGACGCGTCGCCGTCTAACGGGGATCCACGTCAAAAGCCGCGTCAAAAGCAACGGCAACGGCAACTGTCGCTGCGCGCAACAGGCAATAACGCTTACGGCCCGGCTGGGCAAGTGAGCATGAAACTGCCCTAACCCCTTCTTCACCGCAGCTGCGCCGCCTGCTCAGGCCAAACGAAAATTTCCGAAACAGGCGCCGGCAAGGCCGCCACCCTACCCACCCTGCCGCGCTTCCCACGCCTTCAGCTTCACCCGATACGCTTCCAGCTCCTGCTGGTACAGGTCGAAGATGCACGGGTCGCAACCGCTGCGGCAGCATTCGCTGTCGTCCGGTTGCTCGGGCGGCGTCGGGCGCGGGTCTGCAGGATCGGTCATCGCCATCAACCCAGCAGCGGCGCCAGCAGCCACACGGTGCGCGCGGTCGCGCCGCGGTGCTGCAGCGCGTATTCGCGCGCGCGCATGCCCATCGCGCGGCGGGTATCGTCATCGGTCAGCAGGGCTGCGGCCTGCTGCAGCATTGCCGTGGCGTCCTGGACGCGGATGGCGGCGCCCGCAGCCACCGCATCGTTGCTGACAGCCGTAAAATTGAACGTGTGCTCGCCGATCAGCACCGGCGTGCCCACCGCGCAGGCCTCGATCAGGTTCTGCCCGCCCAATGGCAGCAGGCTGCCGCCGATGAAGGCGAGGTCGGCTGCCACGTAGTACGCAAACATTTCGCCCATCGAGTCGCCCAGCACCACCTGCACGTCGGGCGGTACTTCATATCCGAGCGACGAGCGCCGCCGGTAGGCCAGGCCGCGCGCCTCGATCTCGCGGGCGACATCGTCGAAGCGCTGCGGATGGCGCGGCACCAGCACCAGCAGCGCTTCGCCCAGCGGCGCCTCTGCCAGCGCATCCAGGATCAGCGTTTCCTCGCCCTCGCGGGTGCTGGCGCACAGCAGCACGCGGCGCGAACCGAAACGGGTGTGCATCGCCGCGCCGGCGTCCAGCATCGCCGGCGTCGGGCAGACGTCGAACTTGATGTTGCCGGTTACCTCGACGCTGGCCGCGCCGGCCTTGCGCAGGCGTTCGGCATCGGCCTCGGTCTGCGCGGCGATGAACGCGATGCCCTTCGCCGCTTCCTGCAGCAAGCCGCCAAAGCGGCCGGCGCGCGCCAGCGAACGTTCCGACAGCCGCGCATTGACCAGCGCCACCGGCACCTGGTGAAGATTGCACTGGGCGATCAGGTTGGGCCATACCTCGGTCTCCATCAGGATGCACAGGCGCGGCGCAAAATGCCGCAGGAAGCGGCGCACCATCCAGCCGGTGTCGTAGGGCAGGTAGACCTGGCGCAGCCGCTCGCCATATTTGCCATACAGCTCGTGCCCGGCGGCGCGGCCGGTCGGCGTCATGTGCGTGAGCAGCAGGCCGCAGTCGGGAAAGACTTCCAGCAATTCGCGGATCAGCGGCTCGGCGGCGCGGGTCTCGCCCACCGACACCGCATGCAGCCAGATCAGGCGGCCGGTCCGTGCAGGCGCAGGTGCATCGTAGAAGCCCAGCCGCTCGGCGATATGTTGCCGGTAGCCCGGCTCCTTGCGTCCGCGCCACCACAGGCGCAACAGCACCAGGGGCAGGCTGACCCACCACAGGAAAGAATAGAACAAGCGCATCAGATCAGTATTCGGCCGGTGAGCCGCGTCAATATGGCAAGAGGACTGGACGCCGTGTCGTACTGGGCGTCCGCGGGAAGATGGAAGGTCTGCTCCAGCATGTACTGGCCGGACATGACCGCGTGCGAGGTCTGGTCGGAAAAACAGACCCAGGTGGCGCCCGGCGCAAATGCGACGGTCTGCTGCTGCGCATCGCGCTGGTAAGCGAGGTCGGATTTCATTGCATCATGCAGCTGCAGCATCAGGTGGTCGTATTCGCTGCGCAGCGACTTGGTCACGCGCAGCGCGCGCAGCAGGCGCGCCCGTGTTCGTGCGTAGGGCTTCACGCGCGGCAGGAAATGACGGGCGACGGCGTCGAACGGCTCGCCGACGCGCCAGACGCGCGGCTGGCCCTCCGGGTTGATGTTGGTGAATACGCGCAGGATGCGCTCGCCGTAATTCGGCCGCGACGGGAACGCATCGACATGCAGCCGCCGGTCGTCGGCGCGCCAGGACTGCGCGCGCGTCTCGACCTGCGCCGGGCGGTAGCTGGTAGGCGCCGCGCGCAGCACGCCGGTATAGGCCGGCAGCAGCGCAGCCACCAGCCCATGCGCGTCCGCGCGGAAGCGTCCCACCATGGCGGCGAGCCGGGCCTGCTGCTCGCCTTCCAGCAACGCGCCCTTCAGGCGCCCCTGGCCGTCCAGGCTGATGTTGCGCACCTTCGGGTCGCGCACGTCCGGTGTGAGGAATGCCTGCTCATGGTCCTCCAGCACGAAGGGACGATGCGGGAAATGCAGCACCTTGCCCGCTTCCACCGCGGCGATCCAGTCGCGGTTGGCGGCGCTGTCTTGCAACGCGCCCGAGCCGATGTCGATGATTTGCTGTTCCATCAGCCGTATTATGCCGTCTCGCACCATATTGGGTCAGCTGACTGGCGGCGTTGCAGGCCGGCCCAGCAGCGCCAGCGCCGCCGCGGTGACCTGCGGCACGTCCGGCGGCGCGCCGGTGTCGCCGAGATTGACGATGCGCGGCGACCAGTTGCCTTCGGTCTTCCAGCGCGGCGAGTCGCAATACAGTTCCACCGTGGGCCGCTCGAAGGCGGCGGCGATATGGGTCAGCCCGGTATCGACGCCCACTGCCAGCGCCGCCCGCTGCGCCAGCGTCACGGCGTCCATCAGCGGCAGCCTGGGCAGCACCTGCGCGCCAGGTATGCCGGCGCCGATGCGCTGTGCCGCCGCATGCTCGGCGGCGCTGCCCCAGGGCAGCAGCAGTGCCAGGCCTTGCGCGACGAGCTGCCTGCCGAGCGCGGTCCAGTTCGCTTCCGGCCACTGCTTGGCTGCGCGCGCGGTGCCATGAAAGAAAACGGCATACGGTTGCGTAGGCAGCCAGGCCGGCTGCAGATCCGGCGCGCCCAGGTTGAAGTCGGCCGGACCTTCAACTGCATAGCCCAGTGCAGCCGCCGCCACTTCGCGCGCCCGCTGCACTGCATGGGTACGGCGCCCGACCGGGACGCTTTCGGTATGAAAAATGCGCGACAGCCCCTCGTAGCCGGAGCCCTCGGTCGCGTTGGCCAGGCCAATGCGCCGTCCTCCTGGCGCAAGGCGCGCCATGCGCATCACCAGGCTGGTCTTGATCAGTCCCTGCGTGTCGAACACCAGGTCGTAGGCAGTTGCCCGCAGCGCCGTGCGGAAGGCCCGCATCTCGGCGCGGGTGGCGGGCTCGCCCAGGCTCTTGCGCCAGCGCCGCAAGGCGAACGGGATCACCGTGCGCACCGTGTCGTTGAGCCGCACCAGGTCGGCATACGCCTCCTCGACCACCCAGTCGATCTGCGCGCCGGGCACATGGCGGCGCAGGTCGGCGAGCATGGGCATGTTATGCACCACGTCGCCCAGCGAAGACACCCGCACGATCAGGATGTTCACGCCGCCGCCACCGCACCGGGTGAACCTGCCTGCCGCATGCAGCCCCTTCAGTACGGCAGGACCGCGTCAGGCTTGGCCGCCTGGATCACGCGCTTGAACTCGGCCTGTATGCGCGCCAGCGCCGCGTCGTTCTCGGCTTCGAAGCGCATCACCACCACCGGCGTGGTGTTGGACGAACGGGCCAGGCCGAAGCCGTCCGGGTACTCGACGCGCAGGCCGTCGATGGTGATGACCTGATCGGAACCTGGAAACTGCGCGTCCTTCTGCAGCTTCTCGATCAGCGCGAAGTTCTCGCCTTCATCGAGCTTCAGTTGCAGCTCGGGCGTGCTGGTGGACTGCGGCAGCGCATTGAGCACGGCGGAAGGGTCGCTCTCGCGGCTCATCAGCTCCAGCAGGCGGGCGCCGGCATACATGCCGTCGTCGAAGCCGTACCAGCGGTCCTTGAAGAAAATGTGCCCGCTCATCTCGCCGCCCAGCGGCGCGCCGGTCTCGCGCATCTTGGCCTTGACCAGCGAATGGCCGGTTTTCCACATCAGCGGCTCGCCGCCGTTGTCGGTGACCCAGCTGGCGAGGTGGCGGGTGCACTTGACGTCGTACAAAATCTTTTCGCCGGGGTTACGGGCCAGCACGTCCTTGGCGAACAGCATCAGCTGGCGGTCAGGGAAGATCACCTGGCCGTCCTTGGTGACCACGCCGAGACGGTCGCCGTCGCCGTCGAAGGCCAGGCCGATTTCAGCGTCGCTGGTTTTAAGCGCCTGGATCAGGTCCTGCAGGTTTTCCAGGTGCGCCGGGTCCGGGTGATGGTTGGGGAAGTTGCCGTCGACCTCGCAGAACAGCTCGGTCACTTCGCAGCCCAGGCCGCGGTACAGGTCGCCCGCGAAGGCGCCGGCCACGCCGTTGCCGGCATCGATGACGATCTTCATCGGCCGCGCCAGCTTGATGTCGCCGATGATGCGCTGCAGGTAGGCCTCGCGGATGTCATGCTCGCGGTAGCTGCCCTGCCCGGTTGCATAGCCGTTGGTGTCGATGGTGCGGTACAGCGCGGTGATGGCATCGCCGTAGATCGCCTCGCCCGACAGCACCATTTTGAAGCCGTTGTAGTCCGGCGGATTGTGGCTGCCGGTCACCATGATGCCCGAGCGCGCTTCCAGCGTGCTGGTGGCGAAGTAGACCATGGGTGTGGCGACCACGCCGATGTCGATCACGTCCACGCCAGAGGCCTGCAGGCCTTCCGCCAGCGCGGCAGCCAGGCCGGGCCCGGAGAGACGGCCGTCGCGGCCGATCACGACCGTGGTTTCGCCCTTGGCCCGCACCGCGGTGCCGAAGGCCTGGCCGATGCGCCGGGCCACCGATTCGTCCAGCGTCTTGCCGATGATGCCGCGGATGTCGTAGGCCTTGAATATGGATGGAGAGAGAGTCAGCATGGTTATCTTGTAGTGCATTTCAGGTTGGACAAAAGCGCCGGCAGCCTGCCGGCAACGCGACATTACTGGATGTTCGGGACTACGTTATTTCACTAAAGGGATGCGGCTCGTTTCCGGCCTGGCCACCGTTCGACGGACCAGAGAACCGCGCAGCAGCATCATATCGGCACGGTCCCGGAGCGGCCAGATTGCCAGGAAAGATTTCAGCCGCAGCATGATGGAATCGATATGGAAGCGATACTGACAACCCATCGCCATCTCTTGTCAAAGGAAAGTTCGGGTAACGCACTCGTCTATGGTGTTTTTTGCATCAAAGTTGTCATTTTACCTGTCTGGTGCGGCAAATGGTCTTGAAGCTGAGTTTGGCTTGATGAGGTGCGGATCATGCGCAGAAAAATCAGGGGCATTGCAGATATGCAAGCGACCGATGAACAGTTTCTTCGACTAGCCTGCTGATCCTTCTCAGACTGGAAGCCAACTGGCGGCATGAGCGTTTCACCCTATGCTTTTTTACTACGACCCTTTTGACGTATAGTTTTTATAATGCTTGTCTTTCACCTCATAACTACCAATTCAACATGGACAAAAAATTAACACTTTGGTTGGATGAGGCACTGATAAAACGTGCTAAACGGCATGCAAAGAAAAACGGGAAATCCGTTTCCCGGATGTTTGCAAATTTTGTGACGGTGCTCGACTGCCTTGAGGCAAGGAAGCAACCCGAAATAGACGGCGAATTCACCATGGCAAATCATCTTCAGACAATGACTCATGAGAAGGTCGGTAGGCTTTCAATAACCGTTTAAGACTTTTGATGTCCTGACAAGCAGCTATATCCTTTTTTAGCGCCGCGGTGTTTTGCTGAATCCCCTTTATGTCCGCTTGAAAAAACGCCATAACCATGGCCGGGGATACTGCATCGCCGGCGGAAAGATCATATCTCGCTTTAAACGAAGACGCGATCCTGTCAATTTCTTGCTGCAAATCGGCAGACTGTTCCGCCAGTACCTTGTTGTAACGCGTTAAACGGTCCTCGGAAACGGCGTTCATTGCGTGCTGATCGATTTGTTCAAGCTCCAACTGCAGCTCCAGGAGTTGAAGCAAATCGCGGTTTCCATAAGCGACATTCACCTTTTGCATCAGGGCGGTCTTGCGCTGGTGTTCGACCGGGTCTTGCTCCCTGTCCGGATGCAAGGCGCTGGCGAGCTTCCGAAAAACCTCGCGGATCGACTGGCTGACATCTTGTTCCTCGGTTCGCAGCCGGGCTTCCCTGGCGAATACTTTCGCCGATTTTTTGCGCTTGCCGGGACGCTCTTCATCAGCTTGCTGTGTTTGTCCTTCCTCCAGGGCCATTCTTTTTAATTGCTCATCGATTTTCGCAACCACTTTTTCCCGCGAACTGAAATCGAAGTCATCGCCGAGATCAATGTCGAGCATGGTTTCCATCATCGATTTGAAGGCCTTGTTTTCGTCTTCTTTCCTTGCATCGAAATCGATATGGCTATGCCTGTTATAAATCGGCTTCAAGGTTTCATCGCCATGCTCGGCTATAAGGTCCGCAGCGATGGTGCAGATAATGTCGCTGATTTCGGCCCTGTCGGTCTTGCTGAGCGCCTTGTCGTCGTACGCCTGATCGAGGGCATGCACCAGTTCCCGGCGACGCTGGTTGTAGAGCAGCAAAAGCGGACGAAATTTGCTGTCAAATTTTTGCCGATAAAGGGAATTGGCCGCTTGCCATTCAGCCAACAAGTTTCGCTGCTTTCCAATTTTATCGATCAGCTTGTTAAAAGCCTTTTGCGCCTTGGATAGCGTGGATTGCTCTTTCTGGTTAACGATACGAACGGTCGTCGATGTTGAAGATGGCATTGCCTTGCACACTGTGTCAGTTAAAAGAAGGGAAGCGCATCACTTGACTGGAATACGCACCGCATGGGAGTTCACATGTATGTCATTCTATTATCGTCTCGAGGCGTCGCTCTGGTTTCGGCACAAGCCAGCCTGCGGGATCGCATTGGCCGGCACGGGCGGACAGGTAGCATGCAGACATCGCTAAACCGGCACGCCAAGTCGCCCGAGTGCTTCAATATCCTTTTTGCGCTGCCTGAGCGGTTCGATTGCCTTGAACTCCCATACACGACGGTCGGGCGCTGCCAGAAAACGGCTCAATTCCGCACATGACGCACAGCGACAGGCGATGGTGCTGGGCCGTGTAAAGTCGGATGGCGGCGCCAGAGGCTGGGCGCAGCGCGTCTGCAGATGGTTCACACACGCTGCATGCAGGCGCGTAACCGGCGCCCACTCCAGTGCTTGCATCCATTCCGTCAAGCGCATGGCCGCAGGCACCAGGACGGCGTCCATCGGGAAGGACTTTGGCGAGGAAAGTGCATGCTCTACCAGGCGCATGCCCAATGCGGTGGCATCGAGCTTATTCAGCGCAGGCAACAGGTCGACCAGCAAAGCCGCATCGACCGGTACCGCCTGTCGCCAAATATAGGAAGGGTCCGAATCCGTCGCGCCGCGTTCCCCCAAAAGCGTTTCAACGAGCGCAGTCGCCGCCGGATAAAGCCGTGCCAGGGAATCAGGCATGTCAGCGCAGCACCGCGCAAGAAGGTTGGCGCACCCGCCTGGCGCATGATGCGCGTTCCGGACGACGATTTTTTCAATGAGGTCGGTTGCCCTGTGCTGCGGAAGCAGCATTGCCGCACGCACCAAGGCTTCGTTCTCGCTACCGCCATAGCAGCCGGCGCCGGAAATCGCCGACAAAAAGGCGTCGATCTGCGCGCTGTCGCGTAACTGATGGAGGCAGGTCAGCATTCTGGCTTCACTCTCCATTGCACCGTATCTACTGTGCATCTGCCAGTCCTGCAACATATAGGTGGAAAGCGTGTGCGCATCGCGCCATAGGGCGGACTCGGCGCCACTGCCGCTCGCGAGCCAATCGCGTGTCAGTTCGGCCAGATACGGCAATGTGACGCCAGGACCGGCTTGATTGATGACAGCCAGTTTTCGTGATTTTGGCCAGAGGACGATGGCTGCCCGGCGGTAGCTGCGTTCGAAGGAAACGCCCTCATAGCCGCTCGCCTCATGGAAGTGCTCTTCGTCGGGTTGCGCATCTTCCAGGGCACCTGGTGGACACAGTTCATCGTCTTCAAACGGCACGGCATTCAACCCCGGTTCGCTGCCATCGGGAAGCCGCCAGTCCGACACCGTCTGCTCGCGGTCACACACGTCTACCACCTCAAACTCGTCGTCACACCCTCCGCCACCATAGCCGCTGTATTCCGCGCTACCGCTCTCGTCGATGCAGATAAGCGCCACGTGAATGTCGCAGTCCGCCTGTGCGGCGGCTGCCACCAGCACGGCTGCCACGGCAGCATCGGCATTCTTCAAGCTGTCGAACGCAAGTGCCGCCGACGTGTAGGCATGTTCCAGCGGATAAATCAGCTTTTCGGGCGCATCGTCATCCGGCAAGTTCCGGCCAGCGACCCAGCGTTGCAGCAATGCCGTTACTTCAGCCAGCTCTTTCTCATACGAAGGGGGCTTGATTGCTTCCTTCTTGCCTTTCCCGGCAAGCAACAGGTTATAGACCAGGGTTAGCCTGTAGCCCTGCGTCACCGGGCGCATTTCATGGACACAATCGGCATAAAACGCAGCGAAGGCGACCTCCGCCGGGTACGGAGCATGCAAGTCGAGGCATACCTCGCGGTCATGATGACGCAGGAGCAATGTGCCGCCGAGGCAGTCGGAAGGCAGCACGATCACGAGCGTGGCAAACATGCTCGCCGCTTTTTCCGTATCGCGATGCTCCACGAAAAAACTGCCCGTATCGTAGATCAGGAGCTTGTAGAGTTCAGCCGAAACGGGCTCGGCCACGCCCAGACCCGCAGCGGCTTGGGCAACGATGGCATCGAGCGTTTGTTGCCAGTGACGCCCACCGAGGTGTAGGCGATCCGCGTCGATTTGCCAGGTGCGACGAACCTCGGCATCGACGACCGTTTCTTCCCCACGACCGTATGGCGTACGCGTGGCGACCGCCACAAGTTGTTCCGCCTACACTGGCAAAAGCGGCAGGGAAATACGGCCAACGCCGTCGACTTCCAGGTTCGGCATGAACATTTCCGTTGAGCCGGTGGCGTAAAAATCATCAGGACGGCGAATGGCAGGAAGAATTTTGGCGAGATCCAGAACGATGGAGGACATGGGATGTTGCTCGCTTACTACGTTCAGTGTGGGGACAGTTGTGCCGAAGGTAGGGCCGAAGCGTTATTTCACCGCGCGGATGCGTGCCGCTTCCGGCTTGGCCGACACCCGCTGCGCAGCCCAGACGAAGTCCTCGATGCCGCATTGCGGCGCGTACTCCGAGACCACATCGAGCAGCATCGCACGCACCGATTCGTAGTCGAAACGCACGCAGGCTTCGTTCAGGCGCTCCAGAGCGGTCAGCAACTCGGACCACGGTATTTCGGCTTCGTGTGCGCGCATGATCAGCGGATGCCCGGTGCCCTGCGCATTCGCGCCGATCAGCAATTCCTCGTACAGCTTCTCACCCGGGCGCAGGCCGATCTGGCGGATCTCGATGGTGCCTTCCGGCGTCGCCTCGGACTTCACTTCCAGCCCGCTCAGGTGGACCATGCGCTTGGCCAGGTCCATGATGCGGACCGGCTCGCCCATGTCGAGCACGAACACATCGCCGCCCTCGCCCATGCCGCCGGCCTGCAGCACCAGTTGCGCGGCTTCCGAGATGGTCATGAAGTAGCGCGTGATTTCCGGGTGCGTCACCGTGATCGGCCCGCCCGCCATGATCTGGCTATGGAATAGCGGCACCACCGAGCCTGACGAACCGAGCACGTTGCCAAAGCGCACCATGCAGAACCGGGTGTGCTTCTGCTCGCGGGCAAAGGCCTGGAGGATGAGTTCGGCCATGCGCTTGGTGCAACCCATCACATTGGTCGGACGCACGGCCTTGTCGGTGGAGATCAGCACGAAGCGGCCGACCTTGGCTTCCATTGCCGCGCGGGCGATGGACAGCGTGCCGAACACGTTGTTCCTGATGCCTTCGATGGGGTTGTGCTCGACCAGCGGCACATGCTTGTAGGCTGCCGCGTGGTAGATCGTGTCGGCGCTGAAGGTCTGCAGGATGCGCATGCATTTCTGCTGGTCGAGCACCGAGCCCAGGAACGGCAGGAGCTCGACTTCCAGCATCAGCGACTGCCGCATCGCCTGCAGTTCCTGCTCGATCGAATACAGCGCGTACTCCGAGCTTTCCAGCAGCAGCATGCGCGCCGGCTTGAGCCGCAGGATCTGCCGGCACAGCTCGGAACCGATGGAGCCGCCGGCACCGGTCACCATGACCGTCTTGCCGGTGATGCAACTGCCCAGCAGCGCCATGTCCGGCGCCACCGGGTCGCGTCCGAGCAAGTCCTCGATCTCGATGTCGCGCACGTCCTGCAGCCGGAGCTGGCCGGACAGCAAACTGCCCACCGGCGGCGTGACCCGGGTGCGGACCTTCAGCGGTTCGAGGCGGTCGAGGATGGTTTTTTGCTGGCTGCGCGACAGGGAGGGCATCGCGACCAGGATTTCCTTGATGGAGAGCTTGGCGATCAGTTCCTCGAGGTGCCTGGAACTGTAGACGCGGATGCCGGCGATGGTTGCGCCCTGCAGGTCGCGGCTGTCGTCGATGAAGGCGACTGGGGCATAGTCTGGCACCAGCCTGAGCGCGCTGGCCAGCTGGATGCCGGCTTCCCCGGCGCCGTAGATGGCGACGCGGGTGCCGCCTATCGGACCCATCACATGGATGAAATAGCCGCGGGCGATGAAGCGGCCGGCGATCATGTAGAGGATGGCGCTGATCCAGTAGATGCCGAACACGCCGCGGGACAGGCCTTCGAGGCGGGTGGCGATGGCGGCAGCGGTGACAAGGACGACCAGCGACACGGTGACGCCGAGCACGACCACGTAGACGATTTTCTGGTCGATGAAGCGGATCATGGCCCGGTAGAGGCCGGTGCGGATGAAGATGGGGATGGATACCACCGGTATGGCCAGCATCAGCCACCAGTACCGGAGCATCAATGACATGTCGACCACGTCGTAGCGCAGCCATATCGCCAGGAAAAAGATCAGCGGCAGCATGATGGAATCGATGCTGGCAGCCAGCAGCTGCTTCTTGATCCGGGATAATTCTAGTACGGCTCTCATTTATGGCGTTTTAGGCATTGGAGGGGGCATTTTACCTGCGCAGTGCAGCAGATAGTCTTGCGGCGGGTGTCAGATTGACATGAATTCTGGCTATCAATGTAAAAGTTCGTAACATTGTGTAGATGCAATGCAACGATTGGTGACGCTTTTCCCTTGCCAACCCCGACGCCGTGGCCTACCTGCAATCAATGCGTGACCCCGTCGCGCTGCACCACCTTGACGAACGTCAGCACCAGAATTTTCAGGTCGAACCACCAAGATCGCCGCGCCAGATACTCTGCATCCAGCTTCACCTTGTCCGGGATCGCCAGCTCATCTCGCCCATTCACCTGCGCCCAGCCGGTCAGCCCGGGCAACAGTTCATCGACATGAAACTGGGTGCGCAACGCGACCAGGTCATGCTGGTTGAACAGCGCTGGACGCGGGCCGACAAAACTCATATCCCCTTTCAGGATGCTCCACAACTGCGGCAACTCGTCCAGGCTGCTCTTGCGCAGGAAGGAACCGATTGGCGTGAGGAACCGGTCCGGGTCGCCGAGCAAATGGGTTGCGACGGCCGGCGTGTCGATGCGCATGGTGCGGAACTTGGGCATGCGAAAGATGGCGTTCTTGCGGCCGACGCGGTCGGACCAGTAGAGGGCGGGGCCGGGGGAGGTCAGGCGAACAAGCAGCGCGATCAGCATGCACGGAAGCAGGCAAATCGCGGACAGTAGCAGCGCCATGCAAAAGTCGGTAAGGCGTTTCATTGATCAGCTATCGAATGGGGATTAAGCAGTGGCGCAACGGCAAGCCGAATGCCGGTTTCGACATCGAGCGGCGGCGTCCAGCCCAGCCGTTCGAGCGCAGGCCGCACGTCCACCTGCAGCGAATCGAGCAGGCGCCCGGCAGCAGCGCGGCGCCCCAGCAGGGCTGCGCCTGCAGCAAGCAACCCGGCGGGAACCGGCAGCAGACGGGCTGGCCGGCCCATTGAAGTTGCAATCAAGGTAATCAGTTCCGGCAAACTGAGATCGCGGTTGTCCGACACCATCCACGTAGCACCAGCCGCGCCCGGGTGGCTGGTGCACAGCAGCAGAAAATCCACCAAGTTATCAAGCGCAACCATGCTGCGGCTGTTCCTGATGCCGCCCAGCGGTAGCGGCACACCCGACTTCACCAGCTGCATCAGCCGCAGGAAATTTGCCCGCACGCCCGGTCCGTACACCAGCGGTGGCCTGACGATGACCAGTTCGGTCCCCGTCCTGGCGGCCCAGGCCTGCAGCGCCAGTTCGGCGGCCAGCTTGGACCGGCCGTAGGCATCTTCCGGTGCGGGTGGGTCATCTGCGCGGAATGGCCGGCTTAGAGTGCGCTCGCCATTGACCTTGACGCTGCTGACAAAGACGAAGCGGCGGACGCCCTGCTCTGCTGCCTGCTCGGCCAAGCGCATGGTTGCGTCGACGTTCATCGCCCGGTAAACCGCTTCGGGGTCTGCTGCCTGTTCTTGCATCATGTGGACGCGGGCTGCGAGGTGTACGACGACCGAGCAGCCGGCAAGTGCAGGTGTCCAGTCCACCGGGCCGAACAGATCGCCGGTTTCAAATGCGGCCGGCCCTGGCATATGAGCGGCACCGAGCTTGCGCACGCAAGGAACGAACGGCACATCGCGCGCCAGAAGCGCCTGGCACAATGCTGCGCCGACGAAACCGCTCGCGCCAGTAACCAGTAATTTTTCCATGGGTGAATTAATCGTTGCGTCGTCCAGCGCGCCATTGTACGGATTATGTTGCACTGCAAAGGAAGTCACTTTTCGGAAAACCGGGTGTTATATAATTTGCCCCCCGTTAGTACAGCAACAAATTTGCATTATTGCAACCCGATGGCATGCGTATATTCTGCGGCGCAAGGTTTCCGACCTGCTCTACCGCTATCTCGCAGCAAATAACCCGGGTTCCACCGCACCACAGATTAAGGATACCGATGAGCTTGATACCAACGATACTTTGCGGCGGCGCCGGCTCCCGACTTTGGCCCGTATCGCGCGAACGTCACCCCAAGCCTTTCATCCGTCTGGCCGACGGGCAAAGCCTGTTGCAAAAGGCATTCCTGCGCGGCGCGGCGCTTGTCGATGTGCAGGAAGTCCTGACCGTTACGAACCGCGAACTGTATTTCAAGACGGAAGACGAGTTTCGCGAAGTCAACGAGAACAAGCTCGCCACCTCGTTCATTCTCGAACCGTTCGGCCGCAACACCGCCGCCGCCATCGCCGCCGCCGCACTCCATGTCGCCGCAACCCACGGCGAAGATGCGCTGATGCTGGTGCTCGCAGCCGACCACCTGATTGTCGACCAGCAGGCATTTGCCGCCGCAGTGGACGCAGCCTGCGCGCTTGCGCGTAAGGGCAAGCTGGTCACCTTCGGCATCCGGCCGGATGCGCCGGAAACCGGCTACGGCTATATCGAAGCCGACGGCAACAAGGTGCTGCGCTTCATCGAGAAGCCTTCGCTGGACAAGGCCAGGGAATATCTTGAATCCGGCCGCTTCCTGTGGAATTCCGGCATGTTCTGCTTCAGCGCCGCCGCCATGCTGCGCGCAATGGAAGCGCACTGCCCCGACATCCTGTCGGCCACCAAAGCCTGCCTGCAGCAGTCGCGCGTGGCCGAAGGCAAGCGGTTCACGCAGCTCGAACTACAAGCAGACAGCTTCGCCGACGTGCGCGAAGAGTCGATCGACTACGCGGTGATGGAAAAGTCGTCCGACGTGGCCGTGGTGCCCTGCGACATCGGCTGGAGCGACATTGGCTCATGGACCGCCATCGGCAACCTGACCGAAGCGGACGCCGAAGGCAACCGGATCGAAGGCGAAGTGCTGCTGCATGACGTGTCGAACTGCTACATCCAGAGCCGAGACCGCTTAGTAGGCGCGGTCGGCGTCGATAACCTGGTCATCATCGACACGCCAGATGCGCTGCTGGTCGCTGACCGCTCGCGCGCGCAGGACGTCAAGCATATCTACGCCAAGCTGAAAGCCTCCGGGCATGAGGCGCACCAGTTGCACCGTACCGTGCATCGCCCATGGGGCACCTATACCGTGCTGGAAGACGGGCCGCGCTTCAAGATCAAGCGCATCGAAGTCAAGCCAGGCGCGAGCCTGAGCCTGCAGATGCATCATCACCGCAGCGAGCACTGGATCGTGGTCAGCGGCATGGCGAAGGTGGTGAATGGGGACAAGGAGTTGTTCGTCAATACGAACGAGTCGACGTTCATTCCGGCAGCGCATAAGCATCGGTTGGAGAATCCAGGGGTACTGGATCTGGTCATGATCGAGGTGCAGAGTGGGGAATATTTGGGGGAAGACGATATCGTGCGGTTTGAGGATGTTTATGGGCGGGTGCCTTAAAGGCATGATCGTAAGCTCTTCAAAGGGAGTATTTATTCGTTGGCAGGAAATCACGGGCGGGATGTGATTTGCCTCTTCCGCCTGACATCGTCAGGGGCACAAAATGGCGATGGCGGCTTTTTCATCAAGCAAGTACTCATGTACCTGGACAAAGACTCATTCCTGAAAATAGCCAGTTCCACGCCGTTTGTTTCGATTGATTTAATTATTCGCAACGAACTGGGCCAGATTCTCCTGGGGCGCCGTCGTAATAAACCTGCGCAGAACTACTGGTTTGTCCCAGGCGGCCGCATTAGAAAAAATGAAAGGCTGCAAGACGCGTTGCAACGAATTGCACGCAATGAGCTTCACATTTCACCTGAATCTGGCAAGCTACTCGGTATATATGATCATTTTTACGATGACAACTTTTATGGCAAAGCCGGCATAGGCACCCATTACGTTGCCTGCGGCTACGAGTTTCTGATCGAGGCTGATGTCCAATTTACGGCTGATGACCAGCACGCGGCATTGAAATGGTGGGATCTCGATGCGCTGCTAGCCAGTAACGAAGTGCATGCAAACGTAAAGCTTTTCTTTCAGGATGCACCCGTGAACGGACTTCTTTGCAGGCATGGATCGCCGGGAATTGCCTGATTTTATGACCTGCCCATTCTGATGCCACCGGGCAAGCCACCAATATATTGATCGTTCCGGTCTGGCAGGCTGCCAGCATAGTGCTGCGCGAGAAAGCGGACGCATGCCCGGTGAATCGTCGGCCTTCGCTCAGGCCGCTGCCCGATGCCGGCGCACGAGATCGGAATAAAGATCGACATAAGAGCGGGCCATCGTGGCGGCCGTAAAATATTTCCAGTAACGCTCTTCGCCGCGTGCGCCCATTTGTGCAGCCTGCTCTGGGTGTTCCCAAAGATAACGCATTGCCTCATGCAACGCGCGCGGATCGTTTGGAGGCACAACCAGGCCGGTTTCACCGCCAATGTTGATATAGCTAGTACCGGTGCCAATCTCGCTCGATATCATCGGTTTGCCGAACATTGCCCCTTCCAGTAACGAAATACCGAATGCTTCGGAACGTAAATGCGAAGGGAACACGACTGCCCTGCAAAGGCTTAACAACGCTACCTTGTCCTCGTCCGGCATGTGGCCGAGGAAATGCACGTTACGCAATCCAAACTGCGCCGCCTGCTCCTTCAGTTCCTTCTCGACCGGACCTGAGCCTACGATCACGATCGGATACTCGCTTGCGCGAGCAGCTTCGAGAAGGATATGCAAGCCCTTGTAGTAGCGGATGACGCCGACAAAAAGGAAAAATTTGGCGCCAAAGCGCGCGTGCCAGGCTTGTTGCAACTGCGGGTCGGGCAGTGGATAAGATGCCTTGTCCAGCCCGATCGGAATCACGCTGACCTTGCTGGCGTAGTTACGCAACACATCGCTCGTGGCAAAATAATTTGGCGACGTAGCGACGATGCGGTCCATGCTGCCTAGAAAACGCGTCTTGAGCGGCCGGTAAAGCTTGAGCAACTGTTTCTGTCGGACGATATCCGAGTGATACGTTACCAGCGTCGGTTTGTCGATGCGCGTGACGAAATGCACGACATCCATGAATGGCCAGGGAAAGTGATAGTGGATCAGGTCAACCTGCTTTGCCAGCTGCGCGAAGCGGCGGAATGCTGCCACTGACAGCCCAGTAGATGCAATCTGCAGATCCAGACGGGCGCGCTGCACGCGGTATCCCTCAAGCTCTGTGACTGCGGCATGCCGCGCCGCGGTCAGCGACAACACGTCGGTCTTCACACCGAGCTTGCTGGCACCCCGGGCGATCTGATGAATCACCTGTTCGATGCCGCCCATCGTGTCGGGATACGAGGTCCGATAGAACTGCAGTACGCGCATTCTTTCCTTTTGCACCAGGGTGTCAGCCCATCAGCGACTTGAACCAGACCGCATAAGGCTGCGCGAGCCACCATTTCAGCGGTACGCTGCCGTGGTGCTTGCGCACGATCGCCATTGCTTCACGATAATGGCGGCGGCGCTGAGTCTTTGTTTTCGTATCGGCATGGACACGGTTGACGGCGACGAAGGTGTCAATGAATTGCAGTGGGCCTGCAAACTTGAACAGGCGCCACCACAGATCATAGTCCATCACCATGTGCAACGACGGATCGGCGCCGCCGACGGCTTCCCACGCACTGCGACGCATCAGCGTGGCAGGCTGTGACACGATGCAGCGTAGGGCAAGACGGCGTTCATCGAACGGTTCGACCCAGACCGGGTAACGTCGGCCCGACTCATGAACCACGTTCCATGCGCGGCCATAGACGGCCGGCGCCGCCGGGTACGCCTCCAGCGCATCGACCAGCGCCTGCAGTCCGCCCGGCATGAACCAGTCGTCGCTATTGAGCCAGCAAACATAGGGAGCACGGCCTCGCGCAATACCTTCGTTGATAGCTGCAGCCTGGCCATCGTCGCGCGCACTGCGCCAGCCGGCCAGGCGGTGCTCCCATCTATGAATCACGTCGAGCGAATTATCGGTCGAGCCGCCATCGAGTACGAACACCTCGACCGGCAAGGCCTGGTCAAAAATAGAACCCAGCGCCGCATCGAGGAACTGGCCTTGGTTGAACGAAGGAACGGCGACCGTCACCAGTGGCGATGTCATGTCCTATTCAGCCGCACTTTTCAGGAAATCCGCATAAGCCTGTGAAATACCGTCACGCAGTGCAGTCCTGGCTTCCCAGCCGATGGCACGCATGCGCTCGACGTTAAGCAGCTTGCGCGGCGTGCCGTCAGGCTTGGTGGAGTCGAATACGATCTCACCGCCGAAACCAACGACATGCATCACCGTTTCAGCCAGTTCGCGGATGGTCACGTCGGTACCGGTGCCGACGTTGAACAACCCTTCCCGTACACCGTTTTCCATCAGGAACACGCACGCATCAGCCATGTCGTCGACATACAGGAACTCGCGCTTGGGTGCGCCGGTGCCCCAAACCACGAGCTTGCCGTCGCCGCGCAATTTCGCTTCGTGCGCCTTGCGGATCAGGGCAGGAAGCACGTGGCTGTTGTCGAGGTCGTAATTGTCATTCGGCCCATACAGGTTGGTCGGCATGACTGACACGTACTGCGTTCCGTACTGGCGGTTATAGCTTTCGCACATCTTGATGCCTGCGATTTTTGCAATCGCATAGGGCTCGTTGGTCGGTTCAAGCGGACCTGACAGCATGTATTCCTCGCGGATAGGCTGCTCGCAGTCACGTGGATAAATGCAGCTGGAACCGAGGAACAGCATGCGCTTGACGCCAGCTTCCGAGGCGGCATTGATGACGTTCGACTGCACCATCAAATTCTGATAAATGAAGTCGGCACGATAGGTATTGTTGGCATGAATGCCACCGACCTTCGCCGCAGCCAGGAAAATATAATCAGGCCGTTCGCTCGCCAGGAAATCGGCGGTAGCAGCCTGATTCAGCAAGTTCAACTGCGCGTGGCTGCGCGTCACAAGGTTAGTGTACCCACCCGCTTGCAAACGCCGCAAAATGGCTGAGCCGACCATACCCCTATGGCCGGCAACATAAATTTTAGATTCAAAGTCAAGCTGCCTATTCGTGATAGTCATAGGCCATGTATCCATTGTCCTTCACAAGCTCGTCGCGTTGCGCGCTCTTGAGATCTTCGCGCACCATTTCACTGACAAGTTCGGCAAAGGTCGTTTTTGGCACCCAGCCCAGTTTTTCCTTCGCCTTAGTCGGGTCACCCAGCAATGTTTCAACTTCAGTCGGACGGAAGTATCGTGGATCGACCTTGACGATGACATTGCCATTCTGGTCAGTGCCGATCTCGTCTACCCCACTGCCCTGCCAAGTGATCTGGATATCAAGTTCCTTGGCGGCCACTTCGACAAACTGCCGCACGCTGTATTGCACGCCTGTTGCAATCACGAAATCTTCAGCGGTTTCCTGCTGAAGCATCATCCATTGCATCTCTACGTAATCACGGGCATGGCCCCAGTCGCGCAGGGAATCCATGTTACCCAAATACAAACAGTCCTGCAGGTTCAACTTGATGCGTGCGAGCGCCCGCGTGATCTTGCGGGTAACGAATGTTTCGCCTCGTAGTGGCGACTCATGATTAAATAAGATGCCGTTGCAGGCATACATGCCGTACGCCTCGCGGTAATTCACAGTAATCCAGTAGGCATACATCTTTGCCACAGCGTAAGGGCTACGTGGATAGAACGGCGTGGTTTCCTTTTGTGGTGTTTCCTGCACCAGACCATAGAGTTCAGACGTCGATGCCTGGTAGAAGCGGGTTTTCTTTTCCAAGCCGAGTATGCGTATTGCCTCAAGTATGCGCAAAGTGCCTATGCCGTCCGCGTTTGCGGTGTACTCCGGGGTTTCGAAACTTACTGCAACATGGCTCATTGCTGCCAGGTTATAGATTTCGTCCGGTTGTACCTGCTGGATAATGCGGATCAGGTTGGTGGAATCGGTCAGGTCTCCGTAGTGGAGCACAAAGTGTTTGTTGTTAACGTGTGGATCCTGATACAAGTGATCGATACGGTCCGTGTTGAACAACGAAGAGCGGCGCTTGATGCCATGCACTTCATAGCCTTTTTTCAGAAGGAATTCGGCGAGGTAAGCGCCGTCTTGGCCAGTTACGCCAGTTATAAGTGCAATTTTTGCCATTTATCTCGCCATTTAGTTAGTTTATATGCAACAAGGATGTGAAGCATATAGGGATCGAAGATTTTACCGAGTCCGCGATTTTACAACATACAGATACCTTAACAACGATGAGTTGCCGCTATCTACCTACATACACGACTTAATCCGGCCTGAGATTAAACACACCTGACACTCTCTTCAGAGGCCTGGGCCTCGACCGCCAATGCTGCCGAAAAGCAATTCCCGCGCTGGACCAGACTACCCATGCGCACGCTGCCGTGACAGCCTGCATTGACCGACTTTCGACCGGTAGCAAAGCGCAGCAGCAAACAGGCGATGGACCGATCGATTACCAAACAAGCGATCTGTACCTGCGCCATCAGACAATACGCCGCAGCAGTGGCGAGCATCATCGCATTCGTAGTGCTTGCCGGGCGTTGCAATACATTTCTAACAAGTAATTTTCATTCTCCATACCTGCTGGAGTGCCTAGATGTCGACCTCGGCATTATGTCCACGTCGAAAATTCCCGCTTACAAGGGAGATTCAAGTTGCGCCAAAAGAATTAAACAAAATTATCTGCCTTCGATAGGCTAGCATTGTTGAAACCTGTGCATTTCGATGAGACATCCAACATTCTTTCGATTAAGCCCAAATCTGCAATGTTCAGTTTAAATAAACACCAACCTGCAGATAGCATTCAACGTCAATTAAATTAATAGAATTCGCTGCTATCTTCTCACTACAATCTTACAGCTTATATTTTTAAACCAAGCGACACCGTCTTGGACAAGACCGATCTCCACAACAATGTCCCCTTGATTAAAATAAATTTTTTCCGAATCAAGCAATGGAAACGATATCGATATTTCTCTCGAATTTCCACTTACAATATCTAAATCACCAGGAATTCTAAAACCATTATCCCATTGAAGCAAAGTGCCATCATTTTTCCAATAATGTACTCCGATGCCGAGAGGATACTTTCCTTGATTAAGCTTCCAGTCGAAATCACTGAGATTGCGAATAGTCACTTTGACATCAACATCCAAGGATCCAATATTCAAAGTTTTTGGCTCTACTCTACACTCAATCCCGCCTTTCATTATTGACAAAGGCTCAATAGCTGTAGTGCCAAAACCTTGCAAATCAAGCGGAGTGGCTTGTTGACGGATGTTTCCAGAAGTTGATAGATCGTGGTTTACAAATAACGTGCCTGAATGTGCAATTCTATTTGGACACAAAACGAAACCACGGACATCCCTGTTCGGTAGATTTGCACTTTGCCGCGTGAGAACAGCATATCCGGCAATAACTCCATCAGCCGTAGACACTGGAAGAATAAAGCTGGATTTTGGCAGATTTAACGTTTTAATGGATATTGTTCCAGAAAAACCACAATGTCTTGAAGAAGAATCACCGGTAACCGGTTGCCGAGTTATATGCTCTATTGGATAGCTACCGGAAACAGCTATACCTGTCGTACCGATTGCGGGCAGATTATGCCAGGGTCCTATCCGTTCGGCTCGAGCCGATGCAACTACGAAGGGCAGTTCTTTATTCCAATACCAATCGTCCTTGGCATTAAGCCAAATTGATTCTGTTTCCGGTAGAAATGGAGAAAGTCCCAAAGAGAGACCTGCTACCGAAATATTAAGTCGATCATCAGATTGGTATCCCCGAAACGTAAGTATCGATGCCCAGATACCTATGAACAAGATTAACAACGGAGCAATCGTCAATAAAGAACTTCTTAATATTGACCAATTTTTCTTCAAATGTGAGTGATAAGAAAAATGGAACAGAGAAACGATCACCATTACATATGCCAGGCTCGATGTCGCCCCGTAGCGTGTCGCGACAAAAATATTCTGGTACGGCTTGGTATTTACCCCTGAACCATCCGTACGAACAATCCAGAAGAGAGCTGTCGCAGATGCTGACATAAGTACAACAAGGCCCATAATTGCAAAGAACACGAGTTCCCTATCATACATTCCATCAGCACGCTTCTTCTTTGCCTCGAACCACCATGCCGACACGACAGTAGATTTAATCCCTAGGATTCGAACACATGCGCAAATGGTGAGTACAGATATGGAAACAAATAAGATAAACCCTGCGCCAAGCAATAATGTAGTTCCCTCTGCAGAAATCCAATGCGCAAACGGGACAACAAAAAATGCCGATACTGAAGGGAAAAATTCCAAGAATCCATCCCAGTTCAAAACTTTGCCCAGGTTAGAGAGCTCTCCTCCACCAGTTGAAAAGTATGACTGGACGAAAATAGCCGATATCAACGGAAAGGCAGAAGATAAGAACCACCAAGGATTCCGACATACAAGGAGATGGGCCAAAATTATACTCACTGCAAACACATAACCGGTTCCATGAAAAGTTACTGCTAACATGGAAATCGATATAATTAGAACATAATTTATTTTATTTCCAGAAATTAACGCCCCAATTAAAAACCACAACAGTAATGCATAACTTAATCTTGCAAAACTTAACACCACTTGAAATGGTTGCAACATGGTCTCTTGATCCGAGATCCCTGTTATGACTGCAGCAGTCGCCGATGCCGCGATTATCACAAGAACGGATGCAGACTCTACATTTAATGCTTTTCGAACGACTAGAAACACGAGAAATGCACAGTACAACCCGGTAGCGCCAAGTGATACGATCTCAGTTAATATTTGTTGTCCATATACGAACTTATAGTCAATCCATGTAAAAAAATAAACTATGGAATGCAAATGCGCACCATGCGGTCTGAAAATATATTCCAACCAACTCATTTCGCCCGCATTAAAATGCATTATTCTGCTTAAGGCGGCCCACCCATCAGCGACTTGAACGGATGGAGAAAGAAGGAAAGCAAGAAAAATATTGAAGGCAGCAACGCCTGTAGCAAATACAAAAGCGATCCCTCCAGTTAATTTTTTTCTACTACTCGTCCATTGTTTAATTTTCATTTAATTGAATCTACTGGATTATATTTTCCGAAACAGGCAAAAAATAATACTTTTAGCACAGATAAGTTTCCACGAAATCCGCTGATTTTTGTTGGAACTTCACCTTTTGGGTATTTCCGGGCTGTCGGCTTTTCAATACAGCGAAAACCCAGTTTTGGTACACGATAAGAAAGATAAGCTAATAGTTCATATGTATTGAAAATATCGCGAAAAGGAGCGACACGTGGATCCAGCAGCATTTTCCGACTATAGGCTCGGAATCCTTGTGTGGTATCTGTCCAGTGAAACCCTGAAAAAAAACTCAACATTGGTGCATGAATCCAGCGGATCGCCAGGTCACGCGATTTAGGTGTATTTTCCGCGGCACCTCCTGAAATAAATCGGGAGGCTTGTACAAAGTCGTAGCCTTTTTCGAGGGCATCGATAAATTCCGGAATTGGCTTGGGATCATCTTTATCGTTACCGTCAATTGTAACGATACCCTCATAGCCACGATTTAGAGCATATGCATATGCGCAGCGCAGTTGGGCGCTAAGTTTGCCAACATCAGTTTTTACAAGCAGAGTGCTGATGTCATGCGACTTGAGAAAGTCCAGATCCATTGAACCGTCCGTACTGCCACCGTCTACAATGATTATATCTGCTATACCGCTTATGTTAATGTTGCTAATACGCTCCAACAACTGGCGAATTCTATTTCCTTCATTGATCACTGGTATGACGACACACCATAAATGTCGCCGACCCATTTCAAGCTTTACGTCGAATTTCGGAACCTGCCAGTTACTTTTTAGCACACTACTACTTGCTGAATTCGATGTCATTTTTGATTTTTACCTTTAACACTACCTGAGCTTTAAACTGTAATTTGCTTTTGGGTGTGAGAAGTAATTATGATAAGTGTAGCCCAAAAGATTATCTTTTCGGACCGACTTAGGAAGTTAAGGGCAGAATCTGTAATTACGTCAAAAACGCAACTACAGATTCTGCGGGGTTCGGACAACCAGAATAATGACTTCAATAGTACACATGATATCAAGCGTCTAAACAACTTAATTCATGATGTTCCTTCGACACTTTCACGAAATGGCGCTACGTAGCACTGTATGGCAGTGGCAAGAGATCGTTCTATCGCGTGTAAATGTGGCTCGTTGGTTGTCGCAACCATCTCGATCGAGACCACATGTTTCTGGAGTAGACGACCTAGCGCAAATGCCACCTCCAGATGATTGACGTTTCCAATCCCAATCGGCGCCAGATTCGGCTCGCTGGCGTGTATATGTCCAATGAGATGTGAAAACTGACTAATGATACTTCCAGGATCTTCGCCGTTCATTGCAGACGCCCCGGTATCAAATTGCATGCGAATAGCCGGATGCGAGAGGCGCTCGACAATGCTTGCCGTTTCCACACTATTTGTCATGAAGTTGCAGCCGTAGCTGCTTGGATTCGGCTCCAAGCAAATCTGGACGCCGTGCGACTGGGCAATCCCGCCAAGCCGTTGGAAAAATGCAAGCGCAACCGCCTCCGTCTGCTCGTCGTCTAAAGCGCTCCGATCACGATTTTTCGGCGAGCCAAATACAAGCCGCGGCGCGCCCAAGCCGGAAGCAATGCGGCACACTGCGTCAAGACGTCTCAACATTGAATCCTGACTTTCCGGAGAACCAAAAAGATTTAATCCGGTAGTACCGAATAACAATGCTTGCATACCGGTAATTTCAATTCCTTGTTCATCCCACCATTGCCTAATCTGCATGATTTGGCGGTCGCTGGCAGTTTCTGGATCTGAAAAATATTTGCCAGGCGCAATGTCGATCGCATCCACTTGATAGCGCTGCAACAACTCGACCATTGCTTGATCTTCAGAAACATCCCATGCGATGTTTGAAATTGCTAGCCTCATCGTTTCTCCCTATGACCGTTTTTTCGCCATTGGTTCGGACTGCGCATAAGTGCGGATAGCCTGCAATGTCTCACGCTTGCTGTATTGATAGGCGCCAGTCCCGCCTAATGTCCGACCGTGGACAGAACGCATGTCATACGTGACTGACTCTTTCTCTAACACATTATCGAATGGTCGGTTAAAACCCTCCGCAGCAACTTCCGCGACACTTACCGGTTCTGCCGTCAGGTGCACTAAGGTTAAACCAGCCTGCAGTGAAGACTGAATATCAGTCCAAAGATTAACCATTGGATAAAACTGAAACACCCCACGGCTATCAATAGATGTCAAATTATTGTCATTTAACAGATCAAAGACGATGTTCTTGCGCAGACCAGGTCCAACTAATCCTGGCAGTCTTATGATCAAATGCTTAGGGAAATGCGATATGACAAATTTTTCAAGTAACCTCCGGTGCAGCCCGTATGCATGTAGCCCAGTTTCTACAATCCCCGTATCTTCGTCTACTTTAACTGGATCCTTAAATACATCGCTTGTGCTGATAAGTATGAAGGAAGTGCATCGGACTTTACGCAGGTGGTCGATCAGCGTTTCGATTTTTTGCAGATCCGTTCGTGGATCACCATTAGCTATCCATTTTTGCGCGGGTGCGCCAGCGCAAACCACTGTGGAGAACGAATTATCCTCAATCTCGGCAATGTTCGTGGAACGATACAAAGACCCGAATGACGTTTGCTTCAGCAGCGTCGAACCGACAAAACCCGTATAACCAATCAATGCGTCGTGCATTTTTTCTCCTGTGTCGCAATCACGCCGATGTCAGATGATCCAAAGGCTCTTCATCGAGTTTTTCGAGTACATCATATATATTGTCAATTTTTCCGCCCAGAATTGAATAGCAACGGGGCAATTCCTGATGCTTCTCAAAAAGAATGGGTCGCCCATCATCGCCTTCATTTTTTATTAAGACGGTTTTTACTTCAAACAGGGAATCAATATATTTGGCATCTTGCATTGACGGCACGTATCTAGCAACATCACGCATCATTCGGTCTACACGCGTTTCAGAGGCATACTTTGCCAACTTTTCATATGGATCGATTCCCTCTTCATCAACCCATTGCAGATGGGGAGTATAACGGACATGTGAAAGCGTATGAAGTCCGCGAGCAGGATAAGGCATCATTGAAAAAAATGGACCGTCCATCACGGTTACTCCGAGTTCGCGCAGCAGAGGTGGCAACTCCATCAATGCCATCTCGGTAATTTCCTGTTTTAGACGCGTATGTGTTCCTAGGAACTCTCCCTTGAACTGGTTCAATCCACTATATGTGCAGTTAAATATATATTGTGTGGAAATAATATTTTCGATCTCAGGCTTGCAAATCACGGTAGCTCGCAACGTTTCATTCGGTCCACGCGATATCGCCGTCACACGTGCCCCTAGCCGAATTTGTACACTGCTCTCTTGCAGCTCTTGCTTTGCCCAACTCGCCAATTTAGTTGAATCGAATGCATATTCGTCTACTTGGTACACTTCCTCGATTAATCGCTTTTCGAATAAATTCTGCAATTTTGGATCAGCCCGTGTAATCCTTGCACCGATTTCGTGGCAAAATCTCTCGAATTGCCTGGAAGTTACCTTGGAATTGCGTCGTGATATTGCATATAGCTTTGTAAAGTCCAGCTTTACCGCATCCGACCAATCACGTACAAACTTTGGCAAATTGATACGACTACGATAAGCAGTTGTGAAGCTGCGCGGATAGTGATATCCGTTGTGTACACGCGCTTGATTGTTGAGCGAAGCACGTTGCAGCAATGCTTGCTCGCGCTCGACCAGGACAATCCGCTTGAATCCGCGTTGTCGAGCAAGATAAATGGCTATTGCTGCACCGTAAAAACCTCCGCCGATGACTACAGCGTCTTGAATGCCGTTTTGATTCATATCTCGTCAGGCATTACCCGACCCGGTCTGGCTTATCGTCCGATGCGGAATGCGATATTGCTGAGACTTCCTCAATGTTCAGTTTTTCGCGGCGGGTAATACGTGCGCTGGTGAACTCTTGACCTACATGATAAAGCGGCCCCTCGTTTGAGAGGCTCGCCATATGCAGGATGTATTCACCAAGGACCAGAAGAACGAGCGAAATGAGGAAAAACATTCCGGATTGCTGGAGGGACATGCTAACCCATCCTTCTACCACGTCCGCTTTGGTGAAAAAAATAGCCACGACATAGACAGAATAGATTAAATTTGCCAGCGCACCGAATAAGGAAAGCGACGTCACGAGTCGCATAGGTGCGCGCGTCGTCGATACTAACAACCGTATCCCACGATCAACACTCTCACCCATCCGTTTAACCCGGCGCACTGTTGGTGCTGCACTGTATTCAAGTTTGACGCGGGAGAACCCGCCGGTTGCTGGAAGATAACGATACGTCAGTGCTGGCTGTGAATGCTGAAGGATAAAGTTAACTACCCGCTTACTGATAATTCGATATTGAGGAGCTTCCTTTACCAAATGTATTCCATTAAACCATTTGTACATCCGATTGAACACCGCATCTGCTAGACGATAGGCAAAACTTTGAGGGCTTTTTTGGCTATTGCTTGCAAAAACGACGTCCACGCCGCTTACGGCTTTGTCGAGCATTTCTGCTAAAAAATTAATGTCGTCAGAAAAAGGATCTATGACTGCCACAAAATCCCCAAGTGCACTTTCTAAGCCGACCCAAGACGCGGTATCTGCATCGACTTCCTTGGTTAAGGCATAAACCTGTAGATTTGGCATTCCATTTTCGGCAGTCAACGACTTCAGGACTACAATACTGTCATCATCAGAAGCGTTGTCGACAATAATGAGTTCATAATCGCTTACATAAGAAGAAATGCGCGCCGTCGCGTCTTCCAGGATCGCGACGATATGATCTGATTCATTTCGTACGACGAATACGACAGATAAAAAAATTGGGCAAAAAGCCATTCTTACTCTTCCTGAACTCCGGATTAAATAGTGGTGTATTTAAAAATCACACGCGTCTAGCATTGCCCAAAATATTACAAATCAATCTTCTATTAATGCTTTTGCGACAAACAAAAAGCCATCCTCTGGATGTTGCGAGTAATTGTGATAGTCCTGAAAACGTGGACCATTACCACGACAAAAGAAATTTTCATGGAATGGATGTTTTTCTAGCATCATCAGATTACTCTCGGCAAATTTCTGTTTCCACCATTCTCGCGATTGAAGCGTCACATGATATGGAACGCCATCCTTGTCATGGTATTCCACTCGTGAAATTGAGCCAATGAAATAACCATCACTCCCGAGATGAGCGGTAATGTTTTCGAATAACTCAGGCAAATCGTCTTCCGCAATATGTTCCAGTACTTCCCAGCTTGTGATAAGTTCAAACCTCAACTGCTTATTAGACTCACGCGATAAAAATCGAAAGTTTTTTGTGATGTCACAAGTAAATAAATTATTTGGAAGCAGTGGCCAGTAACCGATTTTGTTTACTCGGCAAAAGTCGGAGCCGTCAATGCCGACTGCAAGAACTTGATTTTTTGCAAATTCGTAGACCAAGCCTGCTCCGCCCGTTCCTAAATCAAGACATTTCATTTCTGTCCCAAGAACGCGGATACAGTCTTGCACAAATAAAGTAGGACGCGAAACACCTTCAGTTGTGGAATCTGGACTGATGTGGTCGTTGCTATCCACAGCAATTGGATAAAGCGTTTCCAATTGCATTACATTTAACGCATTGAATGCAGGCCGCCCTTGTAAATTTATCAACTCCGGTATGGCCTCAACATAAAACTTTTGTAACTGTTCTTGAATATGTGTCAAAGAAAACGAATTTTGTCTTGACACATATTCAATTGTGTTGGAACGTTGCTCAATGGTTTGAACTAGATGTTCCGTAGATTGAGCTTGTTTTTCAATAGCGACGAGCATGAATTCCAAGGTCCTCGATCGCTCTTCGGTCGTCAAACCTAACCTTTCTAGCTGTTGGATACGCGCGCCGTCCTTATCATTTCTTTGTTCGAGCAGCGATAACCGTTGCTCATTGCTTCTCAGCAACAATTCCAGTGTCCCTGTACGCTCTTCAATTATGTGAATGAGCGATTCCAAGGTACGAGAGCGCTCTTCGATAGTTTGGACGAGAAATTGCAGCGTATCCATTTGTTCCGATGTAAACGGATTAGTTATGGGATTGGAAGCGGGCTCGTCACGCATTACAATGGTAGGTTGGAAAATTTGCTTAATGCTGGAAAACATCCTGCGCGTACTTATCTTCATCTTAACTCTTTACAGGATACAGTCCGGTTTCGCACTTATCGCAGTATCGGACACTTGGTTTTCGACTTTCACGCTTGAACGAAAACCTATGTCGCAAACCCCATCGAAAACATACTCTTTATTTTTTAGCACGATAGTGAAGTGAGCAGCTTCGTCAAGCCAATGCAAGACATGCTGGTTGGCATAATATCGGTCATGTTCCTGCGCGACGACGACTTGTACTTCATAAAGATTGGCGCCTAGTTTGCAGCTTCCTTCAAAACGCACCTTAAACTTGTCATTCTTTGCAAACTTCCTGCTCCAGAAAGTGTCATCCGGGCGAAATTCGTACTTCGGCATATCTTCGTTTAACGTACCCCAAGTCGTGACTTTGACGCCCTCCTTGGTCAAGAGCCGAAATGCGACGTTAAGATTCTCGATTGCCTTATGACAAATACATTCGATTTCGATTGCCATGACATCGCCAGCATAGAACAGGTTTTGGCGGCTGCCGTCGGAACCAAGTATTTGAACATCCGAAATTTCGACATCTCGGTTTCCATAGGCTTTTTTACTGGACTCTAACGCTAAGTCCCGAGCAATCCGATGCTGAAGATCCAGGAATGCTGCCTCTTCTTGTTGTTGCAAAAATTCTCTATACGAAAACAATACGTCTATAGTAGCGCCGTAATTTACTTGACGCCCCCCATTGAGGAAAATAGCTCTATTTGTAAGCGTACGGACAATTTCCTGGTCATGTGAAACAAATAAAAGAGTGCAACCGTTATCGATTAACTTTTCAATTTGGCGATAGCAACGCTTCTGAAAGAGAGCATCGCCGACTGCGAGTGCTTCATCAACGATCAAAATATCGGGCTCGACCTGAGTTTGTACAGCAATAGCAAGCCTTAAGACCATGCCGCTCGAATAAGTCTTGATCGGTTGGTCCAGATGGCTGCCGATATCTGCAAATGCAGCAATTGCATCGAATTTTCGATCGATTTGAGCACGATCTAGCCCAAGCAAGGCGCCATTCATGTAAACATTTTCACGCCCTGTAAAATCATAGTTAAATCCGGAACCGAGCTCGAGTAAGGCTGCCACTCGTCCCTTGGTAGAGACCTCGCCGACGGTGGGCGATAAGGTGCCGGTAATAATTTGCAATAAGGTACTTTTACCGCTACCGTTGCGTCCGACAATTCCAAAGGCTTCGCCCTTTTTTACTTCAAAGGATACGTCTGACAAAGCCCAAAATTCTCGGAAATATTGTCTCGGCGTTTTTCCAGCCAAGCGCTGTATTCGTGGCAGCAAAAATTGCTTTAATTGGTCACGCGGAGCATCGTATATTTCGTATCTTTTTGAGACACCTTCAACAGTGATTGCTATATCTTCAGAGGACATTGGCAAATCCTTTGCGGGTTTTTTGAAACCAAGCATAGCCAACCCATGCAACCATCACGGCCAACGACATATAGATTGCCAATCCACTCCAGTGCGGCATTTGTCCGAAAATTAGCACTGCACGCGCTTGTTCAAGAATGAATGTTAGTGGGTTAAGCAGTAGCCATGGGCGCACAAATTCGGGCAATGCGGTGATTGGATAAAACACCGGCGAGGCAAACAACAACACTGTTGTAAGCAAACTTACCGGATGGGCAACATCACGCAGAAACACGCCAAGCGATGCAAGCAGCCAAGCTACTCCTAGGGTCAAGACTACTAGCGGCAGTACGACCAGCGGCAGCAATACGGCGGTCCATTGCAGGTAACCGTGGATTAACAGAAAGGCGCACAACAGAATACCTACACTAACAAAAGCATGGAACAGCGCTACGCCTATCGCCACGACCGGGAGTATTTCCAATGGAAATACAATTTTTTTCACATACGCGACGTTAGCGAGAATGATTGTCGGTGCTCGATTCAATGTCTCTGCTAGCAAGCCGTGAATAATCATGCCGACGAAAAGCAGGATGGCGAACTGTGACTTGCTTTCATTTAGATCCGTACCCCAGCGTGCCTTGAAAACGACGGAGAAAACAAATGTGTAAACAATAAGCATGAACAAGGGATTCAAGAGGGACCACAGCACCCCCATCACCGATCCCTTGTAACGACCAATGACATCACGACGTGTAATCTGCACAATCAGGTGGCGGTTAGTCCATAAGCTCCGCCCTAGCGATTGCAGGGAAATGGGTTTAGCGGCGTGCGGGTTCATGGATACAATAAAAAGTAACAAGAGGGAACATTCATGCAGCCTGCCTTTCTTTAGACAGCCTTGTCGGCTGAGCCGATACGTAGCCGCGTTTTAAGCACGTCGAGTCGAGCAATGAATCCTTCAGTACGCAGAGACTTAAACTGATGTTTGAGCCAGCGGCGGCTTAAACGTGAATAAGGCATTGGTACAGCGGCATTTATCGGACGTGGATGCAGCGACGGCTGGTGCGCCGTAAAACCAAAATAAGGAGTAAAGGCTTCAGGGGCGAAATCAGCTATGACCGCATTTTCATGTGCCTCATTCCAAACGCCCTGGGGAAACTCTCTGGAAGCGTCGATGATGACGGTGGATGGAATTTCCTGTTCTATTTCATGTTTGCCCACAAGCGCAACAAGCACTTTTCGATCCAGATAAGGCAGAGCGATAGAGAGATCTCGAGGCAGACCAGCGCAGCGAAATGCAAACCGCGCAAAACCAACTGGCGCCAAGCCATCAAATAGTGTGAAATCGATCTGTTCATGAACGCCATGTACCGGCGCGGCACCATTGGTGACGATGGCCGACGTCGCCACGCATTGACATTCCGGATTGCGCATCAGGCTGCCGGCGAGAACATCCAGGTGGTTGGAATAAAGCGATTCATTAGGTGCAACAAAAACGACCGCATCGACCTGCGTTGTGGCCGCTTCAAGAAGTATGGTAATCACACTGCCCAGCTTGTTGCGTACTTTCAGTTCGACTGGCGCACTTGCATCCATGAACTCGGCTTCGAACACTGGTATCTGAACACTAGCGCTCGTCAACGCCTGCGTGATTGCCGCACGGTCCTTTTGCGGAATGCTGCGGTCAATGACGAGAGCTGGTGCGAAATCAGAATACTGCTGTGCTTCAATGCTGGCGATGTGCGCAGCGAGAATGTTCTTTGAATAAACGGGCATAAGCAGGAATACGCCTATCCTGACTTTCTGCTTATCGCCAGTTTCCTGTTGGAGCGCTAGCAAATCCGTTTTTCGCTGCTGCAACCCTGTATAGATATCGGCAAGATTTTTTTTCAGCGTAAAGGTCTGCCTGAAAATTGCCTGCGCCTTCTCTATCTTCGCCAACGCAAGTTCTGGGTTGGCCTTGGCCCATGCCAAGTGGTTCTGAATATCTTCGACGATCTTGTCTACGTTGTCACGGCTGTCTATATAGAGCAGTGCGTCGCCAAAAAACCGCGAGGCAAATTTGTTTTCATCGCAAATAATCAATGCACCCGCTGCCACGCTTTCGAAGAGGCGATTCGACATCAATTCGGCATTTTTATGCGCAGGCGACGAAAGCACTAATGCAATGCCCGCCTTTGATATTTCGTCCAGCATTGAAAAACCGTCGAATGGAATTTCACGAACATAGCTATCGTAGCCCTCCCATACTTTGACATTCTGAAAAATGGTTGGGCCGAAGATACGAATGAGACCGGTCTTATCAAGCTGTTTGAGTACCTCCTGGTGCCGGGATCTACCTCCGTTGAGCGCTTCCCAATTAATGCCCGCGTAAAACAACTTCTGATCGCCCAATGAAGGCGCATGCACTACGTCCGCAATCGAGTGATACAAGTGAAACAGTGCTGGCAGGTGCGTGGCACGGTCACGTATCATCCGTGCGACATGGTCATCGGCTGCAGCCGAGCTGCAACTGATGAAATCGTCATGCGACAGCAGGTTGCGCGAGGTACGCTGGTAACCCCATTGATGATAAAACTCGGTCGGGTTCCATAAAGCCACAAACGAAAACACGTCATATAACTTGGGCGTGTCGTAATGGAGATGCAGGACGAAGTCGACGTCTTTCCTAGTGACGATGACCGCTGGATCAGAAAGCAATGCGCCATTGGCATGCACCTCGATACACTCTATACCGAGAGCTCTTGATGCTATTTTCAGGCGTGCAATGCATTCGTCTTCCGCAGCCTTGATATCAGGCCAAAGCTTCACGATGGCGAAGCGACCAATCAGTCCTTTGGGCAGTACAAAATCCTGGTTCATCATTACGGTTCTATGTCTAAGCTATAACATGGTCGTTGATAAATTAGTTACCTGTTCAGGCAACTAGCTAGATGGCAGACAGTGCCTGCTCAACGCCTTGCATCGATTTGTGAGGAGGCAGCACGCGCCAGGAAATCTTCGTAGGCGGTTTTCAAGCCGGTGCGTTCATCAACTTGCGCTCTCCAGCCAATACCATTTACACGCGAACTGTCGAGTAACTTCTTCATCGTGCCGTTCGGTTTAGTCCGGTCGTAAACGATTTCACCGGTAAACCCGACTACCTCTGCAATCAATGTTGCCAGTTCGGTGATCGATAGATCATGCCCACAACCCACATTGAACAGATCGTCATTAAGCTTGGACGACATTAGCGCCTTCATCGCGTCGGCAAGGTCATCAACGTGAAGCAGTTCACGGCGAGCGGTGCCGTCGCCCCAGACCACCAGCTCATGCTCGCCGGCCAGCTTTGCTTCGTGTGCGCGACGCAATATGCCTGCAACCACGTGACCGTGCTCTGGGTGATAGTTATCGCCCGGACCATAAAGGTTGGGAGGAATCACTGAAAAAAATTCGCATCCATGCTGTTTCCGGTAGGCGCGGCACATCTCGATACCAGCAATCTTAGCGACGGCGTACGAACGGATATTTTCTTCGAGAGCACCTGTGAGCAGGGCTTGCTCTGAAATTGGCTGGGCAGCCTTAGTCGGGTAGGTACAATTCGACGCAACAAACAATAACTTGCGCGCACCGAAACGATGTGCAGCGTCGATCACATTTGTCTGGATCATCAGGTTATCGAGAAGAAAGTCGGCGCAAAACGTGTTATTCGCGTGAATGCCGCCTACTTTGGCGCCGGCATGAAAGATGAGCTCGGGCCGATTTACGTCTACCCATCGGTCGACCGCAGCCTTATCACGCAAGTCAAGTTCCTGGCTAGACGCGGTCAGGAGGTCAGCGCCTTCCTTGCGCAAGGTACGCACCAGTGCTGAACCGAGCATGCCTCGATGACCAGTAACCCAGGTCTTCTTGCCTTTGAATGAAAATGAACGATCAGGCTCATTCCGGCTGTTTTCTTGCTGCATGGTTGACATCCATTAATAGTTAATTGTCCTGGAGACCAGATAAACGATGAAAAAGCAGCGTGTCGCTGCTAGGCATACAATCGCAGAGCATGCGCGCACAGATTGTAGTTAACGCAATATCCTTCCGATTTCCAGCAATCGTGCCCTTAGTAAAAATGGGATTGTATTCAAGATTAGCTGAAATCTGGTTGGCTTATATCCCAAAGCACGACGTCGTAGGATATCCATTTCCTGCTGCCCGATCGACGTCATTTGACTTGACGTCTTTTGATTCTGATGCACTCGAAACATTCCAAGAAACAATGGTAAATGTTCGAAACTGACTTGCTTGGAAGAAAGTCTTAGTAAAAAGTCCCAGTCCATTGCAAAACGAAAACTCTCATCAAGCTGCGCACCAACCAAGTCCCAGGCTCTGCGCCGCCAGTATAACGTCTCTTGCGGGATGAAATCGGCCCAGTTAAGCACGCGCCGTGAATGGGGCGGCAAGATCCAACGGCTTACTTCATCGCCATTTTCATCAATCAACAAGCGATCCCCATATACAACGTCTGTCTCGGGATGCGCTGCGAACCAGTCAGCAACACGAAATAGCGAGCCAGGTGTAGCAAGGTCATCCGAGTTGATCCAGGCCATTATGTCGCCGCTCGACTGTGCAAAACCTTTGTTGATCGCCGCAGTTTGTCCGCTATCCGGCTCGCTTACCCACCAGTGAATGTGCAAGGCATGCTGCTTGATGACCGACACTGTTTCATCTTTCGAACCGCCATCTACGACAATGAGTTCAAGATGCGGGTAGTTCTGGTCGATGACCGATCTCAATGTAGCGGCTATGTATTGACCCTGATTGAACGATGGCACCACGACGGATATTTTTGGCAGCGAACGACTGCTCGAGATACGGTCCAAGGACGGGATAGTGACTGGCCGCGGCGGATATAGCGCAAGTTGTCCAGCACCAGGCCGGAGCAGGCTTTTAATGGTCACGGCGTCACCAGGCAGCTCAGTGTTGCCCAGCCAGGATTGAGCCCATCGGCATGCATATAGTTAACAAGCACCATTAACTTACTTTTCAGAATCAACGCAAACTTTATCCGCTAGTGCGTTTGAGTACTTTTGGAATTCACACATAGAGCTACTGGAAGTTGAGAAGTTTTGCGGGGTTTTGGTTAAAAAAAGGTTCCAAACAAGCCCGTTACTATAACATGCTCCAACTTGCTTATTTACTGTAAAGCCAAGGCAGGCAATCGTCACTCGCATACGTTACTGGATTTTCTACCAAGCCCTTCGCCCGACTTTGGCACATGGCCTTAACTTTGTTGGCTGAGTGCACGCCCTAATCCATCTCGCACATCTGTATTTCTTGGCTGAAGGGAAAGTTTTTTAGCTTTTCAAGAGCTTATCCATAGCGAGGCCCGTGAGAACACTTAGTCAAATAATATTACCTGCTGGTTACCGCATTGAATAACTGTGAATGATCAGTAAGTGTCTCACCGGGAGCCGCCAGGAATATTTTGTTTTCAGCTTACGCCGCCTGACACAAAGCCAGCGCTTCTCGCCAGTGCGGCAGATGACAAAATCTCTGCATCAGTACCTCACATGACAACCGCGAATTGCCAGGCCTTGCAGCCGGCACCGGGTATTCGCTGCTGCTGATCGGCACCAGCCTTGGCTTCTTCTCCGCCTGGTCCAGCAAGGCGTCGGCAAAACCATGCCAGGTCGTTGCTCCTTGGGAAGTCAGGTTATACAGCCCACCGTTCTCGCGCCACCAGGCATCTCTGTCACCAGCGCTACGAGCCCGGGCAAGAATGCAAGCCGTGGTATCGGCCAGTGTCCGGGACCAGGTCGGTGCGCCATGCTGGTCGGCGACGATGCGCAGTTCGTCGCGTTCGGCAGCCAGGCGTATCATGGTTAGCAGGAAGTTCTTGCCACGCATCCCATATACCCAACTCGTACGAAAGATCAGGTACGGAATTCCGACTGCCGCAATCGCCTGCTCGCCCGCCAGCTTGGTGCGGCCATACACATTCAGCGGGCAAGGCTGGTCAGCCTCGGTGTACGGTTCCGGCTTGCTGCCATCAAATACATAGTCGGTCGAATAATGCACGATCGCCGCACCCAGCTTCGCCGCCTCCTCGGCCATCACGCCCGGCGCCAGCCCGTTGACGCGCATTGCCAATTCGGGCTCGCTCTCGGCCTTGTCCACCGCGGTGTAAGCCGCCGGATTGACGATCAGCCTGGGCTGCATCCGGCGTATCACCTCACGCACCTGGTCAAGATCGGACAAATCCATCTCCTGACGGTCCACGCCGATCACTTCCCCCAGCGGCTGCAGGCTGCGCATCAGTTCGTAGCCCACCTGCCCGCTCTTGCCTGTCACCAGGATCTTCATGCAAACGTCTCCGCTTCGGCCAGCGGCACCCCAGCCTGGTCTTTCGCCGACAACTGAGGCGTGCCTTCCAGCGGCCACTGTATGCCGATAGCCGGGTCGTCCCAGCGCACCGAGCGTTCGTGTTCCGGCGCCCAGTAGTCGGTGGTCTTGTACAAAAATTCCGCGGACTCGCTGGTGACGACGAAGCCATGCGCAAAGCCTTCCGGTATCCAGAACTGCCGCTTGTTCTCGGCCGACAGGGTCACGCCGACCCAGCGACCGAACGTCGGCGAACTGCGTCGCATGTCGACTGCGACGTCGAATACCTCGCCTGCAGTCACCCGCACCAGCTTGCCCTGAGGCTGTTTGATCTGGTAATGCAAGCCGCGCAGCACGTTGCGGCTGGAGCGGGAATGGTTGTCCTGCACGAAATGGGGATTCACCCCGGTCAGCTCGGCAAAGCGGCGTTCGTTGAAACTCTCGTAGAAAAACCCGCGGTCGTCACCAAACACCTTGGGTTCGATGATCAGCAGGTCGGGGATCTCGGTTTTCTGTATTTGCATGGGAGTGAAGTCGTTCAGTAAACCGTAGTGTTCAGCAGTTGCAGCAGGTACTTGCCATAGCCATTCTTCTTCAGCGGCTCGGCCAGGCGTTCAAGTTGCGCGGCGTCGATGTAATTGCGGCGGAACGCAATCTCCTCCGGGCAGCACACTTTCAGGCCTTGCCGCCGTTCGATGGTCGCGATGAAGTGCGAGGCGTCGAGCAGCGATTCGTGCGTGCCGGTATCCAGCCAGGCCATGCCACGCCCCAGCAATTCCACGTTCAACGCATTGCGCTCCAGGTAGACCCGGTTGACGTCGGTAATCTCGAGCTCACCGCGCGGCGAAGGCTTGATGTCGGCCGCAATGTCGCAGACATTGGTGTCATAGAAATAAAGACCCGTAACCGCATAGTTGGACTTCGGCACCAGCGGTTTTTCTTCAATGCTGATCGCTCGGCGTTCCTTGTCGAACTCCACCACGCCGTACCGTTCAGGGTCGGTGACGTGATACGCGAACACGGTCGAGCCCTCACTCTTGAGCGTGGCTTCGCGCAGTTGCGGCTCGAAGTCGTGACCGTAATAAATGTTGTCGCCGAGTATGAGTGCCGACGGCGCGCCACCGATGAACTCGCGGCCGATGATGAAAGCCTGCGCCAGCCCGTCCGGCGACGGTTGCTGCGCATACGTTATCGACAGGCCCCATTGGCTGCCATCGCCCAACAGTTCGGCGAAGCGCGGCGTGTCCTGTGGTGTCGAAATAATCAGAATGTCCCGTATGCCTGCCAGCATCAGCGTCGCCAGCGGGTAATAGATCATCGGCTTGTCATAGACCGGCAGCAGCTGCTTCGAGATCGATGTCGTCACCGGGTACAGCCGGGTGCCGGAGCCGCCGGCGAGGATAATGCCCTTGCGGGTCGATTGCGGTTGAGCGCTCATGCCTGTTTCCTTTCGGCGTCGCGCTGGTCGTAATTGCGCTCCATCCACTTCATATAGTCGCCGGACTGCACGTCCTGCACCCACTGCGTATTGTCGAGATACCACTGCACGGTCTTGCGAATGCCGGTCTCGAAGGTTTCCACCGGCTTCCAGCCCAGTTCGCGTTCGATCTTGCGGGCGTCGATCGCATAGCGGCGGTCATGGCCGGGACGGTCGGCGACATAGGTAATCTGCTCGCGGTAGCTGCCACCTTGCTGGCGCGGCGCAAGCTGGTCGAGGATGTCGCACAGCGTGTGGACCACGTCGAGGTTGGCTTTTTCGTTCCAGCCGCCAATATTGTAGGTCTCGCCTGGACGACCTGCGGCGAGTACTCGGCGGATTGCCGCGCAATGGTCTCCCACGTACAGCCAGTCCCGCACCTGCTGGCCATCGCCGTAGATGGGCAGGGGCTTGCCAGCGCGCGCATTGGCAATGATCAGCGGGATCAGTTTCTCTGGAAAATGGAAGGGGCCGTAGTTGTTCGAGCAATTGGTCGTCAGCGTCGGCAAGCCATAGGTATGGTGGTAGGCGCGCACCAGATGGTCGGACGCCGCTTTCGATGCCGAGTACGGGCTGTTCGGTTCATACGCCCGGGTTTCGGTGAACGGCGCTTCATCCGGCCCCAGGCTGCCGTACACCTCATCGGTCGAGACATGCAGGAAGCGGAAGTCCGCCTGTTCTGCCGGCGCAAGGGCGTTCCAATAAGCCCGGGCGGCTTCCAGCAGCGTGAACGTGCCGTTCACATTGGTCCTGACAAACTCGGCCGGCCCGTGGATGGAACGGTCGACATGGCTTTCGGCGGCAAAGTGGACAACGGCCCGGGGCTGGTGTTTTGCGAAAAGCTGCGCCAGCAACGCTGCGTCGCAGATGTCGCCATGGACGAAGCTGTGTCGCACGTCGCCCTGTATTCCAACCAGGTTGCCAAGATTGCCGGCGTAGGTCAGCTTGTCGAGGTTGACGACAGGCTCATCGTTCGCAGCCAGCCAGTCGAGGACAAAATTCGAGCCGATAAAGCCTGCGCCTCCTGTCACCAATATCATGTTGTTGCCTTTGAAAATCGTTGTTTGGTTTGAAATTCCGAGACCATATCAATTTTATTTCTATATTGAAATCATGCCCCAGTGAATATGGTGCACTGCCAAAGAAAACCGAAGTTTCGCTGTAATTGCCTGGGTGGGCTGCGAGTCAAATCAAGAGTGTTGCCTTATTATTGTGTCAACTGTGCAATTTTAGGTTAAAAATTTCGCCAGATGGTAAAGGTAGAATTCGGCCTTGGAACCACATCTTATCTGAGTGCGAAAATCTAACGACTTATCCGGTGATCGACTACATAAAACAGAAACAATGACAACCTACGCCATCGGCGACATTCAAGGCTGCCACTCCCGCGCCCTGGCCCTGATCTCCAAGATCCGCACCCGCACTCCCGACGCCCATTTCGTATTCGTAGGTGACGCCGTCAACCGTGGCCCGCAATCGCTTTCCATGCTGCGCGAAGTCCGCGCGCTGGACGACAGCGCCGACATGGTGCTGGGCAACCACGACCTGCACTTGCTCGCCGTCGCCAACGGCATCCGCAAACCCGGCCGCAGCGACACGTTGGACGACATCCTATCCGCGCCAGACCGCGAAGAACTATTGGACTGGCTGCGCTTCCGTCCAATGGCGTTACGCGAGGGCGATTACCTGATGGTGCATGCCGGCCTGGTGCCGCAATGGACGGCCGCGCAGGCTCTGGAACTGGCGCGCGAGGTGGAAACCGTGCTGCGCGGGCCGGACTGGCTGGCGTTCCTGCGTGGCATGTATGGCAACGAACCGGCGCGCTGGGACGACGGTTTGCAGGGCATCGACCGCCTCCGCTTCATCGTCAATGCGCTGACCCGGATCCGTTTCTGCAGCGCCGACGGCACCATGGACTTTCATACCAAGGACGGCGCCGGCGAAGCGCCCGCCGGCTTCATGCCCTGGTTCGACGTGCCCGGCCGCCGGTCGCTGGACGCGACGATCGTCTGCGGGCACTGGTCGACGCTGGGCCTGGTGATGCGGCCGGATTTCATTGCGCTCGACACCGGCTGCGTCTGGGGCGGGCAGCTGAGCGCAGTTTGTTTGGATGATCGCGAAATCGTCCAGGTCGACTGTCCGCAGTACCAGGCGCCAGGCTAGGCTGCCACCGCCGAAGTCTCCAGCGCCCCCGCAATCGCCCCACGCGCCGCCACCGCCAGCTCCCGCCGATGCGCCCCCACGGTCGGCATCGCCGGCAGCACCAGCAACTCCGCCGTGATATCCCGATGCCGCAAAATCGTCAGCATGCTTTGCACGAAGGTCGTGTCGCCGACATAGTCCACCGCCGGATGCGGCCGGCCATCGCGGTCCAGGTAGCGCAATGCATACGGCTGAACCGGCACATCCGCATCGATCGCCGCCTCGAACAGGTTGGCATGGAAAGGCAGCACGGTACCTTGCAGCGAGGTGGTGCCTTCCGGGAAGAAGGCCACCCGCTCGCCGGCATGGATGCTCTGCACCAGGCCCTGGAAGATGCGGCGCACGTCGCGCTGGCGGCCGCGGGCGATGAAGATGGTGCCGGCGCGGTCGCACAGCCAGCCCAGCAGCGGCCAGTCACGGATGTCGGACTTGGCGACGAAGCGGCACGGGCGGCAGGTGTTGATGGCGAAGATGTCCAGCCAGGAGATGTGGTTGCAGACGATCAGGGCCGGGCTGTCGGAAATAGCGCCCCTGACTATCAGCCGCACGCCGCAGATAGCCAGTAACTTGCGCGACCAGTTGCGTATGCGCCGCTCGCGCACGGCCGGCCCGGCTAGCGGAAAGACCAGCGCGCAGGTGGCCAGGCCCTGGAACAGATGGAGCACCACGCGCAGCAGGTGCAGCAGTTGCAATACGCTCATGCGCCGCCTCGCGCGACGGAATCGCTCATCGGCGCTGGAAGACCACCTGGCCGGCGACGATGGTGTGCCGCACCTGGCCGCGCAGTTCGTAGCCCAGGAAAGGCGTGTGCTTGCCCTGGCTGGCGAGCGCGGCGGCGTTGACGGTCCAGCGCGCTTCGGGGTCGAAAATGCAGATGTCGGCCGGCGCACCCGCTTCCAGCCGGCCGCCGGGCAGGCCGGCGACCCGGGCGGCGTCGGCGCTGATCTTGGCCACTGCCAGCGACAGCGGGTCGCCCTTGCCTGCCTCGTCGGCCCACTTCAGCGCCAGCGACAGCAGCAGTTCCAGGCCGGTCGCGCCGGGAGAGGCTTCGCCGAAAGGCAGCAGTTTTTCATCGTCGTCGACCGGGGTGTGGTCGGAACAGATCGCGTCGATGGTGCCGTCCATCAGCCCCTGGCGCAGGCCGTCACGGTCGCGCTGCGAGCGCAGCGGCGGCGTCAGGCGCGCATTGGCGTCGAAGTAACCGATGTCCACATCGGTCATATGGACATGGTGGGCGCCGACGTCGCAACTGAGCCGCAGCCCTTCCTTTTTCGCTGCCCTGACCAGCGTTACGCCGGCGGCCGACGAGATGCGACACAGGTGGACGCGGGCGCCGGTGGCACGCATCAGCTCGAAGATCGTGTACAGCGCAATGGTTTCGGCCATGACCGGCACGCCGGTCAGGCCCAGCCGCGACGCAATCGGGCCGCTATGCGCAATGCCGCTGCGGCCGACATGCGCGTCCTGCGCGCGCAGCCAGACGGTGTAGCCGAAAGTCTGCGCATATTGCATCGCACGCATAAGCACCGTGGTGTCGAGGATCGGCACTTCCGCTTGCGAGAAACCGACGCAGCCGGCGTCGGTCAGCTCGGCCATCTCGGTCAGCGCCTGGCCTTTCAGGCCGACGGTGAGCGCGCCCAGCGGGTAGACATGGGCCTGGTTCATGGTGCGGGCGCGGTGGCGCAGCATTTCGACCAGGCCGGGTTCGTCCAGCACCGGGTCGGTGTCCGGCGGGCAGACCAGGCTGGTGACGCCGCCCTGTATCGCGGCCTGGAGTTCGGATTCCAGCGTGGCCTTGTATTCATAACCGGGTTCGCGCAGGCGGGCGGAAAGGTCGACCAGGCCGGGGACGACGATCAGGCCGCTGGCGTCGATGGTCTGGTCGGGCTGGAAATTGGCCGGCGCGGCGCCGACAGCGGCGACCTTGCCGTCGGCGAGGTAGAGGTCGTGTTGCGCGTCGATCTTGTTGGCCGGGTCGATCAGGCGGCCGTTCTTGATATGCAGTTTCATGTTTCCCTTGATGCTGGCGCCAAGTTCGCCTGGCGCTTTCTTGTTCAAACTCCCGGGAACGGCGCGGCACAATCCGCGTTACCCGGGGCGGCGCTATCTTTCCGGCAAGACGGGATACGCAATGAAGTGCACGATTTCCCAGTTCCCGTTTTCCTGCTTCTGAAAAACATCCAGCCCTTCTTCCTGAATCGCGGCAAGGTGGGCGCCTTCCTTGTAAACATTCAGGTACCAGGTGATCCGCACGGTCGCCAGGTCCCGGGACCGGACTATCCGGTGGATCTTGAAGTCATTGTGATAAACGACGCCTTTTTCCTGGAATATCCTGTCGAATCCATTGCAGATGGCCGAATAATCCTTGGCCTCGGCGCCCTGGTAATCCGCGGTCAGCGACTTGGAAAAGAGAGCGCAGACTTCCGGAAACCTTCTTTCATTGAATGCCTGTGTCCATGCGCTGAAGATTGCCTGGAATGTCGCCCGGTCTTCCGCGGCATCCGCATGGGCGCCGGACATGACGGAGGCGTTCAGCGCGACGATCAGCAATGCAAACCATTTTTTGTTCATGATTCCTCCATGCTGTCGCTGCAGCGCACCGCCATGCACGCCCTTCGCCGCGAGCCGCGGAGAAGGCAGGCAACGCTCCCGGTCAGTTCCCCGCAATGATGCTCATCACCGCCATCCGCACCGCGATGCCGAAGGTCACCTGCGGCAAGATCACTGCCTGCGTGCCGTCCGCCACCGCCGACTCGATTTCCACGCCGCGGTTCATCGGCCCCGGATGCATGACGATGGCGTCCGGCCTGGCCAGCGCCAGCCGCTCGGTGGTCAGCCCGTAGCTCTTGAAATACTCCTGGGCCGACGGCAGCAGCGCGCCGCTCATGCGCTCGTTCTGCAGGCGCAGCATGATGATGACGTCGACGTCCTTCAGCCCCTCCCGCATGTCGGTAAAAACCCGCACGCCCAGTTGCTCCAGGCCGCTGGGCAGCAAGGTGCGCGGGCCGATCGCGCGCACTTCGGGCACGCCCAGCGTAGTCAGCGCGTGGATGTCCGAGCGGGCGACGCGGCTGTGCAGGATGTCGCCGACGATGGCCACGGTCAGGTTGGAAAAGTCCTTCTTGTAGTGCCGGATGGTGTACATGTCCAGCAGGCCCTGGGTCGGGTGCGCATGGCGGCCGTCGCCGGCGTTGACCACGTGGACATGCGAGCGGCCGGTGTCGGTCAGGTGCTTGGCGATCAGGTAGGGCGCGCCGGACTGCGCATGGCGCACCACGAACATGTCGGCATGCATGGCCGCCAGGTTGTCGATGGTGTCGAGCAGCGACTCGCCCTTGCTGGCGCTGGAAGCCGAGATGTTCAGGTTGATCACGTCGGCCGACAGCCGCTTGGATGCGATCTCGAACGTGGTGCGGGTGCGGGTGGAATTCTCGAAAAACAGGTTGAAGACGCTCTTGCCGCGCATCAGCGGCACCTTCTTCACCTCGCGGTCGCTGATGCCGACGAAGGAGGACGCGGTATCCAAAATCTGCGTCACCACCGCCCGCGGCAGCCCTTCGATGGTCAGCAGGTGCGTCAGTTCGCCATTCTTGTTGAGTTGCGGATTATGCATGGTCTACGGTGAAGGAAAGTTTGCCGTCGTCGGCGCGTTGCAGTACAAGGCGCTCGCCGGGCTGGAGCGCGAGGGTGTGGGCGACAAAGTCGGCGGCAATCGGCAACTCCCTTTCACCCCGGTCCACCAACGCAGCCAGCATGATGCGCGCCGGGCGGCCATAGTCGAAAAGTTCGTTGATCGCGGCGCGGGTGGTGCGGCCGGTGTAGAGCACGTCGTCGACCAGCAGGATGGTCGCGCCGTCGACGTCGAACGGGATATGGCTGGGCTTGACCTCGGCCGGCAAGCCCTTCTCGGCATAGTCGTCGCGGTAGAACGAGACGTCGATGTAGCCGAGGCGGCCTTCCAGCTGCAGTTCGGCGGCCAGCCGGTCGGCCAGCCAGGCGCCGCCGGAGTAAATGCCGACCAGCGCCACGTTGTCCACGCTGGCGAGCGCGTCTTTCACTTGCCGGGCAAGCGCGGCGTACAGCGCTTCGGCGTCGAGTTCAGGATGGGGCATATTCTTCAAAGTATTGTTGCAGGATGATGGCGGCGGACTGGTCGTCCACCCGTTCGCCGCGCCGCTGCTGCAGCACGGCAGACGAGTAGCGTTCGTCGACCAGCACGGTTTCCACAGCGTAGCGGCCGTGCAGCTGGTTGGCGAAGCGGCGGCAGCGCACGGTCATTTCATGCTCGGCGCCATCCGGGTGGCGCGGCAGGCCGACCACGCACACGGCAGGCTGCCATTCTTCTATCAGCTTGCCAAGCGCGGCGAACTTGCCGTCATTGGTCGGCGCGTCGATGATCTGCAGCGGCTGCGCCTGCCGCAGTCCGGTATTGCCGACTGCCACCCCGATGCGCTTGAGTCCGAAATCGAAACCGAGCACCGTCTTCACGCTGCCGCCGGCCACTGCAGCTCACGCATGCCCGGCCTCGCCGGTCAGCATCATCGGGTCGATGCCCAGCAACTTCAGCGCGGCAACGAAACGGTCTTCGACCGGCAGGTCGAACATGACCGCCGGGTCGGCCGGCACGGTCAGCCAGCCGTTGCGGGTAATTTCTTCCTCCAGCTGGCCGGCGCTCCAGCCGGCGCAGCCCAGCGTCACCAGCAGGTGCGCCGGGCCGCCGGTGGCGGCAACCGTTTCCAGCACGTCCTTGGAGGTAGTGAGGATGATGTCGTCGGTGACTTTCATCATCGAGGAAAACTCGCCGAATGGCGCATGCAGCACGAAGCCGCGTTCGACCTGGACCGGGCCGCCGAACATGACGGGCTGTTCGGCCATGCGGCTGGCGTCGATGTCTAGCGAGAGGTCGATGCGCTCGAACAATGTCGGCATCATCATGTCGGTCGGCTTGTTGATGATGACGCCGAGCGCGCCGTCTTCGTTGTGTTCGCACATGTAGACCACTGCGCCGCCGAAGATCGGGTCCAGCATCGACGGCATGGCAATCAGGAAATGGTTGGCGAGATGCAGGCCGGGTTCGACCGCGGAAGCGGCGTCGGATTCCGATGCGCCGCGCGGTCTGGATGGAGGGTCGGGAATGTCTCTGCGCTTGGCCATGATTCGCGCATTTTAGCAGTTTTGTCACGGCCCGCTGCCGCTTCTGGCATCATGCCAGCTCTCGCGGGCCGGCCTTTCCGGCCTGCCCTGCCCTGCTTATATTTCCCTTGTCCATGACGCCTTTCGACCTATCGCTGGTGTGGTTCCGGCGCGACCTGCGCAGCTTCGACCAGGCGGCGCTACACGAAGCGCTGAGCCTGTCGCGCCGCGTCCATTGCGTGTTCATTTTCGACCGCGACATCCTCGACCCCTTGCAGCACGACGGCCCGGTCGCCGACCGGCGGGTCGCGTTCATCCACCAGAGCCTGGGCGAGCTGGACGCCGAACTGCGCAGCCATGGCGGCGGCATGATCGTGCGCCATGCGCATGCGGCAAGCGAGATACCGCGGCTGGCGGCCGAACTGGGCGTCGCGGCCGTGTTCGTCAATGAGGACTACGAGCCGGCGGCAGTGGCGCGCGACGCCGCGGTGGCTGGCGCGCTGCATGCGGATGGGCGCCGGATGATTTCCTGCAAGGACCAGGTGATCTTTGAAAAGTCGGAAGTGCTGACCAAGGCCGGCGGGCCGTTTTCGGTGTTCACGCCGTACAAGAATGCCTGGCTCAGGACCTTGCTGGCGGCGGCGGACGACCCCTACACGAACAATCCACTGCTGAACCGCTACCTGGCCCCGCCTGATTACCAGCGCCTGGCGCCGGCGCCGGACACCTTGCCGGCGCTGGCCGACATCGGCTTCCTGCCTGCCGACCTGTCCCGGCTCGACATCGGCCCGGGCATGAGCGGCGGGCAGGACTTGATCGACGAATTCATCGACCGCATCGCCGACTACGACAGCGCCCGCAACTTCCCGGCACGGCGCGGCACCTCCCACCTGTCGGTGCACCTGCGCTTCGGCACGGTGTCGGTGCGCTCGCTGGCGCGGCGGGCGCTGGTCGAAATGCACAATGGCGCGGGCGGCAACGGCGCCGCGACATGGCTGTCCGAGCTGATCTGGCGCGACTTCTATTTCAGCATCCTGCATCATTTCCCGCATGTGTCGCAAAAGGCGTTCAAGCCCGATTACGACCGCATACAGTGGGCTTCCGGGCCGGATGCGGACGCACTGTTCCAGGCGTGGTGCGACGGCCAGACCGGCTATCCGCTGGTCGACGCCGCGATGCGCCAGTTGAACGAAACCGGTTTCATGCACAACCGGCTGCGCATGGTGAGCGCCTGCTTCCTGATCAAGGACCTCGGCATCGACTACCGCCGGGGCGAACACTACTTTGCGGCCAGGCTCAACGACTACGACCTGTCGGCCAACAATGGCGGCTGGCAGTGGGCCGCGTCGTCCGGCTGCGACGCACAGCCGTGGTTCAGGATTTTCAATCCGGTCACGCAGTCGGAAAAGTTCGACGCGGACGGGGTCTTCATCCGCAGCTGGCTGCCGCAGCTGGGCAAGCTGTCGGGACGGGATATCCATGCTCCCTGGAAGCTCGCGCCCGAGACGCTACGGCGGGCGGGGGTCGAGTTGGGGGCAGATTATCCGCAACCGCTGGTGCGGCACGAGGAAGCAAGGGAAGAGACCTTGCGCCGGTATGCGGTGGTGAAGAAGGCGATCGGGTAAGAGGCGCGGGGTGCGTCGGTAATCCAACGCTAAGGATGCTCGACTGCCGGATGTGTTTCCAAGTCCCGGCCAAGCCGCACAAAGGCCTTGTCGAAAGTCCTGAAGGCAGCCTCGTTTTCACTCAGGGCCAGGTGCACCGCATCACCAAAGTCCATTCCCTCTTCATACCAATGCAGCGCCCGAACGAGAGCGTCGAACTGCTGCGGCTTGAAGTATTCGAGACCACAAAGCACACGAAGCGCCTTCGCGATTTCCTCACGCTCGCATTCACACGACTCAAGAACCCAGACCAGTTCAAGGACCACTGTGATCGGCGCCGTGCAAGTTTCCGGGCCACTTATACCAATCCCAATCCATAACGTGCCAAATGAAATCGATGGATTTTTTCGTCTGGCAAGGCGCGGGAGGAGTGAATAGCCTTCCTATTCACGACGAGTGCAACGCGGCCAGGCGGAAAAAGACACGATTTCATGGTGCGTTTATGGGTTGGGATTGGTATTAATACCCGCTCGGTGATTTTTGCTTGCGCCGGCGTATCGTTCAGTAGGTACCGCGCAAGTATGTTGGTATCAAGGGCGATCACTTGGTCCTCAACTTATTTTGTCGCATCGTCCGCCGCGTTGAGCCGGAAATGGATGGCCGCTCTCAAATCGGACACATCAGGCAGTTTCCTTCCAGGTTTGGCGAGAACGCCGCGCACTTCACCTGGCTGTGTTCGCGGGAAATGCGTGGTTGGCGTCAAAGAAATGCCTGTCGCCGTCCGGCTGACAATGAACTCGGTGCCTGGAGGCAGGTGAAGGTCGTCACGTATGCTCTTGGGAATCACGATCTGGCCTTTGCTGGACAATCTGACGGTTTCCATGATGCGCCTTGGTCCTCGGTAGGATGTAGCATCTTACCGTACCCGCTTGGGACGTTTCACCCTCCCGCGGCGTTAAGACCATCCTGCCGGGTATACGCCGCCACGAACTCCAGCAAATCCGTCTCCCGATACGGCTTGCCAAGGTACTCGTTTACCCCCAGCTCCATCGCATAATTGCGATGCTTGGTCGCCGTGCGCGAGGTGATCATGATGATGGGGATATGGCGGGTCCGAATGTCGTCGCGCACGTTGCGGGTCAGGTCGAAACCGTCCATGCGCGGCATCTCGATATCGACCAGCATCAAATGCGGCGTCACGGTCTGCAGTTGTTCCAGCGCGTCGACACCGTCCTTGGCCAGCATGACCTGGTAGCCTTCGCGCGTCAGCAGGCGCTGGGTGACGCGGCGTACCGTCAGCGAGTCGTCCACGACCATGACGATGGGCTGCGAGCGCGGCGCCTGCGGCGCCTGCTCCTCGCGCGGCACGGCCCGCTCGGCTTCGGCCAGGCGCTGCGCCAGCGGCACCGGGTCCAGGATCAGCACGATGTTGCCCGAGCCCATCACGGTGGCGCCAGCCACGCCCGGCATGCGGGCAAGTTGCGGGCCGATGTTCTTGACCACGACCTCGCGGTTGCCCACGACCTCATCGACATGCACCGCTACCCGCATGTCGCCGCTCTTCAGGATGAGCAGCGGCGAGTATTGCTGGGTGACGGGTGCCACACTGGAGTCGCCCAACAGCTCGGACAGGAAATACAGCGGCACCTGCTCGCCTCGCCACGACACCCCTCCCTGGGCATAGGCGTCGGCCAGCGGACCGGTCTTCAACTGCTGCACCTGCTCGACCAGCACCGACGGAACTGCATAGGTGTTGCCGCCCGTGGTCAGCACGACCACCTGGGTCACGGCCAGCGTCAGCGGCAGCCTGACCAGGAAGGTCGTGCCGCGGCCGCGCCGGCTCTCCATGCCGACCCGGCCGCCCAGCCCGCTTGCCTCGGAACGGACAATGTCCATGCCAATGCCGCGGCCTGCCAGTTCGGTCACTTCCTGCGCAGTGGAAAAGCCCGGATGGAAAATCAGCTCGCGCAGTTCGGCGTCGGACAGTGCGGCGCCGTCGCGCACCAGGCCGTTGGCCTGGGCTTTCTGGCGTATGCGTTCCAGGTCCAGGCCCTGGCCGTCGTCGCTGAACTGGATGACGACTTCATTGCCTTCCTGGCGTATCTCGACAGTCAGCTCGCCGACTTCCTTCTTGCCGGCCGCGAGACGCTGGCTACGGCTTTCAATGCCATGCACGATCGCGTTGCGCAGCAGGTGTTCGAACGGCGCCGCCATTTTTTCCAGGACGCCGCGGTCGATCTCGACGCTGCCGCCGCGAATGTCGAGGCTGACCCGCTTGTCGACTTCCTTCGCCGCCTGGCGCGTGACCCGGTACAGGCGTTCCGCGATACTGCCGAATTGCACCATGCGCACCCGCATCAGGTCCTGCTGCAGCTCACGCGTGAGGCGCGACTGCTGCTGCAGGTCGCTGGCCGCCTGCTCGACGCCGCGCGTCATGTTGTGCTGCACCGTGGCGACGTCAGCGACGGTCTCGGCAATCATGCGGCTCAGTTCCTGCAGCCGGGTGAAGCGGTCGAACTCGAGCGGGTCGAAGCCGCGTTCGGCCGACTGCGCCATCTGCGAACTGATCTGCGTTTCCGCCTGGATTTCCAGTTCGCGCAGTTGCGAACGCAGGCGCGTGACATTTTCGGTCAGCTCCGAGAGCGACTGCTGTAGCCCGGCCACGCCGTTTTCCACGCGGGAGCGCGAGATCGAGACCTCGCCGGCCTGGTTGACCAGGCGGTCGATGACGTCGGCGCGCACCCGCACCAGCGGCGTGCTGGCAGGCGACTTGCCCCTGGCTGCCGCGGTGGCGGGCGCAACGGCGCTGGCCACGGTGCCGCTGACGACATTCGGCGCCAGGCGGGTTGCATCCGGATGCTGCAGATGGTCGTACAGGTAGAGCCCGATGTCGAAGCGGCCCAGCAGGTCCTCGAAGGCGGCTGCTGACGGCAGGCCGACGATGCCGATCTGCTCGATCCGGCTTTCCATGTCGTGCATCTGCTGCCCGAGCCGCATGGCGCCGGCCATCCGGGCACTGCCCTTGATGGTATGCAGCAGCCTGCGCAAGCCCTCGACCGGCTCTGTGGCTGCAGGTTCGGCCTGCCATGCCCGCAGCAGGACCTGGATTTGCGGCAGCAGGTCGCTGGCTTCCTCCAGGAAAACCGGCAGCAGGTCGGGATCGAGCTCGTCGCGCGGCATGCGTCCGGCTTCATTGCCCGGCTCGGGAACCGCAGCCTCTTCGGCGGCAATGGCCGGGTCGGCATGGCCGGCGGCGGGCAACGGCGCAGCGGCCTCCACCGCAAAACCAGCGAGCGGCCGCGTCTTTGCACCTGGCACTTCAGCCGATGGCAGCGGGGTAACGGCGTCGCTGTCGGCCTGGTTTTCGGCCTGGTGATCGACATCATGGCCGGTGTCGCTTTCGGTGCCGGCTTCCATGTCGTCCGGAACGAAAGCCGGCACCGCGGACTGTACGTCTGGCTGGCTGCTGGCAGAGCGCCTGGCCAGGTCTTCGCGCATCTGCACCAGTACGGCCACCTGGTCCGGCGCGGATTCCGGCATTTCTCCCAGCGCAAACTGCTGCAGCATGACCTTCAGGTGGCCGATGGTCAGGTCCAGCGCGTCGAATTCGGCAGGCGCCAGCGTTACCGGCTTGCGTGCCAGCGCCTGCAGCACCCGCTCGAGCGCGTGAGCAACTTCCTGCAGCGGCATGAAGCCCACGGTCGCCGAACTGCCGGCCAGCGAGTGCGCCGCATGCACCGCGATGGTGTTGACGCTGCGCTCGGCTTCGTGTCGCCACTCGGCGATGTCCTGGGCCAGCAGCCGCACCAGGTCGTCGGTCTCGGCAAGGTAGATATTATGCAGCGGGACGCTGATTTCCAGCTTGCCTATACGCTTGATGCTGTCGTCGGCGCGACGCTCGGCAGGATGGACATCGGGGAAGCTGATGACCTGGGCCAGCACTGCCGGCGTCGTCTCCAGCACGCGGGTAGCGTCTGCGTCTTCAGTAGCTTCGGTGGATCCGGTTGGTTCAGTTGCTTCGATGGCTTCGGTGGCTTCGGTGGCTTCAGTTGCCTCGGAATACCACGCTGCGTCAGCGTCGGCAAGCGCGGTGGGCGCTGCCTCGGTTTCCTGGATTTCCGCCGTGGCGTCTTCAACAAGCCCGTCCGCAAGCGCGGTCATGTCAATACCTTCCGCGTCGGCCATCGCCGGCTCCGGTGCGGAAGCGGCTATCGTTCCGGCGCCCAGGCTGGCTGCATCGGGGACGTCCTTTTCGGGAAGCTTGCCGCCATTGGCAACCTGCTCGCACGCATATGCCAGCGCATGCGGCGTACGTGCCGATTTGCCGGAACGCTGCAGGTCGGCGACCCAGGCGCCCAGCTCGCCATGTGCGCGATCGACCAGCTCGCACAGGTCGTCGGAGGCAGGCGCGTTGCTGGCGAGCGCGAGGTTCAGGGTTTTTTCCACGCCCCAGGCAGCTTCGCCAAAGGCGCTCAGGCCCACCATGCGGCCGCTGCCCTTCAGCGTATGGAAGGCGCGCCGCAATATGGTCAGGTACTCCTGCTCCGCGGGTGCCATCCGCAGCGACGGCAAGGTATCGCTGACGGTTTCCAGCACCTCCACGGCTTCGCCGAGGAAGATGTCGAGGAGCTCGGCATCGACCGCTTCGTCGTCCATCGCCAGCACGAGGTCGGATGCCTGCACCGGTGACGGCGCAGCAGGCGCGTATTCAACGGCGTCGGGCAGGTCGGCATCTGCCAGCGCGCGTTCGTTCTCGTAGCCGGCTGGCGGCGCCGCAGCGACAGCGACGGCGCCAGGTGGAACCGGCGCCGCATCGTCCGGAATGGTCGTGGCAATGGCGGTGCTTTCCGGCAGAGCGGGCACTGGACCATCGTTGGAAGAAGCACGGCGCTCCGTCGCCGCATCGGGCGCCACGGCGGGCACGGACGACATGACCGGCACATCCACTTCCCTGGCCTGTCCCCGGCGCGTCATGGTGCTGGTAAAGAGACCGCTTTCCTGGTCGAAGTGGAAACGCGTCTTGGCGGCTTCGCTGTCGGCCTGCATGCTCTCCAGGAAAAAGCTGAGGGCGCCGAGGTTGCGGGCAACATGCTGGAACTCGGGGCGGCCTGGCTCTCCCTCGAAATCGGGCGATGTGAAGAGCGCGACTTCCGCACGCACATTGCGCACCGCCAGCATCGCCTGGTGCTGGTCGAGAACCGCGAGCGCGCCTTCGATCTGGTTCAGGATGCCGTCGACCGGCGCCAGCACCGTGCGCTTGGCGGCGTTGCTGAAGAATTCGTCCAGCATCTTTTCGACCTGCGCCAGGTTGCTGCGCATTTCGGCGGCAAGCACGGCGACGGTCTCGCGCTGGCTGGCGTCTTCCGCGGCGCTGCCTGCCCATTGCAATGGCGTGGACGGCACGTCGCCGCCAGCGACTGCGCGGAGCCGGGCGGTCATGGCCGCAGCAGTCTGGTCGGCATCGGCATTCGGCCGCCCGCTGCTGCCCAGCACGCTTTCCAGGAACAGCAGGGCGGTGGCGACATCGAGGGCAAGTGCCTGGCCAGGTGCGGCAGCCGCGTGCTCGGCGACAAGCTGCGACAGCTGCGCCAGCAACTGGTCCAGCGACGCCGAACCCAGGCTGGCCACGGCCGTGGCCAGCTGGTCGACGTCGCGCTGGACGTCGGCCGCAGCCCGCATTTCGCCGGCGGCGAGCCGCTCCCAGCCTGCCTTGGCCGACTGCAGACGCTCCAGCGCACGCACGGTCATTGCCCGGTCGACGCGTCCATAAAGCCCGGCCTGCAAGCTGGCTTCGTCGATCGGCGCCAGGCTGTAGACCTGGCGTATCTGCTGCAGCCGTGGCGACGGCTGCGGCGCGGCCGCGATGAAGTACAGCGCGTCCCGCATCAAGCGCTCGCTGAGCTCGGAAGGCGGTTCGTCAAGCTTGCGCATCTGTATGTTGATGCGGCCAAACAGCTGTTTTACATGGACTGCCGACACAATCTCGCCGCTGGCGACCCCGGCGGCGAACGCATGCAATACCCACCAGTAAGGCCGCCCGTATTGCCCTGGCGCGCGCCGCACGAAATCGGCCAGCACGTCTGCGAGTCCGGCGGCGCCGGCTTTTTCTGCTTGCGGGTCGGTGCTTTTCAATAAGGGCAGCAGGGCTTTCTCGAAACGCTGACGCAGCTGCGCCGCCTCGGCCGCGCTGGCCTGGACCGGCGGCGCCGCCAGCCGCGGCTGTATCGACAGGTCGGGAAAGTAAAGGTCCGTCGGATGGATGCGGCCGATGCCGCGCGCCTGTTGCAGGTCGCGGTAGTACGGATACAGTTTCAGTGCCTGCGGCGCGGCGCCGGCCAGCAACTCGTCGAAGTACTCGGTCAGCGCGCCGCATGCCGCGGCAATGGCGTCGACGCCCTCCGGCGCCAGCGCCAGCGAACCATCGGCAGCGCGTGCCAGCAGGTCTTCGATGGCTTCGGTCAGCAGGGGTGCGCCGGCGATGTCGATGACCTGCAGCACGCCATGCGCCTGGTGCAGCACCTTTGCCGCCTGGCCAAGCGCAGCCGCGCCGGCATCGGCTTCGAGGCCGGACGAAGACAGCGCCAGTGCGCCGGTGCGCGCGAGCGCGGTGCGGATCTCTTCCATGACCCAGGAAAGTGGCCCGGTGTCGAACTGCTCCGCAACGGCGGGCGTGGAAGGGTAGCTGCTCATGCGTGCCTCATGGTGTCAGGTTGTGCGCAATCCCGCTGCATTGCGGCGCGACGGCCGCGCAGGAATGCGCCGGAACCGTTGCGTAGCAATACGGGATGCAGGATGCATGACCAGTGTCAGGCGACCCGGAAGCGCGATACCGAATTCTTCAGTTCTTCCGCGAGCCTGGACAGCGCATGAATCGACTGCGCGGTCTGTTGCGTGCCCTGCTGCGTCTGTTCGGTAACGGTCAGAATGTTCTGGATGTTGCCGGCAACGCCGCTGGCAGACTGGGCCTGGCGGCCGGTCGCGGTGGATATGTCCTGGATCAGCTCGGCCAATTGGTTCGAGACCCGGCGGATGTCATGCAGCGCCGCGCCGGCCGCGTCCGACAGCCGGGCGCCTTCGACCACGCCCTGCGTCGACTTTTCCATTGCCGCCACCGCGTCATGGGTATCGGTCTGGATGGTGCGCACCAGCGCGCCGATCTGCTTGGTGGCTTCCGCCGAGCGTTCCGCAAGGCGCTGCACCTCTTCCGCCACGACCGAGAAGCCGCGCCCCGCCTCGCCCGCCGACGCCGCCTGGATCGCCGCATTCAGCGCCAGCACGTTGGTCTGCTCGGTAATGTCCGAGATCAGCTCGGTGATCTCGCCGATTTCCTGCGACGACTCACCGAGCCGCTTGATGCGCTTGGACGTTTCCTGGATCTGTTCGCGAATCTCGGTCATGCCCTTGATCGCGTTTTCCACCGCCTGCGACCCCTGCTCGGCTGCCGTCACCGACTGCCGCGCCACCTCGGCCGACTCACTGGCCGAACGGGAGACGTCGGTAATCTGGCTTGCCATCTGCAGCACCGCCTGGCCGGTCTCCTGGATTTCCCGCGACTGTTTCTGCGAGGCCTGCAGCAGTTCGGTCGAAATGTTTTGCGCTTCGTTGGACGCGGATGTCACCTGCTCGGCAGTCCTGGTCACCCTCCCGACCAGGCCGCGCAGCTCTTCCACCGTGTAGTTGAGCGAGTCGGCAATCGCGCCGGTAATGTCTTCGGACACGGTGGCCTGCACCGTCAGGTCGCCGTCCGCCACTTCCTGCAGCTCGTTCATCAGCCGCAGAATAGCCGCCTGGTTCTGGTCGTTGGCCGCCTTTGCCTGTACTTCCTGCTGCTGCGCCTGCAGGCGCTGCGCGTCCGCCGCCTCGCGCCGCGATTCCGATTCGAATGCGCGGTTGCGACTGTCCTTCAACAGCACGCGCGCGATCGCCGCGGCGGACAACAGCGCGGTCAGCGCGAACGCCAGCATGACCCAGAATGTCCAGCCGACCGTATCCTCATGCGCACGGTAGGCACGCTGCAGTTCGGCCAGTCGTTCCTTGAGCGCTTCGTTCTCGGTAAAGATCAGTTGCTCGGCCTGCTTGGCGGCGATGAAGTTTTGCAGGTTGCCCAGGATGCTGGACACCGATTTCTGGTATTCGCCGAAGGTTTTCTGCAATTCGATCAGTTTCTCGCGGGCGTCCGGGTCGCGGGTGGCCGGCAGGCGCATGATGTCGCTGCCGTTCAGGAAGCCGTCGCTGATGTCGCGGAAGGTGTTGGTGTCCTTGCCCAGCAGGAAAGCGGTTTCCGGGTTGACGCCTTCGGAAGTCAGGAATTCGTTGGCGCTGCGGCCCAGGCGCTGGGTCAGCATGACCAGCTGGCCGGCGGCCGCGATTTCGCGCGGGCTGGCGCCGCCCTGCGCCTTCAGCGTCGAGATCTGCTCGGTCAGCTCCAGCAGCGTCGGCGACAGCGCGTTGAGCTTCTGCAGCGTGGCGCCGAAGCCGGACAATTCCTTTTGCAGCTTCAGCACGGTGCCGGCAGCCTTGTCCGAACTGGCCCAGGCCTTGCGGGAATCCGCAAGGATGGCGCTGATGTCGCCACCGGCGGCGCGAATGCTGCGGCCCTGGTATTCGCCGCCGTTGGCAAGCACCTCGAGTTCGCCGTTGAGCGCGCGCCGGCTGTCGGCAAGCTGTTCGAATGCGGCAGGGTTGCCCTGGATCGCGTTGGGCGCCGCCTTGCCGATACGCTGCGAGTGCATCAGCGTGTCGCCGGCGATTTGCGTCTGCAATGAGTTCAGGCCGGAGACATTGGCGTTGAGCCATACGGCGCCCGACCCGAGCAGCAGCGAGCCGCCCAGCACGCCCAGCAACACCCGCATCTGGTACTGCACCGGGAAGCGGCTCAGCATCGTCATCTCTCCGCGCCCGAGGCCGCCGAGCAGCGACTTTTCCGCGGAAACCTCGCCGGCTGCAAGGCTGCCGGCCGCCAGCGCGGGCGACAGCGCGCCATGCGCGGCCACCGCCTGGTGTGCGTCGTCGATGCGCTGTTTCTTCAGCTTGTTGAGGAAGTCCAGATTGAACGCCATGCAATGTCTCCTGATGCCGGTAACGGGTAATCCAGGCGCGACCGCCTGGCGGTCATGAACCTACATGCAAAAATCGGGAATCCTGCGTGATCAGGGAAAGATCAAGTTCGGTCCAGTCCTGCGCCTCCTGGTCGACATGGTGTCGCGCCAGCCATGGAGGTGTATCGGCATCCGACGCCGAAATCTTTAACGTCATGCCGGCGATGTTGCGCAAACCCAGCACGCGCGACACCAGCAGGCCGCAGTTGAAGCCGAGCGCCGGTGCGAAGGCGACAATGCGGCTGTCCTTGTCGATGACGGTAGGCTCCAGCCCGTGGAAGCGCGCCAGGTCGACGACGCTGACCAGGTTGCCGCGCAGGTTGGACAGGCCCAGGAACCAGTCGGCGGTCAAGGGCACCCTGGTGATCGCGCCGACGGTGGTGATCTCGCCGGCCTGCGTCAGGTCCAGCAGGAAGCGGCTGCCGCCGATGATGACGGCGAGCTGGTTGACATGGGTGTCGACGCCGCTCTGCGCTGCATGCATGCGGTCGACCAGGTGGGTCTGGAAGTCGCGCATGCGTGCCCGGCGCGCTGCCCGGTCAGGAGCAGCCTGCGGCGTGCGGGCCGGGGCTGGCGATGTTTCCCGAGACGACTCGGTGCGGTCCATGGCCTAGCCCAGCGCCGCGATTTTTGCCAGCAGTTCCTGGGGGTCCACGGGCTTCACGATGTAGTCGCGCGCGCCCTGCCGCAAGCCCCAGATACGGTCGGTCTCCTGGCCCTTGCTGGTGCAGATGATGATGGGCACGTCCTGCGTGTCAGGGTTGCGGCTGATCGAGCGGGTGACCTGGAAACCGTTTTGCCCGGGCATCACCACGTCCATCAGGATCAGCTGCGGCCGGTCGGCCTTCACTTTCAGCAGCGCTTCCTCGCCGCTTTCGGCGGTCGACACCGAAAAGCCGTTCTTGATCAGGATGTCGGACAGGAAGTAGCGCTCGGTCGGCGAATCGTCGACGATCAGGATTTTTTGTATGGCCATTGCATCAACCTTGAGGATGGGTCGGGTGGGGCGTTACCGGGAGACCGCCGCGGCCGTGAATTCACGCACGGTGCGCAGCAGGCTGTCTTTTGTAAAGGGCTTGGTGAGATAGGCGTTGGAGCCGACCATCGCGCCGCGCGCGCGGTCGAACAGGCCGTCCTTGGAGGACAGCATGACTACGGGTGTGGAATGGAAGCGCGCGCTCTTGCGGATGAGGGCGCAGGTTTGGTAGCCGTCCAGCCGCGGCATCAGGATGTCGCAGAAGATCAGCGCCGGATGATGGTCGTTCATCTTGGCAAGCGCGTCGAAGCCGTCGTCGGCCAGGACCACCTGGTAGCCTGCCTGCCCCATGAAAATCTCCGCCGACCGCCTGATAGTGCTGCTGTCATCGATCACCATGATTTTCAGGGCGCCGTTATCTGTCGAAATTGTCATCGCGTCATCCTGTTGAACCTCATTAATATAAGGTGCATTCATGACTAAAAGCAAGATCGTTAAATCGACAGCATCGACGGCTCAGGCGGCGGCGTGGTTTTTATGCGAATGAATCGGTAGTTCCTATTGGTGATCGAACAAATGTGCGGCGAACGATTTTTTGAATTGTTAAATCGCGACCATCTCGAAGTCTTCTTTCCTGGCACCGCATTCCGGGCAGGTCCAGTTCATCGGCACGTCGTCCCAGCGGGTACCGGCGGCAATGCCCTCTTCCGGCAGGCCTTCGGCCTCGTCGTAGATCCAGCCGCAAATCAGGCACATCCAGGTCTTGTAGTCGGTCGCTGCGGCTGTTGTGTTATTGCTCACGGTGTACTGCCCTTCAAGTAAAATGCAAAGTCGGATATCTTAATCTAGTCCCTGTGCAAAACCAAACTTCTCCGCTCGTGATGAGCTTTAATGTCGCCGATCCGGTCGGCGCGACCGGCATCCAGGCAGACCTGGCGTCGTTTGCCGCGATGGGCTGCCATGGTTTGTCGGTAATCACGGCCATCGCGGTGGGCGATACCGCCCGCATCGAGGACACGCAGACCATCGATGCCGACTGGGTGTCCGACCAGGCCAGGGTCATCCTCGAGGACATGCCGGTAACCGGGTTCAAGGTCGGCTACCTGGGCGGCATCGAGAACGTGTCGGTGATTGCCGAGATCGTTTCCGACTACCCTGACATTCCACTGGTGCTGGACCCGTTTTCCAGCCGCATGCCCGACCTCGGCGACGACGGCGACGACCTGCTGGTCGCGCTGCGCGAGCTGCTGGTGCCGCAGACCACCCTGCTGCTGCTGTCCACGGTCGAACTGTCCCGGCTGGCGGAGACCTGGCGCGAGCCGGTCAACCGCGACACGCTTACTGACGATGTCATGCACTTGATCGATCTCGGCTGCGAGTACGTATTCGTCACCGGCACGCCGGACGACGTGCACAATGTCGCCAACAGCCTGTACAACGAGTCCGGCCGGGTCCGGCACGACCGCTGGGCGCGCCAGCCCGGCGCTTTCAGCGGCGCCGGCAGCACGCTCTCCGCCACGGTCGCGGCGATGCTGGCGAACGGGCTGGACGTGCCGGAAGCCGTGCTGGAAGCGCAGGAATTCATCGTCGCGGCACTGGCGCATGCCGGCCGCATGGGCATGGGCAAGCTGATCCCCGACCGCCTGTTCTGGGCGCGCGAGCCGGACGACCTGGCTTGAACGCTGCCTGCCGCCCCAACTTATGAAGAGTATCGCAATGACATCGAATAACGACACCCTGTTTGAACGCGCGCAGCGCAGCACGCCTGGCGGCGTCAACTCGCCGGTACGGGCCTTCCGCTCGGTCGGCGGCACGCCGCGCTTCATCAGCCGCGCAGCCGGCCCCTACTTCTGGGACGCCGACGACCGGCGCTACATCGACTACATCGGCTCCTGGGGCCCGGCCATCGTCGGCCATGCGCATCCGGCCGTGGTGAAGGCGGTGCAGGAAGCGGCCGAACGCGGCCTGTCCTTCGGCGCGCCGACCGAAGGCGAGGTGTTGATGGCCGAGGAACTGTGCCGGCTGGTGCCGTCCATGGAGCAGGTCAGGCTGGTGTCCTCCGGCACCGAGGCGGCCATGAGCGCGCTGCGCCTGGCGCGCGGCGCGACCGGGCGCGACCTGGTCATCAAGTTCGAAGGCTGCTACCACGGGCATGCCGACTCGCTGCTGGTGAAGGCCGGCAGCGGCATGCTGACCTTCGGCAACCCCACCTCGGCCGGCGTGCCGGAAGATTTCGCCCGCCACACCATGGTGCTCGACTATAACGATCCACAACAGCTCGAAGACACGTTCGCCAAGGTGGGCGACCGTGTCGCCTGCGTGATCGTGGAGCCGGTGGCCGGCAACATGAACCTGCTGCCGGCGACACCCGAGTTCCTGCAGACCATGCGCGACCTTTGCACGAAGCACGGCGCGCTGCTGGCGTTCGATGAAGTGATGTCGGGCTTTCGCGTGGCGCTCGGCGGCGCGCAGTCGCTGTACGGGATCAAGCCGGACATGACGGTGCTGGGCAAGGTGATCGGCGGCGGCTTGCCGGTCGCCGCATTCGGGGCCAGCGCGGCGCTGATGAAGCACCTGGCGCCGCTGGGCGGCGTCTACCAGGCCGGCACGCTGTCGGGCAATCCGGTGGCCGTGGCCGCCGGCATGACCACGCTGAAGCTGGTCCAGGCGCCCGGCTTCTACGATGCGCTGTCGGCGCAGACCGCGCGCATGGCGGCCGGCTTCAGCGACGCCGCGCACGAGGCGGGCGTGCCGTTCTGCGCCAACTCGGTCGGCGGCATGTTCGGGCTGTATTTCACGGAAGACGTGCCGCGCAATTATGCCGAGATGATGAAATGCGACAAGGCCGCGTTCAACAAGTTCTTCCATGCGATGCTGGACGCCGGCGTCTACCTGGCGCCGTCTGCGTTCGAGGCCGGCTTCGTGTCGGCGCAGCATGGCGACGCGGTCATCGATGCGACGCTGGAGGCGGCGCGCCAGGCGTTTGCGGCCTTGCGCTAGAAGCGGCCGCACCACCATCGAACCACCTGCAAGGAGTAGCGCATGAAGTCCACTCTTTCCCGCTTTCCGTTCTGGCTGGCCCTGCTGTTCGCGCTGATGCTGTCGGGCTGCGCCGGCACCATCGTGCGCAGCGAAGTCACGGCCTTCCATGAGCCTGCGACCGACTTCGGCGACAAGACCTATGCGTTCAGCCGTGATGCCCGGCAGGAAAACGACCTCGAATACCGCAGTTATGAAAACCTGGTGCGCGGCGAATTGCTGCGGCTGGGATTTACGGAGAGGGCCGGCGCCCGGCTGCAGGTAAGCATGCGCTACCAGGTCGAGGCGCGCGACATGCGCGTCATCGAGCAGGTGGTGGTCGACCCGTGGTACGGCCCCGGCTTCGGGCGCTACCGTTATCCCTACGGTTTTTACGGACCGTATGCCGACCCGTTCTGGTTTGCGCCGCCTATCGTGCAGCCGGTCGAACGACGCTTCGTCAGCTACAGCCGCAGGCTCGAACTCACCATTGCGCGCGCCGCGGACCGCAAGAACCTTTACCAGGTAACGGTCAACAGCGAGGGCCAGAACCCGTCGCTGGCGGCGGTGATGCCGGCCATAGTACGCAGCGCCTTTGCCGACTTCCCGGGACCGAGCGGCGTGCCGCGCGTGCTGGAAGTGAAGCTGGAGCCGGCGCGGTAGCGACAAGCGGCTACTGCGTTAGCCTGATGGCAACGATCATCGACAAGCTTTTTCCCGCCTGGCATTTCAGCAAGTCGCCGGTTCGTCGGAACTGAAACGCACGTATTCCTACTACCTCCCACTGTTTAATTTCAAAGGGAGGAATATCAGTGCATCCGAACACCGCAAATTCATCGACAACATTTTCCACCGCAGGCAGGACCACACTTCCGAATGCGCCACCCCTGGCGCAATCGCTCCCGACCCAGCAGTCCACCCACGAAGCGCAAGCCCACCAGGCGCTGCTGTTGACCTTTCCGCCAGAACTGCAGGTCGACATTGCCCATGAATTTCCCACGCTGGAAATGCTTCAGAAGTTCAACATCGAGCTTCGCGATAACGATATTCCGCTGGACCGAATCAAGCCTGTCGCGCGCATGCTCAAGGCCAGCCGCGATGCCCGTGAAGTGGAAGGAGCCGAGCTTGCACAGGAACGCGAACTGCGCTTCCATCACGGCAGCGGCATGGATGCGGTCAATCGGCGCAACGACGAAGGTGCCACCTCGCTGCATATCGCCATCCTCTGCTACAACGCCGGCAAGGTAAGGAAGCTGCTGGCGAGCGGGGCCAAACCGGACCTCGAGGTTCGCCCTGCGCAACGCAAGGTCACATTCATCGCAGTGGCGTCGCTGGCAAGCAGACTTGAGGAGATTGACGTTGAGAGCGAACTTAACGAAACAATCGTCGACGCAATACATCAGCCACTGGACAGCGCCACGAAAAATCTTTACACCCGCGTGCTGATCGAGCATGCAGGCGAAAATGCGCTGACCCTGGCGATTTCCTACGAAGCGCCGTTCGAGATCATCGAGATGTTGGTCAAACACTGCGCGCTGCACTGCCCTGAGTTACTTCGGCAAGCCGATGCCAGGGGCAATCCGCCGTTGCTGCTGGCCGCTGCCTCTAGCCGGCACGATGCTGTGGATGTCGCGCGCCTGCTGCTGGCGTCGGGCGCGGCGCTCGACGTCGATCAAACCAACGGCCTGGAGCGCACCGCACTGGTGGAAGCCGTGCGCAGAGGAAACACCGCCATGGTGGAACTACTCCTGCAAGCCGGGGCAAGCTGCGACATCGCCGATAACCACGGCTACGACGCGACTGCCCATGCGGTGCTGTGCGAATGGCCTGCATTGCATCACCTGATGATCGAGTTTCAGCGCAAGGGTGCGACCAAGCCCCAAGCGCTACTACTCGATGCGCAGTGCCTGAAAGACTTCAGCCTAGCCGCAGCTCGCGGCCAGCAGAAGGTGGTCAGGCAAATGCTGACAGACCAGAAGCAGCGCCTCTGCGGCGGCAAGGCGACCTTGACGGTCGATCAGCAGAGCGAGTTCGCCGGCTTCGTTCAGGCAGGCCTTCTCGTGGCAATTCATGTACCAAATAATGGCGCAGTAATCCGCTGCCTGACGAACGATGGAGCGGCCGACGCAGACCTGCCTGATGTCCACGGCGTGCGTCTGTGGCAAAAGGCGACAGACAAGGAAGCGCTGGAAGCGCTGCTGGAGAAGGTCTTCAAAACGGACACGACCAACATCGTCCGCGCAAGTAGCCAGGCCATACTGGCCGAGGCTGCACGCCACGGCAGCGTTCACTACGCCTGCCTCGCTCTGGACGCCGGCGCCGGCATTGAGACGCCCGACCCGGTATCCCGGCGCAATGCGCTGATGACGGCGGTCGAACGCAATGATCGGCTATTGATCGTCGAACTGCTCAAGCGCGGCGCCAGCATGCTTGGCAATGCCGTGGCCGTTCCCGGCAATGCGCTGGCCGCCCCGCTCGTCGATTGCGCCCTTGCGACCGCGCGGGACGTGAAGCCCATGAAACTGGCATGTGAACTGGTCGTCTTTATCGTGGACAATTGCCCGGACCGGTACGTCCAGCCGCATCACGCAGGGCTGCTGCTGGACCTTGCGGTGGCGATGAAGTTGCCTGGCTTGGCCACTACGCTCATCAAGGACGGCAAGCTGGAACCGCGCTGGTTCCAGCATCGCGCAAATTCCCTGCTGGTCGAAATCGTGCATGCCGGCTCGCCTGAATTTGCCTCGGCGCTGTTGCAAGGCACGGCGCCGCTCATGCAGTTGCTCAATGCGGACAACGGCGACGCCGACCGTGCTCTCAAACTCGCCAGCGGTGGCGGCAAGCAGGCACTATTCCATCTCATTTTGCTGGCCTGCAAGATCGACCTATCCACCGCGCGGGAAGTGCTGTCGCGCAGGCTGATGTGGGCCGTAACGCTTGGCTGCACCGCTTCCTGCGAGCTGATCCTGGCCCAAGGCGGCCTGCAGTTGCCGCCAGCCGCACCGGCCGATGAAAACCCGCTCATCCTCGCGGTGCAACGCCGGGAACACAAGGTGATCGAGGTATTGCTGGCGCACGGCGCGCATGCCTGTGCGAGGCATAGTCAGAAGGCCAGCGCGCTGTCGCGCGCCATCGAGGCAGACGATGGGAGTGCCGTGAATATCATGCTGAACCAGGACCGGCATCCGCATGAGCTCGCCGCGGCTTTCCCGCAACTTTCAAGGAAAGCGGCAGCAGGTGGCAAACACCGCGCGTTCGCGCTTCTGGTCATGAAGTCACGCGAGCTGGTGCTGAGTCCAGCGGCGCTGACCGACCTGCTGCAGCACGCGGTGACGCTAGGCAGCCTGCCGGCCTGCGTGAGCCTGCTCGAGCGCGGCGCCGATGCCGCTTGTAGCAGGGTCGAAGGCCAGTCCTTGCTCGCACGCGCACTGACCAGCACACGGCCGAACCTGGACATCGTACGTCTGCTGTTCAAAATCAGGCCTTGGGCCTCGTCTGACGGCATGGAGACCTATGAGCCCGACACTGGACTGGACTTTACGGAAATAGTGCGCGTGCTTGCCGCAACGGACGCGAACGAGGCGCACATCATCGAATGGATGGCATTGATGTTCTGCGCCATTCGGCGAATGCCCTTTTCGACGATGACCGACATGAGAATAAAACACGTCGGCAGGCTTTTCGAAGAGCTGGCACGCAGCGGCAAGCATGCATCAAGCGAGGCAATGCAAACGCGTGCACTGTTTCGGGCACGGGAGCTAGCGGCGTCGATGCCGGACCGAGAGGCCATCCTCGATATTCTCGACCACGTCGCGCGCATTCTCGATTTGCCCAACCAGTAACAGGATGCCGGCCCTTGCCTCAGGCCGCCTCCTTCGCCGGATGCGCCTGGCGGTGATACAGGAACTCCAGCACCGCTGTCCGGTATTGCGAATAGCGTGCATCCTGCGCCAGCGCCACACGCTCCCGCGGCCGCGCCAGTTCCACCTTCAAAATCTCGCCGATGGTCGCGGCCGGGCCATTGGTCATCATCACGATGCGGTCCGACAGCAGCACGGCCTCGTCGACATCGTGGGTCACCATCACCACTGTCGAACTGGTGCGAACGACGATCTTCAACAGCTCGTCCTGCAGGTGCGCGCGGGTCAGCGCGTCGAGTGCGCCGAAGGGCTCGTCCATCAGCAGCACCTTGGGTTCCATCGACAGCGCGCGGGCGATGCCGACGCGCTGCTTCATGCCGCCGGAGATTTCATGCGGCCGCTTTTGCGCCGCATGCGTCAGGCCCACCATGGCCAGCGCGGCATTGGTGCGCTCCTTCAGCTGCGCCTTGCCTTCGGCGGCACCGAATACCCGCTCCACCGCCAGGTGCACGTTCTCGAAACAGGTCAGCCATGGCAGCAGCGAATGGTTCTGGAATACCACCGCCCGTTCCGGCGCGGGTCCGGCGATCTCGCGGTTGGCGCAGAGCAGCAGGCCGTCGCTGGCCTTGAGCAGGCCGGCGATCATGTTGAGCAGCGTCGACTTGCCGCAGCCGGAATGGCCGATCAGGGTAATGAACTCGCCCTTGGCGACTGTCAGGTTAATGTCGCGCAGCGCCTGGAACACGCCGTTGCGCGTGTCGAAAGACATTTGCGCGCCCTGGATTTCGATGAATTTGTTGTTGTCCATGGTGGCCGTCCTTAGCTTTTCACGTCTTCATAGGTAAACGCCCGTGCTACGGCAACCAGCGCCTGCTCCAGCAGCAGGCCGACCATGCCGATGGCGAAGATGGCGATGATGATGTGCGGCACGTTCAGGTTGTTCCACTCGTCCCAGACCCAGAAGCCGATGCCGACGCCGCCAGTCAGCATTTCCGCCGCGACGATGACCAGCCACGCGGTGCCGATGGACAGCCGCACGCCGGTCAGCATGTAGGGCAGCACGGACGGGAACAGGATCTTGGTCAGGATCTTCCACTCGGACAGATTGAGCACCTTCGCCACGTTCATATAGTCCTGCGGCACGCGCTGCACGCCGACCGCGGTATTGATGATCATGGGCCAGATCGAGCAGATGAAGATGGCCCAGATCGACGCCGGGTTGGCTGCCTTGAACACCAGCAGGCCGATCGGCAGCCAGGCCAGCGGCGACACCGGCTTCAGGATCGCGATGAGCGGATTGAACATCGCCGACAGGAAGCGGAAGCGCCCGATCAGGAAACCGGCCGGAATGCCGACGGCTGCCGCCAATCCGAAGCCGATCGCCACCCGCTGCAGCGACGCCAGCAGGTTCCAGCCTATGCCCTGGTCGTTCGGGCTCTTGCTGTAGAACGGGTCGGAAAAAATCTTGATCGCTTCCGTCAGGGTCACCAGCGGGGTCGGTATGCCGTCGCTGCTGGCAGACACGATCTGCCAGACCAGCACCAGGAAGGCGATGCCCAGCACCGGCGGAAAAACCGTGGCGCCGACTGCCCGGAGGCGGCGGCGCAAACCGCCGTCGTTGCGCACCGGCCTGGCGGCCGGCGCTGCTTCGACGCCCGCGGCCTTGCCGGCAACGGCCGCCTGGGCCGATGGCTTGCCGGGAGACTCGTTTCTGTTCATGACTGCGCTCATTGCGGTTCCTTATGGCCGTGCGTCGCTTAGTTAGGCCTTGATGGTGAAAGAAGAGGCGTAGGCCTGCGGATTCTTGCCGTCCCAGACCACGCCGTCCATCAGCTTGGTGCTGCGCATGCTGTCCTTCGGAACACTGACCTTGGCCATGCCGGCGGCATCACGGTACAGGTCGACCTGGTTGATCTGCTTCGCCACCGCCAGGTAATCGACATCCGCCTTCAGCAGGCCCCAGCGCTTGTGCTGGGTCAGGAACCACATGCCGTCGGACAGGTAGGGGAAGTTCACCGCGCCGTCGTTGTAGAACTTCATGTAGTTCGGGTCGTCCCAGGTCTTGCCCAAGCCATTCTGGTAGCGGCCCAGGATGCGCTGGTTGATCACGTCGACCGAGGTATTGACGTAGGACTTGTCGGCGATGGTTTCCGCCATCTTGTTCTTGTTCGACAGCGACGCGTCGATCCACTTGCCCGCTTCCAGCACGGCCGCGGTCAATGCGCGCGCGGTGTTCGGGTATTTCTTCACCCACTCGGCGCTGGTGCCCAGCACTTTCTCCGGATGGTCGCGCCAGATGTCCTGGGTGGTGATGGCGGTGATGCCGATGCCGTCGGCAATCGCGCGGTGGCCCCATGGCTCGCCGACGCAGTAGCCGTCCATGTTCCCGACCCGCATGTTGGCCACCATCTGCGGCGGCGGCACGGTGATGATCTTGGCGTCCTTCATCGGGTCGATGCCGTGTGCTGCCAGCCAGTAGTAGAGCCACATCGCATGGGTGCCGGTCGGGAAGGTCTGGGCAAAGGTGTATTCGCGCTTCTCGGCCTTCATGACCTTGGCCAGCGAGGCGCCGTCGACCGCGCCCTTGTCGGCCAGCTTCTTCGACAGCGTGATGGCCTGGCCGTTGTTGTTGAGGGTCATCAGCACGGCCATGTCCTTCTTCGGGCCGGACACGCCCAGGTGCACGCCGTAGATGAGGCCGTACAGCACGTGGGCGGCGTCGAGTTCGCCATTGACCAGCTTGTCGCGCACGCCGGGCCACGATGCTTCCTTGGACGGCGTGATCTTGATCCCGTATTTCTTGTCGATGCCCAGCACCGAGGCCATGACGACCGACGCGCAGTCGGTCAGCGGGATAAACCCGACCTTGACCTCTTCCTTCTCAGGCTTGTCCGATCCGGCCGCCCAGGCGCCGCGGGTAGAAAGCGCACTGAATGCGCCGGCCATGCCTGCGGCGGCGCCGGCTTTCAATACGCTGCGGCGGGTGATTGCTGGTTTGTCTGCTTTCGCTGTCATGTCTTCCTTGCGTTGGAAACGGGTGCGGCTCCCGGGAGTGCGAGCACGTGGTGCGCACTCCCCACCCTGGTCTTGCGCCATCATTGGCGTAGCTTCCATTCAGCAATTGGTGTGCCAGCATAAAAAAGACCGCTTTGCGCTAAAAAAATGCGTGCGCCGCCCTGCCCTTGTGCGGCGCACCATCCAGGCGCGTTGGAATTACGGGAACAGTGCGGCGCGTGTCCACGACGTGGCCCGCCGCTGGTGCGCCGCCGGCAGTTGCTACAGCAGCAGGTCGGCGACGTCGATCATGCGCTGCGCGACGTCGGACAGCTTCAGGTTCTTGTCCATGGCCAGGCGGCGCAGCTTGCGATACGCCTCGTCCTCGGTGCAATGGTGGCGGTCCATCAGCAGGCCCTTGGCGCGCTCGATGACCTTGCGCTCGGCCAGCTTCAGCCGGGTAACCGACAACTCGTCGCGCAGCTTCTGGTCGACCTCGAAACGGGCAACGGCCACGTCCAGCACCGCCTTGACCCATTCTGCCGACAGCCCGGCGGCGATATAGGTCGACACGCCGGCTTCCAGCGCCGCATGCATGCGATTGCGGTCGCCGTCTTCGGAAAAACAGATGATGGGCCGCGGCGCGTTGGCGGTGGCCGACACCACTTCCTTCAGCGCCGCGTCGGACTGGGCGTCGACGATGATGACGTCCGGCCGCAGCTGGGCGATATGCCCCTGCAGGTCGGCGTCGGGCGGGAACACCGCGAGGATGTTGTAGCCCGCCTCGAGCAGGTTGATGCGCAACGTGCGGGCACGGTCGGCCTGCTCGATTTCGGCGGCGTCCGCCCCTTCGGACGGGACGAGTGAATTAACAACGATGATGCGCAGGAGTTTTGAATCCGTCATGGGCGATTTAAGCGATATGCGCTTTCCTTTACAATACCGCTTTGCAAAAAGCTTGCCACCCCTCTTTTCCATTCCCACATGATTGTTCTCGGCGTCGAATCTTCCTGCGATGAAACCGGCCTGGCCTTGTACGAAACGGGCCGCGGCCTACTCGCCCATGCGCTGCACTCCCAGGTCGCCATGCATGAGCAGTACGGCGGCGTCGTACCCGAACTGGCGTCGCGCGACCATATCCGGCGTGCGCTGCCGCTGCTGGAGCAGGTGCTGTCCGACGCGCAGCTGGAGCGCCAGGCGATCGACGCCATTGCGTACACCCAGGGTCCGGGCCTGGCCGGCGCGCTGCTGGTCGGCGCATCGGTTGCCTGTGGCTTGGGTCTCGCGCTCGACAAGCCGGTGCTGGGCGTGCATCACCTGGAAGGCCACCTGCTGTCGCCACTGCTGGCCAGCGAGCCGCCCGAATTTCCTTTCGTCGCGTTGCTGGTCTCGGGTGGCCATACGCAACTGATGCGGGTCGACGGCGTCGGCCGTTATACGCTCCTGGGCGAAACCGTGGACGACGCCGCCGGCGAAGCATTCGACAAGTCGGCCAAGCTGCTGGGCCTGGGCTACCCGGGCGGCCCGGCCATTTCACGGCTGGCCGAGTTCGGCGACCCTGGCGTCTACACGCTGCCGCGGCCGATGCTGCATTCGAAGAACCTGAATTTCAGCTTTTCCGGGCTGAAGACGGCGGTGCTGACGCTGGTGAAGTCCAGGATCACGAATATCTGCGAGCAGGACAAGGCCAACGTCGCGCGCGCTTTCGTCGACGCGATTGTCGAGGTGCTGGTGGCGAAATGCGTGACGGCGCTGAAGCACACGGGCCTGAAGCGGCTGGTGATTGCCGGCGGCGTCGGCGCCAACCGGCAGTTGAGGGAGGCGCTGAATGCAGCGGCGGCGAAAAAACGCTTTCGCGTGTTTTATCCGGAGCTGGAATTTTGCACCGACAACGGCGCGATGATCGCATTCGCCGGTGCGATGCGGCTGCAGTTGCAGCCGGAGGCGGCGCAGCGGGATTATGCGTTCAACGTCAGGCCGCGCTGGCCGCTGGATGAATTGCGGATTTGAAGCCGGCGAGTTCGTTTTTTGGTTTTTTGTTTTTCGCTCTTCGTAGGGTGTAATAAGCGCCAGCGCATTACACCATGGGCGCCCAAACCATCCCGGGCGCCTTTCGTGCACAACGCATGGTGTAATGCCCTTCGGTTATTACACCCTACGAATTTTACGTGGCCCGGACTCGTTTACTTCTTGCTGCCCAGCCGGCTTTCCTTGCCGCTGATCAGGTTGCCGATGTTCTTCGCATGCCGGTACACCAGCAGCAAGCTCATCGCCGCCACCGCCATCAGCACCGGGTCGACGCCGAACATCAGCATGTAGAAGAATGGCGCAAACACGCTGCACACCAGCGCCGCCAGCGACGAGTAGCGGAATGCGTAGGCAATGATGAGCCAGGTCGCCAGCGTCGCCAGGCCCAGCCAGACGTTCAGTCCCAGCAGCACGCCCAGTGCGGTAGCCACGCCCTTGCCGCCGACGAAGCGGAAGAATACCGGCCACAGGTGGCCCAGGAACACCGCGATGGCGACCAGCGCGATGCCGGTTTCGGTAATGCCGAAACGCGGCCCCAGCTGCATCGCCAGCCATACTGCAAACCAGCCCTTCAGGCAGTCGCCGATCAGCGTGGCGATGGCCGCCTTCTTGTTGCCGCTGCGCAGCACGTTGGTCGCACCGGGGTTTTTCGAGCCATAGGTGCGCGGGTCGGCCAGGCCGAACACGCGGCTGCAAACCACGGCGAAGGAAATGGAGCCGATCAGATAGGCGGCGATGACGAACAAGGCGGTGTACATGGGCTGCGGAACCTGTTGTTATTGATGTGGCATTGAAACGGTAAACGGCGCCGGCTATTGCCCGGCCAGCGCGCATGATACAGCGGTCACCGGCAATATTGTCGGCAGGACAGCCGGCGCCAGGCCGACCAGGTAGCCGCGCCGGCCGCCATTGATATAGATGCGCTCCAGCGCCAGGATGCCCTGCTCGACATACACTGGCATCGCCTTGCGGGTGCCGAACGGCGAGGTGCCGCCGAGCTGGTAGCCGGAATGCCGCTGCGCGACTTCGGGCGTGCACGGCTCCACCGACTTGCAGCCGATCTGCCGCGCCAGGTTCTTGGTCGACACCTTGCAGTCGCCGTGCATCAGCACGATCAGCGGCTTGCCGGCTTCATCCTGCATGACCAGGGTCTTGACGACCTGGTGCTCGTCGACGCCCAGTTCACGGGCGGAGACCGCGGTGCCGCCATGTTCCTCGTACTGGTACGGGTGCTCCGAGAAAACGACGCGGCAACGGCGCAGGTACTGGGTCGCCGGCGTCTCCGAGATATGCTCTTTCCTGCTCATGCGTGATACGCTCAGTTGAAAATTGGGTGGGGTATTATGCAACAGGAAATTCGCTTCGCGACATTCAACGTCCTCAACCTCGCCCTGCCGGGGCTGCGCTTCTACGACGGCATCGAGCCCTGGACGCCGGAACAGTACGACGCCAAGGTGGCCTGGCTGGCGCAGAAGTTCGACCAGCTCGACGCCGACGTCATCGGCCTGCAGGAAGTATTTTCACAGGAGGCGGTGCGTGACGTGCTGGCCCGCAGCACGCGCTACCGCGACGCGCAGCACATCGGCTTCGCGCCGGAGCCCGGCAAGCTCACCCCCAGCGTCGCCCTGGTCAGCCGGCTGCCGCTGGCCGGACCGATTTCCAAGCACCTCGACCTGCCGCGCGGCCTGTCGGTGCCGCTGCCGGACCTGGCGGGCGCCATGACCCGCTTCACCCGGCCGGTGTTGCAGGTGCCGGTGCAGCTGCCGGGCGGCCCGGTGCTGAACGTGTTCGTGGTCCACCTGAAATCGAAGCGCCCGGACTACCGCAACGGCGACAGCGAAAACGACCCGGGCAGCATCGGTGCGGCCGTGCTGCGCTCCATGATCCGGCGCGGCGCCGAGGCGCTCGGGTTGCGTTACCTGCTGAGCGACTTTACCGCCGGCCACAGGCGGCCATTAATGGTGATGGGCGACTTCAACGATGTCGCCGACGCGGTCCCGACGCAGCTGGTGCTGGGCGGCGGGCGCAGCCTGAACGGGCATGACGAGCGGCTGTTCGAATGCTACCGGTTGCAGACGCGGCGCGACCCGCTGCGCGATGTCGGCTTTACCCATGTACACGATGGCAACTTCGAGACGATAGACCATGTGCTGGTCTCGGAGGAATTCAACCCGGCGTCGCCGCATGCGCTGGGCGAAGTACTGGAAGTGGCCTATTTGAACGACCACGTGATATTTCGTTCACCCGATGCGTCGGACCACGGCGCGGTGCTGGTGCGCGTAGGCCTCAGGCAGGGCGAATAGGAGCAGGCTTCAGGGCGCTTCGTTCTGGGACTCGCCCTCGACCGGCTTCGGCAAGCCTTCGATGACTTCGCCGGTGTCGCCCGGCTCCGCACCATCGCCGGTTTCGGTGTTGTCGGCCGTGCCGTCGGTGGAACGTTCCTGCTTGCGTTTCAGCTTTTCTTCTTTCTTGCGCTTCTTCTCAAGCTCTTTTTGCCGCTTTTCGTACGTGAAATTGGTTTTTGCCACGACATGATTCTCCGGTTAAGGCCTGCAGGATCGCGTTAACACTGTTGTCATCGTAGCACGTGGACCAATCATTCGATAATCGCACCTCGTTCGATCAAGAGTTCGCGCAATACAGTGCGGTGGCAGCGGGCTCAGGCGGACAATCCCGATCGCCTGGGCGCTACCCGCTCAGCCGCGCGGATGATGCTGCGAATGCAGCAATTTCAACCGTTCCCGGGCCACGTGCGTATAAATTTGCGTAGTGGAAATATCGGCATGCCCCAGCAGCAATTGCACGACCCGCAGGTCGGCGCCGTGGTTGAGCAGGTGCGTGGCGAAGGCGTGGCGCAGCGTGTGCGGCGACAGCGGCGCCTGGATGTCGGCCTTCAGCGCATGCTTCTTGATCAGGACCCAGAACATTTGCCGGGTCATCGCGCCGCCGCGCCCGGTGACGAACAGCGCGTCGTCGGTCTGGCCGTTCAGGATGACGCCCCGCGCTTCGGACAGGTAGCGCTCTATCCAGCCGCGCGCCTCGTCGCCGAACGGCACCAGCCGGGTCTTGTCACCCTTGCCGGTGATGCGCAGCACGCCCTCGTTCATGCCGACCTCCACCGACTTCAGCAGTACCAGTTCGGAAACCCGCAAGCCGCTCGCATACATCAGCTCCAGCATCGTACGGTCGCGCAGGCCGAGCGGCGTATTGACGTCGGGTGCGGCCAGCAGCGCCTCGACCTGGGCTTCGGACAGGGTCTTGGGAAAGCGCGACGGCTGGCGCGCCGAGCGCATGCGCAGGCAAGGGTCGACCGCGATGCGGTTCTGCCGCAGCGCCATCTGGTAATAGCGCCGCAGCACGGCCAGCCGCCGGTTGGCCGAGGTAGCAAGGCTGTCGGCATGACGGGCGGCAAAATAGGCATTCAGGTCGTCGGCGCCGGCCGCATCCAGCAGCTTGCCGGACTCGCCTTCCAGCCACGCGGCAAACAGGCTGAGGTCGCGCCGGTAGGCTTCCAATGTATTTTTGGACAAGCCGTCCTCCAGCCACAGGGTGTCGCAGAAGCTGTCGATCAGCGACTGGCTTTCCAGCGCGGCACGGCTCATCGGTAGCGCTCCACGCCTTCGTGCGACAGCAGCCAGCGCTTGACGCCAATGTGGAAACCATCGGCGTCGGCGCTGTTGGAAAAGCCGCCCAGTCCGCCGGCCGCCGTGACCCTGTGGCAGGGCACGACCAGCGGAAACCAGTTGGCGCCGCAGGCCTGCCCGACCGCGCGCGGCGCAGAGCCGAGCAGCCGCGCCAGGTCGCCGTAGGTGCGCACATGACCGCGCGGAATCGACGCAATCGCGGCCCAGACGCGCTGCTGGAAGGCGGTGCCGACGGTCGCCAGCGGCAGGTCGAAGCGGAAGTCGGGTTCGGCAAAATAGCGTTCGAGCTGCGTTGCGGTGCGTTCGGAAAGCGCGTCGGCCGGGTCTTGCGGCGCATGGGACCGCGGCAGGTAGACCAGCTCCTGCAACCGGCTGCCGGCGGTGCGCACGCCGATCGCGCCGAACGGGGCGGCAACGATGGCGGAGAAGATCGGGGTATCGGACATGGCCGGAAGCATAATGGAAAAGGACAGGTGCCGCAGGGCCGCAGGGTGCAACAAGCGAAGCGCATTGCACCATTCGTCGGTCGAGGCAAACGCCTGGATAGATCGACCGCCCGTGGTGTAATGCCCTGGCGGTTATTACACCCTACCATTTCTGACAAAAAAGCATTATGACCGACACTCCCTCCCGCAATGCCATCCACTGGACCCCTTCCGCCACCGGTCGCCGCTCGCGCCGCCAGCGCATCGTTCACCGCGAAGGCAAGCCGCTGGTCCAGGCCACCCGCTTCGGCGCGACGGTGCTCATCGTCGCCGAACGCATCGACATCAAGGCACTGGTCCACTTGCCCATGGTCGCGCAGTCGCCGCTGATGGTGCGCCTGCCCAGCGCCGGCGTGGCCGCCATTTTCCGCTACGGCGCGGTGGCCTTCTTCGCCGAGGAAACCGGCGACCGTGAATGGCTGATGGCCAGCATCGGTCCCGCAAGCCATGGCGGCGGTGACCCGCTGGCCGAGGAAAAGGCCACCGTCATCATCGACCCGGAGGCGCATGAAGGGCCGGTCGGCAATGAGATCCACCTGCACGCGGCCGACCGCGACCGGCTCCAGCTGCTGGCCGAAGTCATGTCCAAGGCGGCCATGCTGTCGTTCCAGGAACGGCGCTCGGCCGGCGAGTTCGACCGTATCGAGCCGCTGGCGCAGGACCTGGCGGACGACGGCCGCTTCTCGGTACGCTCGCAGGACCTGATGCGGGCAGTCGGCAACATGCTGCTGTCCGAGCACAGGCTGACCAACCGGGCGGAGGTCATGGACAAGCCCGAGCTCCTGTGGAGCAACAGCCACCTGGAAGCCCTGCATGCGCGGCTGGAAGGCGACTACGAAATCATCGACCGCGCCAAGGCGCTTGAACGCAAGCTCGCGACGCTGGGCCGCACCGCGGAAACGCTGCTGGAGACGGTGCGCTACAAGAGTCCGCACCGGGTGGAGTGGTACATCGTCGGCCTGATCGTCAGCGAGCTGGTGCTGTCGCTCTACGGACACTTCATCGGCTGAGCACGGATGGAAAAAAGCCGCCGCTTCCAGGAGGAAGCGGCGGCCTGTAAGGCGCTAACGGAGGGCCTGCTCAGTTGCCATACACCAGGTTCGGTAGCCACAGCGAGATCTGCGGCACGTAGGTGATGATCATCAGGAAGCCCAGCATGGTCAGCAGCCATGGCATCACCGCCACTGTGAGTTCGCTGATGCCCATCTTGGTAATGCCGGACGCCACATACAGGTTCAGGCCTACCGGCGGATGGCACATGCCTACCTCCATGTTTACCACCATCATGATGCCGAAGTGGACCGGGTCGATGCCCAGCTTCATCGCCACCGGGAACAGGATGGGCGCCATGATCAGCACGATGGACGACGGCTCCATCACGTTGCCTGCCAGGAGCAGCAGCACGTTGACGACCAGCAGGAAGCTGACCACGCCGAAGCCCTTGTCCATGATCCAGCCGGCCATTGCCTGCGGGATGTTCTCGGACGTCATCAGGAAGGAGAACAGCACCGCGTTGGTGATGATGTAGAGCAGCATGGCCGACATCGACGCCGAGTCCAGCAGCACCTTGGGCACCTGCTTGAAGCCCATGTCCTTGTAGACGAATACCGCGACGATGAACGCATACACCGCCGACATCGCGGCCGCCTCGGTCGGTGTGAAGATGCCTGTATAGATGCCGCCCATGACAATGACGATCAGCAGCAGGCCCCAGGCGCTCTTGCGAAAGGCAATGAAGCGCTCGGCCCAGGTGGCCTTGGGCATGCGCGGATAGTTGTGCTTTCGTGCCAGGTACCAGGTGGTCAGGCCCAGCAGGCTTGCCAGCATCAGGCCGGGAATGACGCCGGCCATGAACAGCTTGCCGACCGAGGTGTTGGTGGACACCGAATACATCACCATCACGATCGACGGCGGGATCAGGATGCCCAGAGCGCCCGAGGTGGTGATGACGCCGGCGCCGAAGCCCTTCGGATAGCCCTGGCGCACCATGGCCGGCAGGATGATGGAGCCGATTGCCACAACCGTTGCCGGGCTGGAGCCGGAGACTGCCGCGAACAGCGCACAGGCCATCACGCCGCCCAGCGCCAGGCCGCCATGCCAGTGGCCGACCATCGCAGTGGCGAAGTTGATCATGCGCCGCGCCACGCCGCCGTGGGTCAGGAAATTACCCGCCAGGATGAAGAACGGAATCGCCATGATCTCGAACTTCTCGATGCCGGTGAAAAGCTTCAGCGCCACCGACTCGATCGGCACATCGGTCATCGTGAACAGGAAGGTCAGCACCGTCAGGCCGAGCGAGATGGAGATCGGCATGCCGGTCAGCATCAGCGCCAGCAGCAGCACAAAAATAATCAGCGCGTTCATACCTTGGCTCCCGAGATGTTTTCTTCATTGGGGTCGATGCCCTGGACGTGCGCATGGTCATGCTTGGGCAGTTCGCCGGTCTTGAGGAAAGTCCAGGCTACTTGCAGGAAGCGGAAGCACATCAGGTAGGAGCCGAGCGGCACGGCCAGGTAGACCAGCCACATCGGGACCTCAAGCACTTCGGAAGTGCTGGTGGTGTGGCTCAGCTCGTAGACGAAGGTCGCGCCCAGGGTGCCGACGATGCCGGTGAAAAGCGCGCCGGCCAGCAGGCCCAGCACCACGAAGCGGCGGTGCCACGGCGCGTTCATGCGATTGATCAGCACGTCGACGCCGACGTGGATGCCGGTGCGCACGCCATAGGCGGCGCCGAACTTGGCCATCCAGACGAACATGTAGATGGTCAGTTCCTGGGCCCAGCTGGTGTTGAGCTGGATCAGCCAGTCCTGCAGGCCCGGAATGGGAAAGCCGGATGCATAGCGATGCACCACGGCCACGAAGACGACGAGCGTTGCCGCCGCCATCAGGCTGGCGATCAGCCATTCCTCGAGGTGGTCCAACAATTTCATGGGTGTCCCCTATTATTAAAAAATACCCGTTCAAGACAATGCGGCTTGCCGGCCATGACCGGAAAGCCGCATGCGTGCGAACTGTTTTATTACTTCGCGCCGAGCGCTGCCGATTCCTTGTTGACCGCCTCGATGGTGGCCTTGCCGATCCGGCTTTCCATGTCTTTCTGCACCGGGGCCAGCGCCTTGCGCCATTCGGCCTTTTCCTTGTCGTTCAGCGCATGGATCTCGGTCTTGCCGGATGCCTTGACCGCTGCCATGGCCTTGTCGTTTTCCTGCTGGGCGATGGCATTGGCATACTTGGTCGCGTCCTTCATTGCGCCGTCGAGCTGGGTGCGGATGTCGGCCGGCAGGCCGTCCCAGAACTTCTTGTTGACGATGACCGCGTAGCCCAGGTAGCCGTGGTCGGACAGGGTAACGTGCTTCTGCACTTCATGCATTTTCTGCGTGTACAGGTTGGACGGCGGGTTCTCGGTGCCGTCTACCACCCCGGTCTGCAGCGCCTGGTAGACCTCGGAGAAGGCCATGACCTGCGGGTTCGCGCCCAGTGCGCGCATCTGCGCGTCGAGCACCTTGGAGGACTGGATACGCATCTTCATGCCCTTGAAGTCGGCAGGCAGGCGCATGGGCTTGTTGGACGACATGACCTTGAAGCCGTTGTCCCAATAGGCCAAGCCGGTAATACCCTTGGGCTCGAGCTTCCTGAACAGGTCTTTCCCGACCGGGCCTTCGGTCACGCGGTACAGCACGTCCTTGCTCGGGAAGATATAAGGCAGGTCAAATACCTCGAACTCCTTCACGCCCAGCGGACCGAACTTGGCCAGCGACGGCGCCAGCATCTGCACCGCGCCCAGCTGCAGCGCTTCCATTTCTTCCTTGTCCTTGTACAGGGTGCTGTTCGGGTACACTTCGATCTTGACGCGGCCGTTGGTGGCTTTCTCGGCCAATTCCTTGAAGCGGTCGGCGCCCTTGCCCTTGGGCGTGTCGTTCGCCACCACGTGGCTGAACTTGATGACGATCGGGGCTTGTGCATACGCCTGGCCTGACACCAGCGCGGCGGCGCCGAGCGCCAGGTAAAGGACGTTGAATTTCATGTTTTCTCCAGATAGACGAAACGTATGGCGTTTTTAATTGTTCTTTTAAAAGGGCAGCACATTCTGGTCATGCCACGCAGCGCTCACAAGTGTGGAAATCCACAATGGCCGATGCATCGCATGCACGCCGCCCTGCCTCGTTTCCGCCAACGCCAACGGTCCCTTGACCGGGGCGCATGATGCGCGTCCCCGCTTTTCCGCCCCTGCCAGGCCTGCCCAGCCGCGAACAGGCCTGGCGCTGGCTGCTGCCGGTCTTCTTGCTGCTGCTGTTCCTGTTCGCGCTGTTGTGGCTGCCCTGGCAGGCACAGCGCATGGAGTCCACCGAGCGCCAGGAACAGATGATCGCCGACACCCTGTGGGTCGAACAGACCGTGCGCTTCCAGCTGAGCCGCAACGAGGAAAGCCTGCGGCTGGTGGCCAGCGACATGGCGGCGGGTTATCTCGATGGCAGGAAATGGGACGACAGGATGGACGCGCTGCTGCGCAGCAGCCGCGAACTGGCGCGCGTGGTCTGGCTCGACCCCCAGGGCCGGCAGGTGGCTTCCACCGACGACGGCGTCGAACTGTCGCTGGCCGACCTGTCGCTGCCATCGCGGCAGGCGCTGGAGAAGGCGCGCGACACCCGCCTGCCGCTTTATGTCCAGCCGGTGCGCGGCAGCACCGGCACCGTGACCATGGACTACCATGTGCCGCTCGTGCGCGGCAGCCAGTACCTGGGCGACCTGGTCGCGACCTATACCACGGCCAGCATCCTCGACCAGCTGGTGCCATGGTGGTTCGCTCAGGAAAACGAAATCCTGCTGACCGACAGCGACGACACCGTGCTGGACCGGCGTGCTTCCGGCGGCCCGGGCCGCAACGTCTATACCCACAGCCGCGCGCTGGACCTGCCCGGCGTGGCCATCACGCTGCGCACCAACAGCATCAAGAGCGAGCCCAAGCTGCTGCCCAACCTGCTGGTCGGCTCGGTGATCCTGCTCTCGCTGGGCCTCCTGTGGAGCCTGTCCGCGCTGTGGCGCGACATCAACCGCAGGCTTGCCGCCGAAAACGCGTTGCGGCAGCAGGTGTCGTTCCGCGCGGCGATGGAAAACTCGCTGGTGACCGGCCTGCGCGCGCGCGACCTCGAAGGCCGGGTGACATATGTCAATCCGGCCTTTTGCCAGATGGTCGGCCTGCCGGCGTCGGACATCGTGGGCCGGCTGCCACCCATGCCCTACTGGGCGCCCGAGGCGATGGAGGAGTACCACGAGCGTTTTTCCAAGGTGCTGGCGGGCAGTTTCACGCCGCGCTTCGAGACCATCTTCCAGCGCGCCGACGGCGAGCGTTTCCCGGTACTGGTGTTCGAGGCGCCGCTGATGGACGACAGCGGCCGCCAGACCGGGTGGATGGGTTCCATCCTCGACGTGTCCGACCTGCGGCGGGTGGAAAACATCAATCGCCAGCAGCAGGAAAAGCTGCAGGCGAGCGCACGCCTGGCCAGCATGGGCGAACTCGCTTCGACGCTTGCGCACGAACTGAACCAGCCGCTGGCGGCCATTTCCTCGTATGCCACCGGCGCGCTGAACCTGCTGGCGCGCACACCGGCGCCGGGCGCCGAGCATGCGATGCTGAAGTCGGCGCTGGAAAAGGCCAGCGCCCAGGCCCAGCGTGCGGGCCACATCATCCGCAGCGTGCATGCCTTCGTGCGCAAGCGCGACCCGGCAAGGCAGCCGATCGACGTCAAGACGCTGCTCGACGGCCTGGCGCCGCTGGTCGAACTGCAGGCCCGCCAGTTTTTCGTCTCGATCCAGATCAGCGGCGCACCCGGCCTGCCCGCCGTGCTGGGCGACGGCGTGATGCTGGAGCAGGTGCTGCTGAACCTGACCCGCAACGCCATCGAGGCGATGCAGATGGTGCCGCCGGCGCGCCGCGTGCTGCGGGTCAATGCGATGCTCGATGCGGCCAGCAGCACGCCCATGGTCGCCATCACGGTCGCCGACCGCGGCCATGGGATACCGGCCGAAGTCGCCGAGCGGCTGTTCTCGCCCTTCTTCTCGACCAAGTCCGAGGGCATGGGCATGGGGCTCAACATCTGCCGCACCGTGGTCGAATTCCACGGCGGCACGCTGACGCACGCCGACAACCCGAAGGGTGGCACCATATTCCGATTCACGCTGCCGGTGATGACGCGCACGGCTGACGAGCAGCCCGTGCGCCCGGCCGATGTGCCGCTGTGACAGGGTCGCAGGGATTCTCGGTACACTGTAGACCGCAAACACTTTCCAATAAGTAACATCGGTAATCCCTATAAAGACCAGGCATGCTGCATATCGTTGACGATGAAGAAGTAATCCGGGACGCGCTTTGCTGGCTGGCCCAGTCGCGCGGCATCGATGCTGCCGCGTACGACAGTGCCGACGCCTTCCTGGCCATGCTGGAAGGCCGGGCGCAATTCGATCCCGGCGGCGACTGCCTGCTGCTCGACATCCGCATGCCCCAGACCAGCGGGATCGCCCTGTTCGAGACGCTGGACGCACGCGGCCTGACCGGGCGGCTGCCGGTCATCTTCCTGACCGGGCATGGCGACGTACCGGTGGCGGTCAGCGCCTTGAAGCGCGGCGCCTTCGACTTCTTCGAGAAGCCGTTCAATGACAACACGCTGATGGACAGGGTCGAGGAAGCGCTGGCCGCCTCGCGAAACGCCGGCGTTTCGGCTGCGGTATGCGACCGGCTGGCAGCGCTGTCGGCGCGGGAACGCGAAGTGCTGGACCTGATCCTGGAAGGCAAGATGAACAAGGTCATCGCCGACTGCCTGGGCATCAGCATGCGCACGGTGGAAGTGCACCGTGCGCATATCTTCGACAAGATGAACGTGAAGACGGCGGTCGAACTGGCGCGCCTGCTGAAATAGCGGGACGCCGCGCCACGGGCGTAAAACCTTGTTCCGCTTCGCCGCCGTGAATTTCCGTGCTCGCACCGTCGCTTCCATCCGGTAACATGGCGCTTTCGCCTCGCGCCCTCCCCCATGTCGATCGCCGCCATCCTGCTTCCCGATTTTTCCCTGATCCTGATCGGCCTGATCCTGATGCGCGTGACCAAATGGGGCCCCGAATTCTGGGCCGGCATGGAAAAGATGGTCTACTTCGTGCTCTTCCCGGCACTGCTTTTCTACTCCACCTCGCGTACCCCGCTCGACTTTTCGACCACTGGCAAGCTGATCCAGGCCGCGCTCATCATCGTCGCCTGCGGCATTGCGCTGGGCTGGCTGGCCAAGCCGCTGTTCCCGGTCGGACCGATGAGCTTCGAGTCGGCGGTGCAGACCGCCTTCCGCTTCAACTCCTACATGGCGCTGGCGATTGCGTTCCGCCTGGGCGGCGAGACCGGCACCTCGATGATGGCGCTCATCATCGGCTTCGCCGTCCCCCTCTGCAACATGGCCGCCGTGCATGCGCTGGTGCACAAGAGCGGCGGCCTGGCCCGCGAACTGGCCAAGAACCCGCTGCTCATCGCCACCGCCTGCGGCGTGCTGTTCAACCTGACGGGCCTGCCCATGCCCGAAGTCGCCGGGGTGGTGCTGTCGCGCATGGGGAATGCGTCGATTGCGCTGGGGCTGATCATGGTTGGCGCGGGGCTGCGGCTTTCCGGCCTTACCGAAGGCCGCGCGATGTCGGCCTACTTCATCGCCGTCAAGCTGCTGGCGCTGCCGGCGATTGCCCTTTTCATCGGCGCCTGGTTTGCGCTGCCGCCGCTGCAACTGCAGATCCTGGTCACCTTCGCCGCCCTGCCCACTGCCTCCAGCGCCTACGTGCTGGCGGCGCGGCTTGGCGGCAATGGGCCGCTGGTGGCGTTCATCATCTCGGCCGGCACGCTGGCGTCGATCGCGACTTTGCCGGTCTGGCTGCTGCTGGCGCAATAGGGCGGATTCGGCCTGACTTGCTCAAGCCGGCGTGCAAGCGATATCGCTTGTGCCGCGCAGCGACAGTTGCCGTTGCAGTTGCCCGCGCAGCGACAGTTGCTTTTGCT
>CAUQYP010000002.1:0-100369 GCA_963522035.1 uncultured Noviherbaspirillum sp. | reverse complement strand
TCAAACGCTTGGCTCGCTGATGACGCCGAAATCAGGTGTAATTCGAGGTGCCCTAAAGCCCTTCTGGCCGAATATCATCGCCACACTGTTCAACACCGAGTAGAACGACGAAGCGTCACCCAGGACGTAGACGGGAAAAGTAAGCACTGCGTTTCCTTAATTGGCGCTGGTTTGGACGAAAACAGCAGAGTTCTTGGAAATGATCTGCTTGACCATGGCCGTGGCATCGAGCACACGTTTGTTGTTGGCTTCGGCTGCAAGCCGGACTGCTGCCAGCTCACGTGCCCGCTCCTCCAGCGCGCGGGGCACAAAGTCCGGCTGCGTGACCTTGACGCCGTCCCATGCCTTTCTGGCGGCAGTGACTGCGGCCATGCCATATCTTTCTGCGAGTTCGTCAGCGATAACTGGAGCCAGGTCGCGTGCAATTTGCTCGACTGCTCCGCCGTGGGCTTGCACATCCTTGATTAGCCCCAAAAGCGGGGGGCGAACTGAATTGATAAATGACTGTTGTGCACTGGTAAACCCGCATTTACTCGTGGTGCAGCCCGTCAGTTTGCCGACAATTGAAGTGGCCTGGACCGTACTCCCATCCTTGTCGCCAAACAGCATCTGGTTGGTGTAGCCAAGGGTGCCCGGGAAGTTGAAATCCTTCTCTTTCACGATCAGGCACTTGGTGCGATCCTTGCCATCGTCGCAGTAAAGCACCTTGAAAGGATTGCCATTAGTGTTGCCAGAGCGTAGCTGAGTAATCGTCAAGGGCGGTGATTTCTCGGAGCCCGGATCGGCTTTCGGCTTGGCATTGGCGTCCGTCTCCGTCCTGTCGGCGGGGGAGATCACGACTGAGCCGATCAGGCTCATGATGATCTCGTTATCGCTGGCGGCGTCCGTTTGCGAAGATCCTGGATTGCCCAGCAATTGGCCGGGGTTGGAGTCTGTCAGCGCCTTCCAGACGGGATTGCCGCAGTCGGCGCAGGTGCCGTTATCGTTGGCGTCAGCCACCGTCTTCTTGGGCGAAGTAAAGAGCTGGGTGATACCCCCCATCAGGTCGCTAAAAGCACCGACAGCAGCCTCGCCGGCGGCAGCACCATTCTGGGCCATCTCTGCCCGTGCGTTCGGATCGCTAAACCCTTTCACTACCTGATTGGCGATCGCACAGGTGTTCTTCATGTTTTCATTAAGTGACTGCATCGCCGACTGAAAGTTTTGCATCAGGTTGCCCAACTGCGGATTGATAGCGTCAATCGCCGCCTTGAAGGCCAGTCCAATCGAATTGGCGGCAATCTGCCTGAACAACGCGACAATCTGGTCCGCATTGATGAAGCTGAACGAGCCGCCGAACAGGTCGATGCCGCCGCATCCGGCAGAAAACCGGGGCGGGTCGAATGCCACAAGATTGATGCTTCGTATCGGTGCCCGAACGCCCAACCCGCCGCCGACAAAGCCGCCGCGCGTCTGACTCTCGAACGCGGCTGGCGAAGTGGCATTGGACATGAACATGCCATCCAGCGCGTCCTGCAGCCCGGCATGGGAATTCAAGGCCGACGTCAGCAACGCCAATCCGACAAGGCCGGCAAGCGCTTTCTTAAATGGTTTTTTCACAACGTGTGCCCTTTATAGAAATTAGTAGCGACTTTCCAGCCGGTCTTTCAGGTACTTGACCCACACCTTCGGATCATCCGTGCGGCCCTGCTGGGTGTCGTCAGTGGTCAGCACGCCGCGGTCATAGGAATTCATCTTTGCCGACAGATCCTTCGGCAGGAGAGCATTGCTGTCGGCCGCGAGGAGAATGCGGTCGCTAAGCTGGTCCTGCGCCATGATTCCCTGCGAAACCACGAAGAAGTTGTTAGGTGGCACGACAAGGACGGTCGTCGGCGTGATCTTGAGGTTCAGACGCTTGGCCTGCCCGCTATCGCGGACAAATTGCTTGACGTTGGGAAGTCCTTTTCCATCCATGGAAATGAACTTGGTAATCAAGCCGTACTTCTTGGCCAGTTCGTTAGCGGTATTGACCTGGGGCTGACAGAAATTGCACTTGGAATCGAAGAAAACCCATAGCCCGCCCACGGTCGCGACGTGCTTGAGTGCTTCGAGCTTGCCTTCCTGCGCCTGGCGGAGGAAGAACGGCTTGGTGTAGGAGGCGATCGGGACCCGGTTATTTTCATCAAGGAAGGGATCGGCAGCGACAACGCGCTGTGACTGCTCCGCATAGCGCTGCGACTTGTCCATCGTGACCCGCTGCGCGTAGAGATAGGCCTCGACGTTTTCCTTGGTGGGATCGTTGATCGCGGCATCAAGCAACTTGGGCATATTGGTGCGCAGCCATTCCACTGAAAAAGGCGCGGCCTTTGCCGGCTCGGCGGTCTTGGCGGATGGCTTCGGGGGCTGCACCTTCGGAGGCTCCGGCTTTACCTCATCCCTTGGATCGATATACCAGTACCAGCCTTCTGATTTCCGGGAAAAGAACTGGCCAGCAGCGGGCTCCTCCTGCGCCATGGCGGGCAGGCTGAAAGCAACAGCGGCGAAAAGTAGGGTTTTGGCGAGCATATTAATCCAACGCATAACAGATAGCGATACTGTATCAGTATGTTATGTTGCCAGCAAGGAATAAACCGCGGCCAGAACGACCGCTGTGTCAGAAAAGGGGCTTGACGCTACCGATCACGGCGGACTGGTCAAGAAATCCCCAGTACCGTCCGTCATAGCTGCGCGGCTCGGTGCCGAGGACGAGAATCTTGCCGGCAGGGACCGTCTCGCGACGATCATATGAACCCGGCTTGGCATGCAATTTGGGAAGTAGGACCAGTTCTCCGACCCGTTTGCCATTTACATAGGCAACGTCCTGTCGGACTTCAAGAACGTCACCCGGAACACCGGCAATCATTTTCCCGACCAGGCGGCCTTCGAACTTGGGGCCCATCAAGCCATCGCGCGGCTTGAAAGCGACAACGCCGCCTTTAGTCATCTGTTCCGGGCGGCCAAGTTCAAGCAGATACACCCGCCATGGCAGGCACCGCACTTCCTGAAGATCCAGGCCGATCCGAATGTTTTGGGTGGCCATGCTGAGAAGCGGGTACAAAACGGATAACGAAATCGCTGTCCACAGAAGCGCCTTTTTAGCGAATTTCCTGTTGCTCTCGCCAGCCCAGAAGGCTTGCCAGCGCACCCCCTGTGACCGGGCAAGAGGAGACAGAAAGGTCATTGGAGCTTCACGCCAAGCTTGGCGGCAATCGTCTGGGTGATGTCGTTTCCTGCGGGGCGCGTCAGTGCCACGCTGGTATTGACGACGACGATGCCGGCATCCGTATACTCTTCCATGGTCATGTTGAGCTTTTCGATGAAAGCGTCCGCTTCGGCTGCGGCCTTTTCGGGATTCATGTCCGGCTTGGCAAGCGTCGTATTCATGGCCTGGCGGGCAATCTTGCCCGAATCGATAACAGCAACCTGGGTCCCGCCTACGTTTTGCGAGGCGAAATGCCAGGACGCCATCCCACTGAACGCGGAGAAGACGGCCGCTATCACACAGGCGGTAACGAGCGACACGCCTGCTGCGGCTGGCGCTGGTGCTGGCTGGGTTGACGGAGTGGCTGGAGCGATATTAGTGTCGGACATGATCTTTTCTCAATAAATTGGTTAGGCGTTCGGTTCAAGCAGCTTCGCGGTGCTGCAGAAAGGCGTTAACGGCATCGACGGCGCTTTCTCCATTCTTCATCGCGTCAAGGATGACGTCGCGCTCGGCACCCTTGGTGGAGAACAGGACCTGACTGAACGGGCTGACCACGAGCCGGGCAATGCCCCAGTCACTTTCGGACTGCTTGATCATGATCTCGCTGTACCTGCCGGAATTGGTGTGTACTGACTTGAGCATGTAGGCGCCGTAGGCGTCGATCTTGAATTGCTTACCCTCGATGGCGGAATCAATCGACTCGCCCTTCTGCTTCAGAATCAGCTGCCATGCCGAGTTCTCGTAGATGGCCCGCGCATTGGGCGAACCGTAGAGGTCAGCTACCGACTGGGTAACCACGATCACGGCTGCGTCATGCTTACGCGCCTTGCGGTAGACCGCTTCCATGGCCTTGCCCATCACCGGGTCGTTGAGCGACTCCCATGCTTCTTCCAGAATGAGGATCTTGCGCCGGCCGTGCGTGAGGAAGATTTCGTGATTGATGCGGGCCATCAGCTGCAGGAGGATGACCTGTTGCAGGGCCTTCTTCGACTTCAGTTCCTGCAGTTCCAGCACGACGAAGGCATTGTCCATGTTCAGATTGTTTTCGCCATCGAACCAGCGCGTGTAAGCGCCGCCGGCGAACGGGAAAAGCTGCTTACCGAGACGCTGGGCTTCCGGGTCGGGTGACTGAATGCAGCACTCCGCCACCGCGGTGACCGTGGAGGCATTGCCGTATCGCTTATAGGTCGTGGTGATGGCTTGCTCCAGCAGCGCCATGCGGTAATCGTCCAGGACTTCCTCGGGCGCGGCCATTTTGGCGATCATCGCCTTGAGGATGTCCATTTCCTCGTCCAGATTGCCATCGATGTGCGTAAACGGGTTCAGGCAGATATCGGATTCCGTGTCGAATTCGATGAAGGTGCCGTTGTTCGCATTCGCTGCCTTTTCATAGCTCCGGCCGGTGTCGATGACCCATATCTTGGCACCTTCTGCGAGGTAGTCGGTCACAAGTTGTTGTGTGAAAAACGACTTGCCGGCACCGGACTCGGCAAAGACCACGGCGTTGAAGTTGGTCTGCGAATCGTACAGGTCGAACAGGACCGGCTGGCCGCGACGCGACATCAGCATCATGGCGCCGGAGGTGCCCGTTCCCGTCCATTCACCGAAAATCGGCAGGAATTGGACCGCATGGCTGATTGCCATCGTGTGAAAGCGATAGAGATTCTTGACGCCTTCGCGGGTCGTGTTCAGCGGCAGCAGGTTGTAGAAAAGCGGCTCCAGGATGCGCTTGTCTTCGCGCATTTCGAAGCCAATCGACGAGTAATACGCTTGCAGGCCGGCTCCGAGCTTGTTGAGGCGCTCTTTCGACTTTGAGAAAAGAAAGACGGTGAAATTCAGCTCGCACAGGATGCCGCCGCGGCCTTCCATCTCATGCACCAGCGTGTCGATGCCGGCCTTCTTGTAGCCCAGCACCGGAATCATGTGCGAAGTCGGCCCAAACACCTGGTGATTGATCATCGCGGACCGGCTCTTGACCCATTCTGCCTTGGCGACCTGGTCAGGATAATGCAGCGTCAACACCATGTAGTACGGATCGGTGATCTGGTTGCTCAGGCCTTGCGGATCGCCGATGATGCTGTTCATCACGGCCAGGCGGGTGCGCTTAGGAAAGAATTTGACGCTCAGGGCTTTGGAGAAGAATTCGCCATCATGGAAGTTGATGGTGGACTTGTCGGTGAAGTCGACCGCGTCCCCGGTATGGAATATCTGCTCGCGCAACGGCTTTTCTTCGTCGTACTCGTCCGACGGCTTTTCCCAGAGATGGGTCAGAAGGCGCATGGTATGCAAATACTGCTGCGCATCCATCATGCTCAGGCTGATGCCGGTGGCCTTGACCGCCTCAAACATGCGGTCCGTGATTTCGCGTGCGGCATAGATATCGGCGTCAGTCGGGATGGCATTCGGACAAGGAACCTTGATCGTGACCATGATCCGCTGACGGTTCAGCAGGATGCCGGACGTCGGGACAAGGGGCTTGTCGCCGCCGGCGCGAAAGTGGGCGGCGTGTGATGTTGCCAGCTCGTTGAGAATCGGCGTCGCCTGTTCCTTGTTGGAGAGGTACTGGGACAGATACCCTTCCACATCGGGGCTGCTCAACAGGGCGAACTGGACGAAACTGCCAGCCGGGATCTGCATGCTCAGGGCCGATTTAAACTTCTCGACCGTGGCGGCATCCGCGCCGGTGATGGGCAGGCCCGTATAGCATGCGCCCAGATAGAATTCCTTTCCGTCCGACATATAGAACATCTGGCTGTCGGTATCACAGGCGCGCACGGTCATCTTCTCGAACGGCACGGACTTGCGGTCGCCATTGATCAGCAATGGCTGCCGGGATGCTTTGGAGGATTTGAAGAAGGAGAACATGGCGGAAATGGAATTTTGTCTAGGTGGCTAAAAAATTGGAGAGGCCAGAGCCTCTCCGGGATTCGGCACTGGCTTCGATTACAGGGTGGCCGAAAACATGTTGGTCAGAACGCCAGGGCCGATGGACGATGCCAGGGCGATCGATACGCCGGTCGCAACCGACAGGATCGACTGCTTGATCACGCCAATGCCCAGGCCAACCGCCAGAGCGCCGAGCGAGAACACCTTGCCCAGCGAGCCGGTCATCCAACCGTCCAGATTCGTGGAAACGGTGGCGAAAGTGGAATCGGTGCCGGCAATGGCGCTACCCATGGAGAGGACGGCGACGATGACGAATGCCAGCAGGAAGGCATGATGTACCTTGGCAAAGGACATGACGTTTTGCTGTGCGGCCAGGGCTTGTTGTTTCAGATTCATACAAATCTCCAGAGAGTGAGGTGGTTGTGGTGGTAAAAAATCAGTTGAGGTTGATGTCCGAGGGTGACGGTAATCCCGGCATGCTCATCGCCGCCGACTGACGCGCCTCACCCTCGGCAGGCTTGGCGGCGACAGGTTGCTCTTTGCCCGATGCGCCGGCTGGCGTTGCGGCCGCGCGGAACGGAACGGTGGTATTGCGACCCGAGGCTTCCGACTTGCCGACCGACCAGCGGCGCGGCTGAATTTCGGTGAAGAGATAGCCGGGGTAATGCAGGTCATCATTCTTGTCGGTCCATTCCGCGATCCAGATGCGCATGACTTGCGCGGCTTCGCGCACCGGCTTGGCTTTGCCGGTCTTGACGATGCCGGCGCCGGTGGTCGCAACTTGGGTAGTTTTCGCATCGAGCGACTTGGGCAGCACATACGTCATGCCTGCGGGTGGGCCCGACTTGTCGCCAAGGTGCTGGCCAAGCGGCAGATCATTCTCGGTTTCCGCCGGCATCTGGTTCGTGGACTTGTAGACCGCGGACGGAGTCTTGCAGACGATGCCTTGTGGCATACCGGGGCAAGAGAAGGACGATTCGCCGCCTGGATTGAGGGCCGACGCGCATCCCGTGAGCAGGACCGGGATGGCCAGCGCCAGGCCAACGACGCGACGATGCAGTTTGAGGTTCATGTTTTTCATTTGAATTCCACACCCTTGATCAGCACGATGGTCAGCTTGCGGCCGGCATCGATTTCAACGACGGGAGTCATTTCCCGTGCTATTTCGAGATAAAAATGTGCCGCCGCTTTCGATGCGTCCGACAGGCCGCGCGCCACGCCGGTTTGGGCGACTGTGCTTGCATCGGTGGTTTGGGTCTGCACCATGCTTGACGGATTCAGATTCAGTTGCGGCACGTTCATCGGCGTAATCGCCTGTCCAATGCCGGACAACACACCTGCGGCCAGCGATTTGGCGATCAGGCTGCCCTGCTTGCTCACCAGTCGGCCGCGTGCGCCGACGCGTCCATCCTCGCCTACCACATAGCCATCCAGTTTCCCTTCCAGCACCTGTCCGTTTTCCCGGATGCAGGAGTAGGTTTCGGTACGCAGCTGCGCACGCTCGGAACTCATGACACCAAAACCGGATACCAGGACGAAGCACTCCTTGATATCGTGGGTAAAGTGGTTCGGCAGGATGGCGTCGGATTTCACGCGCATGACGGCGGGGACCGGGTTCTTCTGCGAGACAGCACTCGTGGGCGCGTCCATACCATTCATCAGCACGGCTTCGACCATCGAGCCGGCTGGCATGTACGCATAGACCTTGGCTGCCTTCTTGTATTCCTTGATCGCAGCAGGCTTGTCGCCGCCGATCACGCGCAGCTTCGGACCATCATCCGACCGTGGCGCGTCGCTGGCAGCGGCGGGAGCGCCATCCAGCACCGGGTTGGCTAGGCCACCGGCGCCGGCAGGAACCGGATCGCTCAGCTTCGGGCCGGGGCCGGTACCCTTGTTCTTTTCGACTTCGTCCAGCCTCTTTTTCAGGGCAATCAATTCCTGGACCACTTCGGCGTCGACCGACGATGTCGTCCGCTGCTTTTCGGAGGCCTCGAGGCGCTGCAGCATGGCCTGGTTATCGGCCTTTTCCTTGGCCAGCTCTGCCTTGACCTTGTCGATTTCCTGGCCGTTGGAGGCCGATTCCGCAGCGACCTTCTCCACCGTCTTGTCTTTGCCCTTTGGCAGCAACAGGTTGGTTTCGCTCGCCGCAACCATGCGTTTCTGCGGCTGGGCTTTCGCCGGGCCCATCACGACGGATGCACCGATCATCAATGTGCCGAGGACCAGAACAATGGCCGTGACAGCGCGCACTGCAGGCGGGGTGTTATCCCACTTTTTCTTGAATTGTTCACCGAACGTGGCCATTACCTGCCTCCCGTGGCCGCTTTGTCAGCCATGACGAAAACGGATGTCGACTGGCCTTTATCGAGAATGGCATTCGGGAAGATGGCAACTGCCCGCACGCCATCCGACGCAAAAGCCTGCTCGTCCATCTCGACGGTCACGTCGGAGACGTTTTCGACACGGTAGCGATAGACGTCATAGCTGGAGCCGGAATAGCGTACTTCCGGGATGACCATCAGCTGGTCCATTCGCGCCACGGCTCGGGGCAGCGCACCTTCGGCGAAGCCTTCCGGGGTCTTGCCCAGAGCGATCTGGCGCATGACATAGCGAATCCGGTCGGTGTAGACGTTGTCGGAGGGCGCTTCTTCCTCCGGCTTGGCGCCGACTGCGGCGAGCGGCTCATCGAGCTGGAGAATGATGGTCTGCGAAGGCAGGTTCTTTGGCACCAGCGTCAGCGACACGACCGGATCGTTTGGCGACGGACCGGAAACGAAAAGGGTAATGGGCGCGTCGCTTTTCGGCGTGACGTATATCGACTGGCCAACCGCCTTTACCACGGCCTTGTCGTCATCAATGACTTTTGGATCGGCATAAGGCGTCGCAATCCGGTTCGGATACTCGGCCGATACGTAAATGATTTCGTTGCGGTCGGATGAGACGCGAACGACGTTGGCCTTGGTCGCCTGCTTGTCGCCTGGCATAAGGCCCAGGCCCGGCAGCTTCTGCTCCAGAATGCGCTTGGGTGCAGCTGTCTTCGCATGGTATGCCACCGGAGTACCCGCGGCAGGAATGCCAGGGGGCGGCGGCAGGTCTTGCGCGTGGGCGGCGAATGCACCCAATACCGACAGCGCGACTAACAGACGTTTCATTCTTCGGATTCCTTCACTAATAAAGCTTGCTTGGCATCTTCGGCAGCCTTCGGATTGCCTTCAAGCCATTTCAACGTGCGCGGCTGGTTGCCGGGATAGTGAGTAAGCGCGTCGACCAGGGGGCGGCCGGCGTGCATCTCGATGCGCATTTCATATGTCAGGGAGGCCGATTCCTGCCGGCCGCCAGCGGTCTGGGTCGTCATGTTCCCCGAGACGAACACCTTGGACGTGTCGGCTTCGAACACCACACGGTCCGGCTCGAACCGCACGGAGCCGCCGTTGGTCTTGAACACCGGGTCTTCGGCCAGGACCAGCAGCTTCTTGCGCACATCCGGATAGATCCGGGAAGACACCATGCCTGACAAGGAATCAGTGACGAACGTGACGTTCTTCGGGCTGACATTGGCCGACAGCGTGGCGAAATACAGGCCGAACGATTTGAGGTATTCCGCATCCGCCGACTTCCAGCCCACCTTGACTGCCTTGTCGATATACGGCGGCACCAGCACAAGGCGCTCATGGTCCGTCAGCTTGTCGACCACCATTGCACTCAATGCGAGCGCAAGGGCGACGTTCGACAGCAACATCACGGAGGTTCCCTTGTTGGCGGACTCCCATGTCGACTTCATGAAGGACAGCTTCATAGGTGAAAGTCCCTCTTGGTCGAATCCTGGTAATGCTTGTTCAGGCTCATGACACCCAGCCAGTAGCACAGGTGCAGCAGGATGCCGTCCAGTGCGCCGTTCTTGAACCGCTTGAATGCCTTCACGGCGTAGTAGCCGGCGATGATGGACAGCAGGGTGAACCAGCCGCCAATGGCGATGCCGCAACCGAGCAGACCGATAAAGATCACGGCCTCGTCGATTTCCCAGAAAAACAACTGGGGCTGGCTATCGACGTAGCGTGGGATATCAACTTCATTCATTGGGTTTTCACTCCTTTGGCGGCAGCAAAGGAAATCACAGCACGCCGGTTCTTCGCGGGGTCGTTCAGGTCCGCGGGTTCCCGCTTACCACGGCCTTCAAAGCTAATCTGGTCTGGGGAGATGCCTGCACCGATCAGGTAGTCCGCCACCGCTTTGGCACGGCGGGTGGACAGGCGCAGGTTGTAGCGGTCCGAGCCGACCTCATCGGCATGGCCGACAACGCGCACTTCGGCGTTTCGGGCAATGGCAGCCTGAACGACACGCTGCAGCTGGCTGGGGTCAACGGGTGCGGTCTTGTTGAAGGCGAAGAAAACGATCCCGTCGGCGCTCAGATTGAACGACTGGGCATCAGCGAAAGCATCGCTCTGCTCCACGGCCTTAGGATAAAGAACTGCCTGTTCGCGTCCCTGCTCGGTGACGATCCATGCGTTCACGCCACCGCGCACTTTCTCGATAGGGCGACCATTGCGAACCGAAAATCCTGCGCCGCCATCAGCCTTGACGCCTCGATCAATGATGACGTGGGCTTCATGAGCTGTCTCGACGGCGATGGTGCTGTTTTCTGGCCAGCGCATGTGCCCCAGTTCGGCCGAGACAGCACTCAGCGACACGCATGCTGTGGCACTGAGTATGGTCAATTGGAGATGCTTTTTAGTCATTGCTGCCTGCCTTCGCTGTGTGCCGGTTCGGGTTTCTGCATTAATTTGATACTGTGCAGAAACTTTAACATGTGCCGATAATAATTCCAAGTGTATTCTTGATTTGCCGCAACAAAAATAACCAAGTAGAATTACAGACACCTGTTGCGAATAAAAATATATTTTTAGATTCCGTCGCTTGACGGTTCTGTTCGTTTATTCAGGGGTGTAAGTCATTACCAAGCGCAAGGCAATTCCGCTTAGCAGCACTTCAGGAGAGCAAACATGAGTCATCAGGTAGAAACAGACGCACAGGCGTCGGCATCGCGGGGCACGTCCAACATCGCCCTGTGGGAAGTCGTCCAGGCGACGGACCCGAAGTACACCAAGGACTTCACCCGCAAGGATGGTTTCAGCGGAACGGCAATCAACGCCACTTACCAGGCAAAGAAAGCCACCGAAGCATTCGGCCCGATGGGACTGGGCTGGGGCGTAAAAATCCTTGACGAGCGCTATATAGAAGGCGCGCACATGGGATGGAATTCGCAGGGGTCCGACCTCGGGCCAGAAAAGATCCACGTTGTCCGGGTCGAGCTTTGGTACAAGTGGCACGGCGAACGGGGTTCGATCGAGCATTTTGGCCAGACGAAGTTTGTCGGCTGCACTACCAACGGCGTGTTCACCGATGAAGAAGCGCCCAAGAAAAGCGTGACGGAAGCGACGTCCAAGTGCCTTTCCCTGCTGGGGTTTGGTGCGGATGTCTATATGGGCCTGTATGACGATTCGAAGTACGTCAGCGCAGTTCGCGAGCGTTTTGCGGAAAGCAACCAGGTTGGCGGTCGTGCTCAGCCAGTCGCCGGATCAACGGTTCCCGCCATTGCAGGAACCGCTCAGGAACAGAAGCCGGTTACGCCACAAACCTCGAATGTGGCTGCGCCGTTGTCGGAACGCTACAAGTACTACAAGGAAGAGATCCAGAAGGGTGTCGCGGATGTCGAACGGAAGCGCTTCTTTATTCAGAACGACAACGAATTGTCGGACATGGAACGTGCGACCTTGCTGTCCATGCCCGAAATGCAGGTTCAGTCTTCTGGTGCCGGATCGAGCAAATCCGTCCCGAAAACCGACAGCATGATAGGTACCTTCTTGTAATTTAACCGCCCCGCTCGCCTCTTTGGCGCGCGGGGTATTTTTTTGTCGTGGTCAGGATTTTCTATGAATTTGAAAGACCTCTATAAGGTGCGGTTGGGAGGCACGTCCGATACGGCATCGTTGTCGGCCATCGGCGCCAGTTCGCTGGTCACCACGGCCTCGGGGCTTGCCGGCGGCTACGTGGGATGCGGGGCAGCGTTGGCGGCATTGGGAAGCGCTTCGCTCGCCAACCGGCTATTTGAAAAGTGGCGAGCCAGGCATCTTTTGGGTTCCTCCGTGTCCCTTCAGTCCGCCACGGACCTGATGCGTCCCGATGGCCTGCTGGTTGGCTTTAGCACGGATACGGGTCAGCCGGTGCACATACCTGATGAAGACCTCATGCGCCACGGTTTCATACTCGGACAGTCGGGCGTAGGCAAGACCGTTCTTGGCAAATTGCTCATGTTCCAGCAGATCCAGCGCGGCGGCGGCCTGATGTTCATCGACGGCAAAATGAATGCCGATGATATCCAGTCCATCTATCAGTACTGCCGCTGGGCAGGGCGCGAAGACGACCTGTTGATACTGAACCCGGGTGATCCTGACACCAGCCATACCTATAATCCCATTCTGCGCGGCGACCCGGACGAAATCGCCGCCCGCATCCTGTCGCTCATACCGTCCACCGAAAACAATCCGGGCGCGGACCATTACAAGCAGTCGGCCAATCAGGGCATCACGACGCTCGTCGCTGCGCTGCAAGCGGCGGGACTGTCTTACAACTTCATCGACTTCACGATTTTGCTGATGAATCACAAGGCGATCGAGGAGCTGGAGACAAAGCTCAAGAAGTCCGTGCCGAATGATCCGGCAACGAAGAACCTGTCACTCTTCCTGGAGCAGTACAAGGGCGGCGGCAAACCCGGTAGCGGCGCCGAGAACATGGTCGACATCAAGCGGATGAAGGAGACGTTTGGCGGCGTCGGCGGCAGGATGTACATGTTCGGCACCGGCAAGTTTGGGACTGTATTGAACACCTATACGCCCGAGATCGACCTGTTCGATGCGATCCGATCCAACAAGATCGTCTATGCGGCCCTGCCGACCATGGGCAAGAATGAGGCGGCGTCGAACTTCGGCAAGATGCTGCTGGGCGACCTGAGAACGGCCATCTCCTGGGTGCAGGCGCTGCCTGAATCGGAACGCCCGAATCCACCCTTCCTGACATTCATGGATGAGGTGGGCAGCTATGCGGTGCAGTCGCTGGCACGCCCCTTCGAGCAGGCACGCAGCGCGGCAATCTCCCTGTTCCCGGCGGCCCAGACGCTGGCCAACCTGGAAGTGGTCTCGGACGATTTCAAGGAAATGGTCATGGGGAATACCTGGACCAAGATTTTTTTCAAGCTGGGATCGCAAAAGTCGGCCGAAGAAGCCGCGGACCTGATCGGCATGAAGATGGCCGAAACGATGCAGATGGCCACTTCACAAAGTTCCTCGGAGAGCCAGGCGGCGGCAACCCTTGCGCCGAGTGGCAATGTGGGCGATGGCGCCGGCATGACGACAACGGCAAAGCTGGAAGAAAAACATCGCGTCTCACCCGACAAGCTGAAGTCGCTCGGCAAGGGTGAATGCATTGTCCTCTACGGCGGCGACACGCTTTTCAACATCCGGGTGCCAATGATCGCGATCGACAAGAAAACGAGTGCGAAGCTGGGCAAGCTTGAACTGGCGCGTAGGCTGAAAAAAAGCGTGGTCGGTGCCGACTACTTCAAAAACAGTAACAAGTACCTCGGTGGCGGCAAGCAGGAAAGCAACCGGGAAATGGCAAGGGAGCTGGCAAATGAATAACGTAACTACCATGGAAGAAAGAACACATGAATTCGGATTTGAAAGTGATACTGGTCATCGGGACGGTGATACTGCTCCTGATGCTGTGCGTGCCTTTCTTGCGGGTCTTAATAACGACGATGTTTGGCAAAGTCTTAATGCCGCTGACCTCGGCGATGGGGAAAGTGACGGGGACGTGGGGTTTGTGGACGGTGAAGAGAATATCGTCGGCATATCGCCTATGGATCAAGAACTTGCTATCGCCGCACTCAGTAATCTATCGGGCATTGGAGGATCCAAGAGAAGAAAAAAGGAAGACACCCTAAGGACCTTCACGGAGGAAGACTTCGAGGAAGGCGGCGAGCGGATCTCCTTCATGATGGTGCGGGCGAATATCATGGCGCTGTTCGACAAGAAGCGCAAACCGGCCGAAGTGCTGAAGGCCGCCGAATGGGTGTTCGGGCGTCCCGATACGCCGTTCACCTTCGAGCGGTGCTGCGCCAATCTCGGCACCCGAAAAGATGTTCTGCGCTTGCGTATTCATTATGAATTCTGGCGCACCTGGTACGTTCTTCCGATTGAATTTCCCTTTCTGATCGAGCCCTTGCCGCAGATCGTCGCGGATGAGATCTACATGCTGTGTGGCGACGAAGGCATTGACCTGGCCCGGGCAGCCTGGATGAAGCCGGGAATTCGCGCCGTCGAGATGCTGCAGATCGCTTCCGGCATGGAAAAGGCCCCAGACAACTACATCCGCGCGCTCGAACTACTGGGCAACAAGTATTTCATGTCGCAGCAGGGCGATTACTGGTACCTGACAGGAAGAAATCCAATTGTCCGCGGACATGATTTGGAGACCTCAGCTTACAAGCGGGCGATTCACAACGTGTCTTGGTCGAGGATGTTTTGAAGAAAACACCACCACAAACTATTGCGGCATAGAAATACAATATGTAAAATTCTGCGGTTTTATAAGGTCAACAATGAGAAAGTAAAGATTATGCCACGCTGGGTAACCACCGATTATTACAGATGCAATTTTGAAGAACACCATTCAACTGATAATTCCAAAAGTCGAAAGTATGCCGACGGAGTTTGGCAGAATAACTTTTGGCAAGCTAAGAATGAATCAGTAGACAATAATAGTTCTGCTCTGGCAGCGTATTGTGACAAACATCAATTCGAAATTAAAGCCATTGTTCCACTTAACCGTGCCCAATCTCATGAGTTTGGAATCGGTGATTTTTTTGTTAGCGGAGGTATAGCTGGTAATGGTAGTGCCGGTGGATGGGGATTTGGCAATGGCTGGGGAGTGAGTCTAAATACTGGCTTCGTTGCAATCCTGCAAAGAATTGACGAGATAAGCCAGGAGGAGTTCGACCGGCGGATCGCCGCTCGTGAAGAAGCAGTGCGCAAAAAGCAAACTGCAATCGAACTAAACGCTAAACTTTCAGAAAACACGAAGTTCATTGCAGATAATAATCCAGAGCTATCAAGGCTTGGTTCGCTAAGTATAGAAGAAGTCACCGAAAGTAAAGGCATATTCGGAACAAAATATTCTGTAGGGAAAAATACTTTTAAGACCCCGGAACTAGCTAATAATTTTATACAAGAATGTAGAGACAAAGCGTTAGGGAGCCGCTGAAGTATTGCTTGTTTTGAGGCAGCGCTCGGTCAGGTTGAGCTTAATGAAGCATAGGTTCGATAAACGGCCCATTTTCGTCGGCAAGATCGCCCTTTTACCGCTTAGTTAGCCGTTTTTCCTTGCTCAGGACGCACCTTGGGCGTGGAACGCCATCAGGCGTTTCTTGGTCAGCATCAGATTGGCCATGCCAAACAGCGTCAATAGCTGAGCCGTGTTCTTTGCCAGACCGCGATAGCGCGTCTTCCGATGTCTGAACAGGTTCTTCACCACATGAAACGGATGCTCGACCTTGGCACGGATGCTTGCCTTGGCATGCTCGATCTTCTCCAGTAGCTGACCCAACGGCGTGTTCGATAAGACGCGGCGCATACCCGGCTTCATGGCGACGTGCCAGGTCACCGTGCTGGCCTGATTCTCTTCCCGCTTCGTCACGCCGGTATAGCCTGCATCGCCAAAGGCATGCGTCTCTTCACCATGCAGCAGCGCATGGGCCTGGGTCACATCATTGACATTGGCTGCGGTGCTCACAACCGTATGAACAAGCCCCGAATCGGCATCCACACCGATGTGGGCCTTCATGCCGAAGTACCATTCGTTTCCCTTCTTTGTCTGGTGCATCTCCGGATCACGTTCGCCCGTCTTGTTCTTTGTGGAAGGCGGTGCAGCGATGATTGTGGCGTCCACAATCGTGCCTTCCTTGAGCAGCAGGCCCTTTGCGGCAAGGTCGCCGTTGATGGTGTCGAATACGACCTTGGTCAGACGGTGCCTCTCCAGCAGACGGCGAAACTTCAGCAACGTGGTGGCGTCGGGCGCGGTGTCGACGTTCAGATCAATGCCGATAAACCGCCGAATTGCCTGACTGTCGTAGACCGCATCTTCCATGCCTTCATCGGACAAGCCAAAGCACTGCTGAACGATGTACATGCGCAGCATGCGCGCTAACCCAATGGGTGGTCGTCCACGTCCTTCGCCCTTCGGATAAAACGGCTCCAACGCTGTTACCAGTTCGGTCCATGGGGTGATGGCCTCGATCTCTGCCAGAAAGCGATCACGCCGCGTCACCTTCTTCTTGCCTGCATATTCCAGTTCAGAAAAGCTCGACTGCATCGTCCTGTCCTAAAAATTGACCCACGCGGCATTCTGGCAGAACGTCAGCGCGCTGACTTTAAGCCGGAATAAATCAGCGTCTCCTTAGCGCTTGCGCAGGAATTAAATAGACGCCAAGCAGAATCAGAGTCGATAAGCCATTTGCTGTCGAATATGTAAGTGGTGAAGTTGAACAAAGCATGGATAGGACAAGGGAAACCGCACTGACTTCCTATCTATTATCTCCGCAACGATGAAACGTTTTTAATAACGCTTGCCTGTTTCGATAATCCTCAGATTGAAAAGAAAATGCCCTGTTAGTCGTAGAGACTACGGGGCATTGCTAATTATTCCATGCAACTGATCCAATAAGCTGATCAGCGGCATGTCCGGAGGGAAGCGTGATAACGCAGTTACACGAAATGCACTAGGTCAGGCCCAGTTGCGCCTGCAGCTGCTCATTCAAGTCACCCACGCTGGCTGGTAGATCATAGACACCGACTTCTGCTCCGACTGCCTGGAGTACGGGAACCAGCTTTGCCGTTGCACTTTGTCCACGTTCATCGTTATCCAACGCCACGAGAACATTACGGCCTTTGAGCTTGTGAAACCACTCCGGTTGCCAGTTGACGCATCCCGGCAAGCCGATGATGCTTCGCTTAGTACCCATTTGCACCGCCGACAACAGATCGATACATCCTTCAGTAATCATGACGCGACTGCTATCGGCACCTTTCCATGCCCATGGCGTCACATCACCGTACCTCAGCGATTTCACTTCGTCCTCCTTTGCGGGGCGGGAGAGGCGAAATTCCGCGGTCCGACTGCCTTTGGAAATGAAAACCAGGGGCCGAAACGCGATCGCCGGCGCCTTGGCGCCTTCGCGCAACATGCCAGCCTTGATCAATGCCGCTTCCCCCACGAGGTTGTACAGCAGCTCCTTGGCAGAGTTGGGATTGGTCGGCAAGGTCACCATAATGCCGCGCCGGATTGCTTCCATCGCCAGTGGCGTCGAGATCCCCCGACCGTTGAGATAAGCCAGCATCCCGTCGTCAGGCTTGCGTCCGGCTGCCAGCAAGGCATCCACTACGACACCGATTGCCGTATCGTCCCTGGGAACGACTGGTTTTGGCTTGGGCGGCACATACGATTTCATGACGTCCGGATCGGCACCAATGAGCTTTAACGCTGCGTCACGAGGAGAAACGCCCCAGAACGCCGCTGCCGCATCAATGACATCCCCTCTTTCGCCACAGGCAAAACAGCGCCAGCGGTTTTCTTCCACGGAGACCTTCACTGAATGCTTGGAGGATTCCCCGCATTGCGGGTTCGGACACATGTGGTAGCGGATCGTGCCGTTCATCTGCTTGGGTGGTGCGCCTAACACGTATTCAAAGAACCATGTCAGTTGAACAAGCTGCCGGACTTCCGAAAATTTCACTTCTTCCATTCGTGGTCCTGCGTTGTATGGCATTTTGACCTCCCTCTAAAAGAAAATAATCCTGATAGACGGAGATGCTTTTCGTGGATTGATAAGATGGCTTATTGCTTCATGTGGAGAAATAATATGTTGTTATCTATCCGGCTTGGAAAGTATTATGCTCACCTGTAATGGATAAATAATACAGGAAGGATTATTGTCGTGGATGAAAAAGAAAGCAAGGCGTTGTTGGGCGGCAGCGATGAGTTTGCAGCCGAAAGCGGCCGAAACGTTGCGGTGCACCGACTCATCGCCGATCAGAATGCACGGTGCGATGGCAAATTCGGGAGTGGCAACTGATGTGGGGACTGGAAGTTGGGCAGCCGTTTTGCAGGGGCAGGAGCCATTGGGCGCCTGCCACGGTGGAATACCGGTACGACACCGGCGTTGAGGCACATCATCTGTTGCAAATTAATCAGCGCGGCGTAACGACGGGCGCACTGGACGCTTTTCATGCCGGCGAGGTCCATATGGGACTGTTTGTCGACTGCCTGGTGCCGTTCGTGCTGGTCCGCATCGAGGAATTTTACGACTGGTCGGATCAGCCCTCCTCCGTCAATCTGCTGCCACCCGCGCAATGGCAGTTGCATCAGTGGTATACGGGCATGCAATTGTCACTGGCGCTTGTGCTGGTCGACGCCGATACAGGGATTGTGCTGGGAAAAAGGATGGTGATGTATTCCAGCCATGTCTCCCACGTGTTCTATGACGCGCTCAAAATGCAGCTGGAGACGCCGTATGGCAAGGACGTGATCGAAGCGGTCCGCTCGCGCGCCTATCAAAGGTACGGGAGTTCAAAAGACATGGTACGGGCAGCGACGGTCGTTCACCGCACCACGCCGTTGCTCTAATGTGACGTTAGGCCGCCAATACGGATACTGGCGGCGAAGATTTTCAGGTGGCACTGCAGGCCGCAAGGAAGGCGGCTTCATCCCAGACCGGAACGGCAAGTTCCTCAGCCTTGGCCAGCTTGGAACCGGCCTCTGCGCCAGCCACGACGGCGTAGGTGTGGCGCGAAACTGATCCCGCAACCTTTGCCCCTGCCGCTTCTGCCATCGCCGTTGCCTGCTCTCGGGTCAGGGTCGGGAATGTACCTGTCAGAACAAGGGTTTTGCCATGTAACGCGCCTGAGCCGCCAGCGGCGAGCGCCTGGGGCTGCAGCAGTTCGGCCAGTGCTCTGGCCTCGCTGCCTTCTGCGGCATCCAACAGAAACTGGACGATGTTCGCGGCCGTGGTAGGGCCGATGTCACGGATCGCCAGGAACTGAGAAAGGGTCGCGCTGGCGAATTCATTCCAGGTACCAAAAGCCTTGGCAAGATCCTTTGCCGTGGCTTCCCCGACGCCGGAAATCCCCAAAGCGTAGATGAAGCGGGCAAGAGAAGGCTTTTTCGATCCTTCGATGGCTTCGATGAGCTTTGTAGCGGACTGCTGTCCGAAGCGGTCAAGGGATGCGATCTGCGGCACGCTGAGACAGTAAAAGTCGAGCGGTCTGCCTACCAGTCCGGCTTCGATGAGCGCGGAAACTGTTTGCTCGGCCAGACCTTCAATGTTCATCGCCAGGCGGGAAGTGAAATGCGTCGTCCGGAAAAGACGCTGTGCATCGCATGACAGACCGCCAGAACAGCGGTAATCGGCTCCTTCTGCTTCCTTGACAACGGAAGCGCCGCAGACAGGGCACTGAGGCGACATGACGAACGTCTGGGCATCGGCAGGGCGAAGTTCCACGACTGATCGGACGATTTCGGGGATCACATCGCCGGCACGTCGCACGACGATGGTATCGCCAATTCGCACATCCTTCAGGTGGATCTGGTCTTCGTTATGCAGGGTGACGCTGGAGACGGTCACGCCGCCGACGAAAACCGGGTCGATTTTGGCAACGGGGGCAATTTGCCGGTACGGCCAACCTGGCAGACAAGGGAGCGCACGACGGAGAGCGCTTCCTCCGGTGGAAATTTGTAGGCCATTGCAAACCGGGGGGTGCGGCTATTCCAGCCCAGTTTTTGCTGCAACTGCAGGTTATCGATCTTGGCGACTGCGCCGTCGATTTCAAATTCAATGGCGCTTCTCATGGCGCCGACCTGATCGAACCACTGCTGTATTCCCGTAATTCCCTTGACCACTGCGGCCATGGCGTTGATCGTGAACCCGAGCCTTTTCAGGCGCGCGAGGACCTCACTTTGTCGTCGGGCTTCAAAGGGAAACGATTGCCCTTCGGCCCTTGGTGCTGCCCCATACGCAAAGAATTTCAGGCGGCGTGCAGCAGTTTCCTTGGGGTCGAGCTGGCGAACGCTTCCCGCCGCCGCATTGCGCAGATTGACAAAGGGCTTCTTGCCAGCCGCGATGCGCTGTTCGTTCAATGTCGCAAAGACGCTCTTCTCCATCACGACTTCCCCGCGCACATGCAAGCTAAGCGGTTCCGGCAATCGCAAGGGGACGTTACGGATCGTTCTTACCTGCGCGGTCACATCCTCGCCAGAGGAGCCATCGCCACGCGTAAGAGCTTCGGCCAGCACGCCATCCAGATAGCGCAGCGAAATTGCCAACCCGTCGAATTTCAGCTCCATGCCGTATTCTAGCTCTGCCGAATCCATGCCAAGTTCGCCAGCCGCCGAAGCGACCGCGGCGCTGGCTTCTTCCGCATTCATGACGTCTTTCAGGGACAGCATCGGGAAAGCATGGGCGACTTCGCGAAAGGCTTTGAGCGGCTTGCCGCCTACCCGCATCGAGGGCGAATCCGGCGTTATGAACTGGGGAAATTGTTCTTCGAGAGCGATCAGCTTGCGGATCAGGGCATCGTATTGAGCATCGGAGATTTCAGGCGCATCATTGTCATGATAGAGATGTTGATGGCGCTCGATTTCGGCGCGGAGATTGGTCATCTGGAGTAGGCAGGGCTGCTCTGTTGGCAAGTTCACAAAGGGTCCATTAGGAGAGAGGATGTGTGGATGGCTTACGACACGACAGGATAAAGCCAAATTGGATGTATTATACAATCGTGTTACACTATTGCAAAGAGGTAACATGCGAGATATTAAGCAGCACTGCGCACGGATCACATCGAATGCTCAAGTGTCTGTGAATGAACGTCTAGGGGAGCGAAGTAGGAGAAAATTATGAGTGATGGATTTGATTACAGCTCGATGTACTTTGGTGAAGCTGCTGGTTCCGGTATCGCGAAGCGTGCGGCCCAGGCTGCTGAGGCTAGAGCTGCCCGGCAAAAGCGGGCTCGTCTGCAACACGAAATGTCATTGCGGATTGCGAACCAGCGCATTTTGGAGTTGAGCGCTGAACGGGATGCCTACCGTGACCTTGCAATGGCAATGTTGCAGGAACTGGGCGAGCCCAATCCGGTTTTAACCGTAGTGGAAAACCGTGATGCCAGAAAAGCATATTTTGAAGAGCGCAAGCAAAAATCCATTGATGCAACGCTCGCTGCCAATGCGAATCTCCAATTCCTTTGACAAGCTGCTTACGAACGGCCCATGGTGGCGGCAAATGTCAGGGACGTGGGTTGTGTAGTGAGAACGACGAAATTCTTCCCTTGAGGGGTCAAGCAATCAGGTTGGAAAAAATATGCTGAAAGCCGAAGAACAAAAACGCATTAGTGCCGCGCACCGGACAACCGGAAAGGCGCCCCTTGAGATGATCGCGGCAGAGCGCCAGGCGCAACTCGCCATGGGATATGACGCAAAACACGACGATGAGCATTCAGCCGGTGAACTGGCCGCGGCCGCCGCCTGTTTTGCGCTTGGCAGCACCGAAATCAGGAGCGGAGAAGAGACTGGTGAACCCCGCAAACTCTGGCCTGCGGAATGGTCGCCCGAGATACTGGCTGAGAACACCCGGATGCGTCAGCTGGTGGTTGCCGGCGCACTGATTGCGGCCGAGATTGAGCGGCTGCAGCGGGCACATTTTGCCGCCATCGACGCGGCGCAGCAGACCACGCTCGAAACACTGGAATTCTAGGCAAACAAAGCCAGTTCGCCGCAACCAAAGTCCCTTTTTATTGAAGCCCTTGCGTCCCTGACGCCGGGGCTTTTTTTTACCCTCCGAAATCCCCGATTCAATCTATTTTTGAGGAGGTAAGCCTGCCGGCCGGTTTCAAGCCAGCTTTATACGCCGGCGTTCTGCATCCCCGGATATCTACTAACGCGAATTTTCGCTGGTGTTGTCTCTCTCCTAAGGATGCATCATGAAACGAGCACTTCCCTTCCAACCTGTCCCTGGCGACATCGTATTCTGCAAATTCCCCGAAGCACTTGAAGCAACCTGCCCTGGTCCGAAGATCCGGCCGGCGCTGGTGGTGGACGTGTCGAAGGACGGAAACCGCGTCTACGTCGCCTATGGCACGTCGCAGCGGACCGAGCAGCTCTTTCCTGGTGAATTCCGGGTAGACGAGGCTGAAGCAATGCAAATGGCTGGCCTGTGCAAGCCGACCAAGTTTGCCCTGTGCCGCAAGCACTGGCTGGCGCTGAACGAGGAGTGGTTCGTTGTTCCTCGCAAGCGTCGGTTTGGTCAATGCCCGAAAATGGGCGAATTGTCGGAGTCGCTGGCTCCGCACATGGCTCGTGCAGTGGAAACAATGCTTGCAGCCAAGTTTTAACTGACATGACCCCACATTTTCAGAATGTGGGGTTTTTTTATTTGGCGCTTGGGTTTTCAGCGAGCTTGATCTCATAAAATGAAATCAATTCAAAATATTTGAGTAGTTCAGATGAATAACATATTTAAGCATCTTGTAGCAGACGAAGTGGGCACAAGCGCATTTTTGGCAACGATCCTTGATCCTGCATTTGATCATCCGGTGTTTTGCGAGGCACGACGTGCAATTGCCCAGTTGCTAGATGAAAAAGGGCTTAGACTTACGTCGCCAGCTCCTACACTGGTCGATCCAGAGTATTTCAACATTGACATTGTGACTTTATGGTCTGGATGGACGATTTTAATTGAAAACAAAATATCAAGCGCTTCAGTCACTCGGGGGCAACTAAACGAATATTATTCGGGTTGTCTGCTCCAGCTTGAACGAAACGCATTTTTAAACGATGTGGATCCTCCTGTCAGTATGCAACCCGTCTGCATGATTTATCTGACTCCAACTGTTTCTGTTGGTGGCATAGAATTTCGCTCACTAGACTTGAAGTCAACCCGAGACGATAAAAAAATCCACATTGGCTGGAACGAAATACTCACTAGACTCTTGCCAATTTGTGAAGATCAGGATGACGTGCCTTCGCAATTTTTTAGATTTGGACTTGAGCAGATTAATCATGTTCTGGCATCGGCTAGTCGCACTTCGCTCCAAGACGATGAAACTCGCGAGTTGCTAAAGATTACTCTTTCAGAAATACGGATGCGACTGCAATTAGATGCCTTGTTCGATGGGGTCGTATTTCAACGTTGGTCAGATCAATTTAAAGAACAGTTATTCTTCAGTACACACGCGCGATCGTCGTATCTTGGAATCTATATTTCTCACTCAGGCAGTGATTTTCCGTCTGTTTCCACGATTGCTGCTGTAGGCGAAATAGGTTTTGAAATTGCTGCAAAATATCGTGCAAAACTTCGCCATATAATTGCTGAGCGATCCATTGCTGCTTGGGCTGAGGCTTTGGCTGTGCCTGAACATGAAATAGAACTTGATATGCATAAAGGGAAAATATTCTGGCGATTTGGATTAGCCGAAATGTCCCTTACCAACTTTCACGATGATATGGCCGAGAAATTAATTCGATTCACAACAGTCTTTTGGCCAACCTTCTCAAAAAGTTGCGAATGATATTTATTGTGCGATTGATCTAGTGTAGCAATCTCGAAGCTAATGTTTCTGTAATGATGTAAAAATAATGAGCGGATTTATTTTTTACCTCATGCTCATGTTTCGAATATCTAGCGTGGAAAAGTGACCATTGAGGATGGTGTTTCGAATCGTCAGGGACCGGCATCGTCGAACGTCGACATGGGGACATTAGGACGATTTCTCGTCGAAATCCTTGCCCATGTGTTCTGTCTGGTGGGGTTGGTATGCGCCTACCGGTTGAGATGCTTCCACCTGGTGCCGATCGTCATCTTCAATGATCTCAAGCCACTCACCTAAAACTTCTTTCACACAGTTCTGACAGAGGATGGAACGCACGACATTCTCATCTCCAAAAACCGATCCATATCCCGCCCTGAAATTAATTTCAAGACGTTCTTGATATTCGAAATCATCACTTTTGAGATCAAATCCACAGCGCCTACAAGTGCATTTCGCAGGGGCTTGTGAGTGTGGCGACTGACTCATCGTATTCCTTTGCTTTCATTGTGAATCCGTGTCCGCATATCAAGGATGTTCATGCAGATATAGATTGGAATTGAACGGCTGATTATGCCGCGAATCCGTGCCATATCAGTCGCTTGACCGGTACCTTGGCACTAAACCGACAAAACATTCTGTCGTCTTGATATCCCGGTGCCCCATCAGGTCGTAAAGCTGCCCCACTGTCGTGCCTTGCGCCAGTTCGCGCACGGCAAAGGTGTTGCGCAGGGTGCGGCCGCCTTGGTGATCCACGGAAGTCAGACCGGCTCGCTCGAAAGCTGCCTTGATCTGCCGATAGAGCGTGGCCTGGTCGATCTTTTCGACCTTTCTTAGTCCGGCAGGGAAAAGCAGCCTGCCGGGCACATCGAGGCCCACACGCTCTTTCAGCCAAGGCTGCAAGTAGGAGACGTACTCCTGGCGCAGAATCGTGTCATGAGGCAGGCTGGTGCCGTCCGTGGCGGCGGGATTGACCGCAATGGTGATGGAGCCGTCCTTATGCGGCTGGCCTATGTTTTCGACGTAGAGGCCCCGGATCTCGGAAACCTTCAATCCGGCGCCGATGGCCAGCGCCAGCATGGCGCGATCGCGCCGGCGCTTCCAGTTCTGGCGCGCATCGCCCGGCTCGCCAGGCAGCGCCAGCAGGAAAGCCTGCTCCTGTTCGCGCGTGAGCGCAATGGTGGGCTTGTCGACGCCGGCGGCACCCTGCTCGCGATTCCGGTACATGCCGTGCGCGGCCATCGATGCCGGGTTCGGCATGACTTCCAGATGCCGGTAGACGCGCTCGAGTAGACGTACATGGCGGGACCGGATGGTGCTGACCATATCCTTGTCGCCCTTGCCGCGGCCGGTGACCTGGGCGTCGAGAAAGCGCAGGATGTGGTCTGGCGTGACAGTGAACAGGTCGACCTGTTCGCCGGCCATCCATTTGACGAACTTGCCGAACATGTGAAGCAGGTTCTTGCGGGTGGAGTCGCGCAGCGGGCGCTTTTTCTTGTTGACGTCGGTCGTGGGCGGGCGGCGGCCGTGGTCGAGGTAGGCCTCGGACTTGACGAACTCGGCGAAGGCTTCAATCGGCTCGCGGCGCCAGCCATCGGGGTGATCGTATAAACCGAACGTTTTCATATCCATCTGAAGACTCCTCTGCAAGCCGGGCGGCGTAGCCGCCCTGCATTTATTTCTTCTGCCCGGTCCGGTTTACCGATAGCGGTTGCCAGGGTGGAACAGCGACAGACCTTCCCCGTAGCGAAACAACAATTACTGGTCAAGCATACAGTAATACGGGTTGAGGAGACAAGAACGCAACAATCAATCCAACAGGTGAACGGAGTCATAACAACGGTTGATCGACCCCCTTTCCCAAAAACCTGACCGGATATTTCGACCGCCCGAAAAACCCCGCTACCCTCTCCTTGACCCCGGCCAGCCGCGCCCGAGAGGATACAAAAAGAAAAAAGAAAAAAAGGGATACAACGGACCGTGGCCACCAGGCCGGCCGTAAGTGCACAACGATGACAAGGCGCCAGCAGGTGAGCGGAGCCGATATCCCCGCCTCAGGGATAAGATCGAGACCACCGCTCAAAAGGAAAAAGATAATTCAGGAAGTCGCCGCGATCGGTCCAGGGACGACCGGCCGCTGTTAAACGGCATAGGTCGCGGGGTGTGGCCCTTGCGCCAGAAGAAAAAGAAAGAGAAGAAAATAAAGGGGATGAAAGGGAGACGAGGATGTCGGCGGAGCGACCCGGGAGGTGGTCGGAGCCGGGATATAAAGGGTGGGTAGGGATGGATTGATTGTTGCAAATAATATGGTTATAAGATGCTGCAAAGTGAGGAGGACCACTGCAAACCGCTTGGGCGGAGTCGTGACATGGCAGTCCGGTAAAATGCTAGGTACAGGCATTTAAGCCTGACCGGAATCATCTCTTAACTAAAACGAGAGTACCGATTTATGAATCTCTTTACCGACAACCGTTCTGTTGATACTCATCGCGGAATGAGAATGAAGATGTATCTGGAATTCGCTCGAAGTGTGATCGAAGGTCGCCATATTCCGGACCTCGACTGCTTGTACCGGAAGCCGGTGCGCAAACTGCCTATGGCGGCTAAGGACACATCGGCAGCCGATGGGGCCGGCGAGCGTGCGCAAACTGCAGGCGATGATGGGGACGATGGCGATGGCGATGGTGACGGCGACCCCGACAGTGATCGAACCTTCCCGCCTGCTCCTTCTACCTCCCCGCAACACCGCCCGCTTCCGCAGGCACCAGCAACCCTCCCCCGTACTCACCCGCTCCAACAGCATCGAGAATTACTTAAGTCGCCGCGAAATCGGTCAAGACCTGCGCCGTCCCGAATTTCAAACAATTCGCAGCCTGATCGCTGGCGCTACCTTAAGCGTGGTCAGTGGATCACCTTCGTATTGATCCTTTTCCTGCTTGCACTCGCAGGGGTCTTAGCGTTGTTAGGCAAGGACGGGCTTGCGGAGAACGTACTCACATCGACCATCCCGTGGGTAGTGTTCGGTTTTCTTCGACACCCACGGGAATAAGTGCTCACTGCGAAAGCAGAATCGCCACTGACCTAAGAACAAAAAAAGCCCTCCGGGCAAAGGCAACGGAGGGCGGTACTTGTTACGACACCGGCACTTGGTTAGGCGCTGCCGATTTTCTCGATACACACTTTCAGGCTATCGGCATTAAATATGTCAAAGATTTCCAATGGGCACTGGCTACTGCGCAAACACTTACGCTACGAGTCGATGCTCCTGCAGCGGAGGCATGGCGCTATCGGGACGTGCATAAAACCTGTCGAAGAAAAAGTCGTTTTTTTGCGTTGACCACCCGCAAAGAAGAAAGTCCGAGCCAGTTCTAAAGCGGTAATGCGCTGCAGCAGACTTGAGCTTTTCCATTCCAAGCATGACATCCGCTTCCGTTTTCTGTTGAAACACAAAGACTTTATAGGTCGAGTCCGCCTGGAGCAATTTATTGAAATCATGGCGCTTGATGCATTCGTCCATATAAGACATTTCAATTTCCATCGTTAATATGACTTCAATCATATTTCCCATCTTGTCGACCTTGTGCCATACCAGATCGTAAAGCCATTCTCCGCCATTCTTGCTCGACCTGCATTTCACTTCGAAATGCCCTGATGCCTTCAACTTTTGTGACATCTCCCTGAACTTAGCCTTGATTGCTCTATTTTTATCGGGCGCTTTCCAAATGATTTTTTTCCAGTTGGAGATGTTTGCCTCTTTTGCTGTTGCCATTTTTGCAGCAACAGCATCTTCGCGAACTTCTTTCAGCCATTGTTCAAACTGATCGAGCATTGTGAACCTTCCTTTCATGAACCAGCGAACTGGCGTAGAACTCTGTAATAATTCTACTCAGAAAGATTCATAAAGGAAATATCAGAATGGTGCTGTCATCTGTCCCTCCTTTTTCTGCCAGGTCTGCAGAAAAGGGGTCACTCGCAAAAGTCGCGGCTAATGACCTGGTCATGGCATGGGCTCAACAGCATGGGACAGGGAACCTGCGCTACATCTTAGAGCTGGGCCCGCAAGAGCGCGGTGCGAAATGCAATTGCGTCTGCATCAGCTGTGGACAACCGCTTACTGCGGTGAATGCAGCCAAAGAAAAGTTTAGCGTCAGACCGCATTTTCGCCATCCGGACGGTTCTCCGAAACATGCGTGCATGGTGTTGGCAGCCCGGGCAGCACTCATGGAGGCACTGCTGGGCGAAGAAACGTTGCTTCTTCCACGGCGGCGCCGTCATGGCCGTGTCGAGGGATTGAGCGGCGACTTTCATGACGCGTGGGTTGAACTGCCGCCTGAGCATGTACGCATTGCGAATGTAGAGTTCCACGACCGGCTAAGAGCATTTCTGACTCTCGACGACGGCCGCCAACTGGAAGTCCAGCTTGTCGGTTCCGCCCAGGCCAGTACGGACGGAAGTGTTGTCCCAAGCATCGATATTCTGGTGGACGATCCCACAATCGCTGCCATGGCCCCTGATGAAATTCGGCGGCGGCTGACGCCCTTCTTAGAAAATGCTTGCTGGCAAGGGCACTGGCAAGATGACCAACTGGTGCTGCAAGCGGAAGCAGCCGCTCGCGATAAGGCTGTGGAAGCTTTCGACTGGGATGAACTCGATGACCTGCCGGAAGACACCCCATCTGAATTGCGGCGGGAAACCTTGTTGCACCGACTTGTGAAGCTGATTCTCGCTCAACACAAAAAGATCTGGCTGCCCTCCCTGTCCGTTCGCAGCGAACGGCAGACGGATGCCGGCATGCTGGTCAAGGAAAGAGTGATCCCCGAAAGATTGGCACATCTTCAAGCCGTTGTCCTCGAACACAGGTTTGGCCGGATCGTTCCCGACGTGCTCGCAAAGCAGTCCACCGGTGAGGATCTTCTGATCGAAGTGACTGTCACCAATCGGATTACCGACGAACGCATTAACAGGATAAGCCGTGAAGGATGCCCAGCGCTCGAAATCGATATCGGCCGCATGGGAGGCCGAGTTACGCGCGCCGAGCTTGAAAAGCTGGTCATTAACGAGGTGGCAGGAAAGCGTTGGCTTTATCATCCGCAGTCCGGTCAACTTCTGCAGGACCTGGAACAGCAGTTAGACCAGGAATTAGTGCTTCAGAAGGCAAAGATTTACCGATCCGGCCTAGCGGCGTCACGAAGCCCATCGGAATGGGCTCAAATTTATCTGGATGCGATTGAAAAATGCGCAGACTCACGCCAGCTTGATGAAGATGGGCTGGGTAAGGACGGCATGAGCGACCACTATCTTGCGCTGGCAAAAGAAGCCGCAGAAGGCTTGAGCAGCCATGGGTATCTGGAAGCCGAGGACAAAGAACTCTTTTTCTGGCGGCGCAACATCATCATGCGGCTTCTCTCCATCAAGATGGACAGGGGTATCGGGTATAAACTTCTCACTGGCTGGCAAGTTATCAACACCATCATTTCCGAACCACAGCAGTCTTGGAAGTGGCATACGCTCTATTTGATGGCCACGCGAGCATACAAGCCCAAGCTCACGGAGGCACAGGCTGAACATGTCGCAAACTGGCGCAACAAGGCGTGGGAAAGCATTCAAGCTGGAGAGACGAATTACCAGCGTGATACAAAATATGACCGCTTGCTAAGTCTGCTATTTCCAGAAATGCGCGTGTTGCTCGAACGGCCAAGGAATAATGACCAAAGTGTTTCCATTCAAAAACAAACACGACCTGGGGCCAGTACGGCGGTCGAGCCTGCCAAACAAGCTGCAACACATACTCTAGCCCCGTCCTCTCCGATCACGCTAGCAGATGCCGAAGATCACGGCTTATGGCTCAAAGGCAGACAGCTCGCAGATTGGAAACGCCGAAATCCCGAGGCGGCAAAACACTGGTTCAAGGAAAAGACTTAAGTGACGCCGCTGCCTGGCATCGAGAAAGGCCAGTTCCGTCGCTTCGTCCTATGCCTGTAAAGGCTCACCCTTAAGCCCATTTTGGGTTAGGACTGCCGCTGCGACAATCACGCTGTCCTCCGATCGCCCAAATCGGTGCTTGCATTTTCATGTGCGTCATCTCTCGGTATCGAAAACGCCACTTCGGCACCTACCAGGAGATTTACATGTTTTCCACTTCTGTTCAAAAAGCCTGCATCGCCGCTCGTACCTTGCTGATCCTCGCTGTCCGGATGATCTGCGATTTCTACAACTGGCTATTTAATGTCCAGACCGTCTCGGTCATCAATATCGACTTCCACGGCTTCAATGAGTATGAATACACCGCGGTCCCATCCGTCAAACCCAACGTCTACCGCGTGGCCTTTTGTCACTGGATCAACGGCAAGGCAGTCTCCACCTGGAGCGAAAGGATGGACGAGCGTGAATGGCTTTCCATTCGCAACCGTCTGACCGATCAGGAAGCACATTTCCCTTCATAAGTTAAAACACTGTCCGGCTATCGCATCAGCGATGCCGGACGTATTTTTTCAAATAAGCGAGGCTAAATTTCACTTTGTATCTATAAAATTTTTTTCTGCTTGTACTATATGAATCAGTCCTGAATCCCCTTTAAATAATTAATAAATTTATGGCGCCATATGATGTCTTTTACCAAAACGATGTTAAACCTTTCGAAGACATGCTCCTTGAGCATGACTTCGCATCGCTATTCACAGGGGAGTTGTATTTTGAGGATGATCGGCCATTTGAAAACTTGTACCTCCCACGCTTTGGCGTAAACGACCTAAATCTTTCTCCAGTTGATGTTGCTCGAATGTTTATGGCTGCGGACGAGTCAACAATCGAGATCAGCGTTCTTAAAGAACAACAAGATGGTACTCCTGCTGGCTTTAACGTTAGTTCTGAAAATGCTTTCATGAAACCAGACGAAAAGCTCAGTGTCATTGCCTATCAGACGCTTAGCGGCGCTGGAGTTCGACTTGATAATCTACATATTAGTAGGGTAATGCTTGATCGGGCCAAGCGTAGCCGATTTTGTACCATTGCCTTCGGGTTAATGGCGACAACGGCATACCGGTATCAATTCAAGGAAATAACTCTGTTCGCCGCTGGCAGAGGACCAGTTGACACAGATGACCCCGATGCCATGGTTGGGTATTTTGTCTGGCCGAAATTCGGCTTCGACGCATCACTTAAAGCGGTTGATTTGCAGGGAAATCCGCGTTTAGCTGCATGTCGAACTGTCCAACAGGTAGTCAATACCGACCCAACCTGGTGGGAAAAAGCGGGAAGTGAGCGTGAAATGACGTTCGATCTTAAGCCAAACAGCAACTCTTGGCGCATACTGATAAACTACGTATGGGCCTACTTGAATGGAGGAAACTAAATGGAAGCCACGAAATTCAGGGATGCAGAACTGATCGCACAATATAAGCGCGAATCTGTGGAACGTCGTGCAGCTCGTAAGCTTACCGGTACTTCCAAGTTGGCAAACACACCTACTGAGCAGAATGAACCATCAACTGCCAAAAAGGGAAACAAGGTTTTGATTTCGTATCAGGGTGGACGCGTTACCGTGGACACCAGGAACGCAACTCCTTTACCTGCTTCAGCGGACAAATCCAAAATATTTGGACGTTCGTCGATTTCAATTCCTGAACTCCAGCTGCATCGGGGCAAGTAACAGTTCGACTACGAAGTTCGTTCGCTTTAAACATAACTTGATGTATCAGCCCCGGTTTTCGCTTTTGCGACACCGGGGTTTTTCATTCTCAACGTCCTACGGAACCGGGACGGCTCGCCAACCTGATGCGTTCCAGCCGGGCTTCGGCCAGCATCGCAATTGGCTTGCTTGCCCGCCGGCGGATCGTGTCTAGCGCCACCTGGATTGAAATGTTCCCGGAAATGGTCGCGTAGGTAGTCTCCGGTGCGCAGCCATCCTCCAGCACCGAACTGGCTTCTGCCGCGGCCACCGCAAAGGTCGGCACCTTGGTAACCTTGAACGATTTGAAAAGATCGGGATGAATATCCCATTCCGCGCCAGCCTGATTCATGACCAACGCTGCCTGCTTGGTAGCACTCAGCGACTCGTCCTTGAAACCGCGCAGCACCAGCACGGCGCCGGTCTCCTTTGCCTGCCGCGCCAGTTCCTTCAGGATGTCCGGCGGCATAGAGAACGACACGAACACGATCAGGTCGTGGGACGACTTGGGCAGGTCGACCGCCTTGCCAGTCTGGTACTGCTTGACCAGCGCGTCCAGATCCTGCGTGCGCTGCGGCGCGGGCGCCACATTGGGCACTTCGGTCTTGAAGCCACCCGGTAGCGCACCCTGCCCCGGGCTCATTTTTAGAGCTTCCATGGTGGCCGCGCGCTGCTTGGCCATCTGCGCCTTGATCTCGCCATCGGTCGGTAGTCCCTGCCCGCTTACGCCGCCAGACAGGCCGGCTAGATTAAGGGCCAGGAGTAACGCCGCTGCAGCAGTCGCGCTTGCGGAAGATCGCATAGGAAAAGTCTCTCATGTTGGGTAAGGGTGCCTGTGTGCCGGACTCGGCCAGGATGGTCGAGCGGCCAATCGGATCGCAGCAGCGGCCATTAATTTTCCTGGTCTGCGGGATCGGGGCCAGTCGCTGCAATTTGTACTGGCGCTTGTCCATGATGATCTGCGGGTAGTAGCCGCACATCGCCTGCCCGCCGGCAGCAGACCACTGAGTGCCGGCCGCATGCAACTTGGCCAGGATACGGGCGGTCTGCAGGCGGGCCGTCTGCTCGTTGCTCATATGGCTGTTGTTGTTACCGGTCAGGGGATACATCTGGCCGTACGCGCCAGCCGCCCAGAAGATTTCCTTGATCGGAAAGCCGGCCGTCGCCGCCACCGCGTCCGCCGTGTTGGCACCGATGGCGAGCAGGCTGCCAAAGGGGAATGCATAGGGTGTCAGGATGCCGGCCAGCTCGTCATCGTTGTGCGTCGGGTCGGCAAACGACACCCACGGCACGTCGATGCCGCGATTGTCCAGGCACTGGTCGTCCAGCACCGCGCCGAGAACATACATGGCCGGGTTAAGGTACAGGTTGACCTGCCGAAAGGAACCCTTGCTGGACGCCTTGGCACCGGGGCGCTGCTTGCGCTCCATGCCGAACGCGTCGGAATTCACGCCGATATTTACCCGCGCGCCGCCCAGCATCGGGAAGCATCCCGGCGTGGTCGTCACGTCGGTCATCATGTCCATTTCCCAAAACGACGTCGGCACCCCAACCTTCGGCACGCCGCCGTTGTTACAGGCGCACACGGCCTGGCTGGGACCGGACTGATAGTCTTCCTGTCCACCACTCATCAGGGTGACACTTCCGAACATCTTGATCGGAAAAACGCAGGACCAGCACACTTCGGTGATCAGGTTCGGAAACTTGCCGGTGCAAAGGTCATCCGCCCGAGAAAGGCTCGGCAAGACCGCGCAAGCGGCCAGCAGCCATGCCGCCAATCTTTTTTTCATAATGCCAGTTCCTCGATGACCAATTGCTTGCCGCGTTGCGACAAGACTGCCGGGACGCGCTTGATGTTGAAGTGCTTGACCAGGATGCCGCGCTGATCGAAGTAGACGGGCCGCTTCCACTCCCGCGTCAGCTTCACGTACGACCCGCCCACCAGCACGACCTTGTCTTTCGGGTTGGCGTCGGTGCGCTGCTTGGCGTAGGCGACTTGCGCCTCGTCGCGGCCATCGATGAACACGATGGCCTTGGACAGTTGGGTGTAGTCGAGGGGATTGATTTTCGTGCCGGCAGGGACCAGCACATTGCCGAGATTGTCTTTTGCGGTTTCGGCGAAGGTGTACGTGGGATCGAACGTCCAGGTCTTCGCTTCCCTGACTTTAGAAATGCCAGGAATCGGCTGCGGATTATTGACGCCATCAAGCTGCTTGTCCCGGTAGTCTTCCCAGAACTCCTTCATCTTGCCGCCCTTGTCCATCTTGGTCAGGCGGTTCTTAATGGATTCAACGCCATCCTGCTCGGTGATTTCCCACGTATTGCCGTAGGTGCCCAGCTGCTCTGCGCGAGCAACCGGGGTCAGGATCGCCGCCGCCGTGGCAACGATCAGAAGGGTTGCTCGCACTGGATGCATTACTGGCTACCTTCCAGCCATGCGGTGATTTTCTCGGCGGGTGCTGCGCCCGGCAGGGAGCGGCCGTCGGCGCTCATGAGGAACGGGGTGCCGCGGATGTTGAGTTTCTCCGCCAGCGCGATATTGCGCTCCACAGGGTTGGCGCACTTCTTCGATTCCGGAACCTGGCCGTTGAGCATCAGGTTGTTCCAGGCGCCCTGCTTGTCCTTGTTACACCAGACCGATTCGGCCTTATTGCGCGCGTCCGGGTGCAGCGAGTCGATCGGGAACATGAAGGTGTAGATCGTCACGTTGTCGAGCTTGGCCAGCTCCGGCTCAAGCTTCTTGCAGTACGGGCAGTCCGGATCGGTGAAGACGTAGATGATGCGAGCGCCATTGCCGCGCTTGCTCATGAAGGCGTCGGCCAGCGGCAGCTTGGTCACATCGATCTTGTTGAGCGCTTCACGCTTGGGTGCGGTCAGATCCTGACGGGTCTGCATGTCGTAGACGCTACCGAACAGGAAGTAGCGCCCTTCCTTGTCGGTGTAGGCGATGTTCTTGCCCATCGTGACTTCAAAGACGCCTGGCAGGGCCGACTTCTCGATGTTGCCGAATGTAGTCGACGGATAGCTTTGCTTGAGCTTGTTCAACACTGCCGCGGTGTCAGGGTCCATGGCCGGTTGGGCAGCTACGGCGGTCAGTGAGGTGATGGCCAGCGCCAGCGCGAGCAGAGTCTTTTTCATGTTGCGGTTCCTGAGAGGTTGAATTTGCTGCCGCCAATGGGAGGCAAAAATGTGTATCAAAAGTGTTTCCGTGCAGAATCTTAGAATTACCTGTTATGTGAGTCAAGTAAAATACAGAATAAATATACAATTCGAATGTCGCTACGCCGGCTGTATGCTTAAAATACGTCTCCCCATATTGGATTGCACAATCCATCGCCCTTATGAGCACCACGAACCTGCCGACCAAACAGAATTACGACGAGTTGTCGCATGCATACGACTTTTTCAATCACCGGCTGTTTGGCGGCGAACTGCCAGGATGCCTGTTTACGCTGCAGCGCAAGTCACGCTCGATGGGATACTTCAGCTTTGAGCGATTCGTCAGCCGCGACCAGGTGAAAAGCGATGAAATTGCCTTGAATCCGGAATACTTCGCTACCCGGCCAGTGGAAGATGTGCTCTCGACGCTGGTTCACGAACAGGTTCACCAGTGGCAGCGCCGCTTTGGCACCCCACCACGACGCGGGTATCACGATCAGGAATTTGCAGCGAAGATGGAAGCGATCGGCCTCATGCCAAGCAATACGGGCACGCCTGGTGGAAAAACCACTGGCGAGAAAATGAGCCACTACATCATGGCCGACGGCCCGTTCATCCACGCGTGCAAGGAACTGCTGCAAACCTCGTTCGTGATCGTCTGGTACGATCGCTTCCCGGTGCAGATGGTTCGCGAGTACGAATTTGCGGCGGATACGACTGTAACAGTCGCCTCAGCCGGAGCGCCCGTTTCGACGCCGGCCAGTGGCGTCCATGCCGACGGAGATATGGCAGTGGCTGCACCCGGTATAGCGAAGCCAACGCAGGAGGGGGAAGCAGCTGCTGTCGTGCCGCTGTATTCGGCCCCTCCCATAGATGGTGGCCTTGATGTCGAGCGGCCGCACTCGGGCGGCACCGGAGGCATGGCGGCGAAGAAGGCCGATGGCAGCAACCGGAAAAAATACGTCTGCGGCTGCAAGATCAATATCTGGGGCAAGCCCGGACTTCGTGTTCGCTGCGAAGCGTGCAATACCCGCTTTGCAGCGGCTGCCTAGCGGCGTCGATGCGCGAAAAAAAAGCCTGCGGGGCAGGCTCTCCTACTGGTTTGCCGGCACCGGCCGGCATGCGCGTGCGGCTTATGCCTGGCGCCTGGCCCGGCTCCACTCTGCACGGACGGCGGCGATTGCGCCGATGACGGGGGCAAAGTAGCGCCTCGGACTGGCTTTGACGATGGCGAGAACTTCCTGGATCAGCTTGGACATGTTCGGACTCCGTAACATTTTTTTATAATACACGTCGCTACAATAATCCATTGCCAGCAAGTTATCAAGCGGGAAATAAGAAAAAAGCCCTGATCTCGGAAGAGAATCAGGGCTTGGCGGTTATTGACGCGAGAGCGTGGAGGTCCTGCGCAGTGGATCGACCGCAACAGCTTCGTTATTACAGTGAAACTCGGACTTGATACCCTGGATGACCCCTGTTAAGGGAGCGAAAAACAGCTTTGGGCTATTCTTCGCGATGTCCACCAGGGCCTGTGTCGTTGTTTTCATTTTTGAGAAACTCCTTGATTTCGTTATATGTGGAAGACAGGAGGTAGACGACGTAGAGAATGATGTCCAGAACTGCGACAAAATTCTCCAGGCCGACCAGCCCCTTGATGACGAACCGCGAAACATGGGTTTCCCGGGTTAGCCATTCAACAAAAACGGAGAGGACGTAAGCGCCCAATCCGATTCCGATGAACCAGAGCGTAGCCACGGCGATATGCGCCATGACGAGAACCAGTACCTTCCACAGCGGTTTATTATTTTTCTGATGTGCCATGTGAGACTCCTTCGTTGGTGAAATGCAGGCAAACTGTTCGCCTGATACTTGGGAATGGCACACATCAAAACGTAAGCTGCTACGCTGCCCCTGGCTTTGCGCGCTGGGATGCCAGCGCCGCGCTGGGAATAAAAAAACCCCGCGGTCGCCGGCGGGGCTTGCATCGTGAATGACAGCTGACTTTATTGGTTGAAGCAGTACTTGATATTGCCAAGCGAATCAGCTTGGCCGCAGCCTGATGGGGAACCGGACCGCGTGGGAAAATTGGAAGTGACTTGCTCACTTGCGCTATGCAGCTGTGACCGGACATCGGGTGGCAGCATCTGTGCCGCATGACCCGCTTCGGCCATCCCGGTGCCGGCGATCTGCTTTGCTGTACTGGTAACGGATTCCAGACCGCTGGCCACTGATTTCATCGTTTGCAGGCCCGATGTAACGGTCGGACTGTTAGCGACATACTGGTAGCCGAAAAACCCTGCGATCAGGACAAAAATCCAGCCCATGTAACTTCCCTTTCTTGTGTTGGTGTAGGTGATGTAGATCGCCATTTTACTTCCATTGTATTGTTGTTATACATCACTAATAACAAAAAAAGCCCGCCGTGGATGGGCGGGCTGTGGAGGTTATGCTGCAAAGGTGAGGTACAAGACCATACCAATGGCGATCGCCGAAAGAATTGCATAGCCGATCGTTCCCCATACGGGAGAGCGCGGGTCAAAGCGCCTTGACTGATCGGAACCGGAAGCGAAATGATAGGTCTCGGAATCATTGGATGGCATTCAGTTCTCCTAGTTACTGGGCACAAAGAAAATGCATCACAAGAGACTGTAAGCAGCGGAAAAAAGAACACCGGACAAGACAAACCGCTGATCCGGAAAGTAATTCATTGTATATGTCGTTTGGTTTTCGCCAACATACTTGACGAAGGTGGGGAAGAATTACTTACCAAATATAAAATTTAGAATTAGATAAGAAACGATTAGAAAAGTAGCAATAAGAAGCTGGCGCTTGAACTTGCGTTTTTTCGCGGCTTTAATGGCAGCAAGGCGTTCATTTTCCTTCCTGGCAGCCTCTTCCTTCCGCCAAGTGAGCAGGTTCGCCATACCTTCCTCACGCGCCGCATTATAGATTTGAGTACGATAGTCTTGATTAAGTAATGGATGGTCCGGACAAGCTTCTGCAAGCGCAGTTAAAGCGGCCTGCTTCAAAACATTTTGAGCATGTTCGGAGCCAAATTTTTCTACAAACTTTTTGTCTAGGGCACCTAGTGACTGTTGAAGTCTTTCTGCGTGCTGACGCCAGCTATCCGCAGCTGCGCGTTGATTATCAGCGTAATTCCATGCCTCAGCAGCCTCAGCTTGCGCAACTGCCGCTAGACCGGAACTGAGGTATGGATCGAGATTTACAGCCATTTTGCTTCCTTTTTTTGATCAATACTTTAAATTATATTTGCCCTTTTGAAACATTGCAAAAAACAGTCTTGTTTTGGTTATAACCGGCCGTTTGTACAACTCGCAAAGGGTATGCAGAACGCCCCATACGCTGTCAGATAAAAGTTAGGCTGGAGATTTACAAGATAGCTTTCGAATGAAGAAAACCCGGAAAAGACAAATGTCTGATCCGGGTAGTGGTTGATGCTGACAGAAGTAGTCAGATTATCGAAGTCTCGAAGGAGACATAGAAGCGCAGTAGAGCGCGGCTGGCAAAAGTAGCCAGATTCTTGAAATCGTCGTGTGGACGTTGAGTGCACGGCAGCACGCTCCCGAAGGGAATTTAACTTTGCCAAGGGATATGCGCGTAGTGCACTTACAACCACACGCACTTATAAAAGATTTATTTGATACAGTTCGTATAAATATTTCCAGAAAAACCCTTGCACCACGCCAATATTTCCGGTCTAATACTAATCACTGAGACGCGCAACAGAAACCGTCCAGACAGAATAGCTGAACCGATTTCCCTCTCCTGAGTTGAAGGAAAAGAGCCGAAAGGCTCAACTTGCGACCACGAAGCCCGCCCTTAAACACGGTGGGCTTTTTGGTTTCTGCGCCCTGCTCCCTCCAAAGTCCTACCCGATCATCATTGCAAATAATGAAATGGCGCATTGTAATTTTCGCCGTTTATTGCATTCATCAAAGTCAATAGAATGTAGTCATCGATGAGCACACAGACAAACAGGTGCGACTCAGCGAGGCAGGACCCGACGAGCAGCATTCATGCTTTTACCGCCGAGACCGAGTCACCTATTAACTTTGGAGAAAATCGTGAACGTCAAAAATCTGATCGCCGCTGTTGCCGTGTTTGCTGTTGCCGGCTTCGCCTTTGCACAACAAACCGAATTCGTCGCACCGGACGCTGGTTTCAAGTCCACCCAGACCCGCGCAGAAGTGCGCCAGGATCTGGCACAAGCCGCGAACCAAGGTGCGATCGCCCAGCGCCAGCATGATGGCCAGGACACCGTCTATGCGGCCAGCAATCGCAGCCGCCAGGAAGTCCGCGCTGAAGCGATCCAGTCCGCTCAGTCCCGCCGTGCCGGCAACGTCAGCGACCTGTATTTCGGCGCCTAAGCCAGGACAGTTGTTGACCTGCGCCGCAAGGGCGTAGTGCCGGAATGGCAGATCAAGCTGGCTTCTTGCCGGCTTTCCTGTTCGAGCTTTCGGCACTGTCATTCACAAATTGTATGTTTGATATGACTATTTGAAATTTACTTTATGCCAGGAAACTGGCTATAGTGGCCCTGTCTCCTCCACCCTCCCAAAGGATGGATTTAGCCCACCGCGATTATGCCGGTGGGTTTTTTTTGCCCATTTTTTTAACGCTCCAAGAAAAAACCCGCGATCGATACCGATGCGGGTTTCCCTGTCTTCTCTCGTCCCCAGCTCTCAGGTCTGGATTTTGGGGCGATAATGCATGGAAATCCCTTATGTGTCTATGTGCAGCGCACAATCCCTGGTCGAAAAAAAACCTGCCTGAATAATCGCGGCAGGTTCGAATCCATTCGGTGGGAACGGAGGAGACAGTCGCATCCTATCGAACGCTGAAAGTATTGAAAGTCAGCGAGTTGCTGAACTCAGTGTAGGAATTTGTGCGACGCGCCAGAAATGAACAGCGCGTCCTAAATCGACAAGCGGATCAACAAAAAAGAAAACCCCGCATCGAATGCGGGGTTGAGTTGGTTAAGCGAAGGCGAACTCCTGTGCAAGCTTTATGGATAGATCCTGCGGCGCCGGCGTTTCAATCGCAGTATCGTTTATTTCAGCATCGAACAAGCTAATGGCAATTGTTCCTGGGGCGGACAACTGCAGCGCAGCGATGGTAGCCGGCGGCAAGTCCATTGAATCGTAGAGAGTGGCGTCCAGCGGATTGCCGGTCCAGCCCGCTTCGTTGTGCCAGTAGCCTTGGTCGTTTGGTGAATACAGAACGATGGCATCGCTGCGGACCTGGAGATGCCCGGTTTTCTGGGCGATCCGGTCGGAAAAGGCCTGCGCTTCCTTGCCGGTCGCAAAATCACCGGCACAGACTTCGCCCTTGTCATGCGTCCAGACGTACACCGAAAAGAACTCCGGTATGACGGCAAGACCTGGTCGGGCGATACGGGCAATCCAAGCATGGCGATCCTTGTCTACACCGATGGCATAGAGCGTGATACGGCCACTGTTTTTTTCCGTGAAGCTGGATGGCTCCCGGAAGATCGATGGAAGCAGCGTAGGACGGGTAAAGACGACGGTACGGGGCATTGTTGACTCCTGTTGGGTTGATGAACGCAAGCCTTGCGTTGGCCTGGCCCAATCAAATGCGCCACATGAAAATACAAAAGAAAAACGCCTCGGAGGGAAGACCGAGGCGTATAGTTGAATTGAATGCTATGAGAAGGCCGGAGAATTATTGGCCGTTGGTTCGCACCGTACCCACCCCAAATGCGGGTACCACTTGGCTGTTGTCAGCGAAGTCAGGTAGAACCTGTCGGCATCCTGCATTAACTCGAATAGCTCGTCCTGCTTGCGTTGAAAGAAAGCGAGTATTTCCGCTGATACTGGTTCGGCACCGTTGACGACAGTCCCGAGCAGCCGGGGATCATCAGGGCTGCGGTAGAACGCCTGGTGTTCCCGGTTGAGCCCGCGCCAGGTGATCCGGCCTCGCAATCCTGCCCAGCGATAGTCGGATGCGCCCTGATAGTTGGACACGAACTGAGGTTTGAAAACTGCTGTTGACATGAGAATCTCCTGAGAGGTTAATCGAATACGGTGTAATGACTTTCAGGGAAACGGAAGCGGCCGAATAGCTTCAGTCGCTGCCGCGGCCCCGCAAGGACCTCTCCGTAAGGACGACGCCGGGCTAGGCAGGCGTTGACGCTTCAGAAGCACGCCAGTCCAAAATCCCGAACTCCTCTTCCATGACTTCCCTGACCTCTTGTGCGAGATCCGGCCGGTGCTGGCAGATGTAATTTGCCAGCGGTCGTTTGCGCATCGAATTCGATCCGAGCACGCGCATGACATCGACCTTGCGCAATTCCGCGATCGAGTCGGCGGCGACCTTGATGAACAACTCCAGATTTTCAGCTTCCCGTTGCATTGCATTGCTCCTTATTGTGTTGAGAAAACAGGAGACTTGTTCCCCTGATGAGAGGGGATGACGCACAGCGATTAGGAAGGGAAACGAGTAAGTCCGGAACTTAAGAAATTACTCGGCAGAGCGAGGGTATCATTTGATGAGGATTGATATGATTGTTAAAGTCCGAGTTCGGCCAAAATCGGCCGTTCGATAGACCATTTCCCGTGGGCACCTACTTGTAGGCTGAGGAAAAATCGATCAGGCTTCCATTAGTCTTGTTACAAAAATGAGAAGATAGCGGTAAGCGAATACTAAAGGAAAGTAAATGAATTTGATGGAAAAAACACACGGGATGTGGAGCACGGAAGCTGAAGCCGACGCAGATGAATTGGCTGCACGCATTGGGCACCATAATAATGCGATTAACCAGTGGAAAGCCCACGCTGAAAAATTGCAAAAGGAGTTGGACGAGTTGCGTCTAATTGTCGTAGACAAATCTGGTGCCCTAGCTGCACAGGCGGCCCTGAAAGACAAAGCACTTACTGAAATTCAGAAGATGGATCCATCTAATAATCTATTGGATGCAAATTATCGAAAGAAAATATACGATGATGTAAAAACTAAAACTGAAAAGGAGATGTTTAAGGAAGCATAAATTTCTAGGGTGCCTCACAATGCTGCTATTCATGGGCGTAAGTAAATCTGAATAGCCTTACTTATTTGAGGAAGTAAGCATTCCTTGAGCCGATGTAAATGCCCGCTCTGGGTCGATTTTCTCCGTGTGACCACCGGCGGTCTGTCGGAAAAACCCGAAATATCGAGTGGCTTTCCCCAAAAAAAACCCGCGCCAAGGGGCGCGGGTGGGTGATTGTTATGTGAAGCAGTCAAGTGGGCCCTGCAGCTTCACCAAAGGCGCCAGACGGCAGCACCCAGTTCTCCATGAAGATCGGCAGGTCATAATCCTCGGTCATCGCAACCCGAACATGCTCCTGATCCATCGCATAGGGCGTGCCGCGTACGATCGCCTTGTCGATGTCACCATCACGCCGTAGCGTTACGCCGAAGTCCTTCTCATGCTGGCGGATCTGGATGACCTTGCGCGGAGCAATCTGCGCCACGCTTGCCCATTGGGACGGCGAGCCGAAGATGCAGGTCATGCAGCTGCACCGCGACCATCCGAGAAAGTAAGCGGGATGCGCCCGGATGCGATGCCGCTCCAGAAGTGCCCATACCTCTTTTTCCGACCATTGGTGGACTGGACGCCATTGCCATACCATACGTTTCCCATTGCTGGTCTTGTGAGGCTCCGCAATTTGATACTTCGCTCTGGCCGAGCTTTCCTCCGCACGCTCGCCTGTTACAAGCATTGTTCGCTTGCCGTTGAAACGCGCCTGGTTGGCAATGGCCATTGAACATATGTCAATTTCTAAAGCTGCACTGCACCATCTCGTTGATAAGTTTGCTGACTGCTGAGGAAATTTCCGCCTTGTGGAAGGTGTTCCCCGTATACCGCCAGCCTTCATCAGGCCATGGGGCGTCTCGAACAGCGTAGGTGCGGTCAATGCGTTTTCCCGCAGGAGTTCACGCGCAAAGCCACCTTCTCTCCAGCTGAAGTACAGCGGAAGGCCCAGTGCGTTCGCAAACGCTTTTACATAGCCATGCGTGCAGGGCCAATCCATTTTCAACTGGCCAGTATCGCCATCATCGATTTCGTGGTGCCACAACTCGATGCGGTCCTTGGGAATGCCAAGATCCAAACAGTGGAGCACGCAGGCTATGCTGTCCTTCCCGCCTGAAAATCCGATGATGACCTTATCGAACGCAAATGGATCGAAGGCATCGCTGGTGACAAACAGGGCAACTTGTTCCATCTCTACATCTCCTAAAAGAAAAGGCCTCATGGGTAGGCCGGACTCATGGAAATGCGAAACACCGAACAGGAAAGAGCCAAAGGGAAAAAGAAAAGCCCGCTGCAAGAGCGGGCTTGGGGTTATGGAATTTGCAGCAACTAGGCCGCCTGCTTCGTCGAAGGTGTAACCAGATCCGGCGTTGTAGCCAATGATGCCTCGGCGCTTTCGGCATCCTTCAACGATTGAAAGACAGCGTCGATTCTTGCCCGTGTCTCCTGCGACAACTGGGCGTAGGCGGGATCGGCTTTGACTTCGTTGATGGCCAATCGCATTTGCGGTGCAGCTTTCTTGACCGCCTTCGTCAACACTGCGCCAGCTGCATGTTTGCCGGAGACCTTCGTGCTGTTGCTTGCCCGGGCCCGAGCGATCGAGGCCTCGATCTCCTCAACAGCCTTGTCACCATGCTTTTTTAACATTTCGATTGCAAAGGTCGCCGTGATGACTCGGTTGCGAACATATTCCCGGATAACGAACGGGCCGTCGATCATCAGCAACAGATCGTCCACATAGGGCTTGGACAACCCCAACTTCCTGGCAATCTTGCTGCTGTCACCGACAAACCGCGCCAGTCGCTTGCAGACAATGGCGGTCTCATAGGGCGAGAGTTTTTCACCATTATTGCTCAGCACCAGGTCGGCAATCATGTCCTCTTCCGACATGTCTGTCTGGGTTGCCACGGCCGAGATCGCCGTAATGGGTGCGCCGAGCTTGATGGCTCGCTGCACAGCCTCAAGCCTGGTATGCCCACGCTTGAGGTAGATGACGTTCTCATCGCCCTCTCGAACGACGATCACGGAAATCGGACAATCCTTCTTGTAGCCCTCATCCATCATCGACTGCATCAGCGCCTGGACACGTTCCTCCCAGACGTCATCGTGGACACGAACGTTATAGCCCTCGATGATTTTTACCGATGCGGGGTCGATCATCCACAAGTCGCTTGAGCTGGCGCCGATGGCCTTCATGCCGCTTTTCAGGTTGCCCTTGACGAATGCACGGTTGAAGTCGAGTTCGAGGTTCTGCATATCGTTGTCCTGCAAATTATCGTTAGTCATTGCGATCTCCTAGTGGTTGTGTGGTGCCAGGAGATGGCGCACAGCGAGCCATAAAAACGTGACCGGCATACGCCTAGCTAAAAAAAACCCGCCGACAGTTGCCTGTAGCGGGAAGAATTATTGTCGGCGAACCGACATGCAAGGTAAAACCGGTTACTACTGAGAGGAGATAATCCAGGAAACCACGCCGCTTTCACGCCCGCACCTATAGGTGTGCAGTGCCCTTATGCCGCACGATTTCTCGGATTACCTCTCCGTTGACGAATTATATTCGCAATATGCCGCCCGTTACAAGTAACTATATTCAATGAGGCTTATATCAATACCAACTATGTTGTTTTCCCATTCTGGTTGTGCCGCGTCATCTCGTTAGTTCGCCATTGCCTTGGGCAGTTCGCTCCACCTGGTTGTAAAGCACTGCGTCTTGTTTTCGGCCCGTGCCACCCATCGCTTTGCGATGCCTGCTGCAGCCACCTTTAAGGTATCGCGGCCGAAACGACTGTTGATACCATCGAGCGCAGCCATTACGGTGGCTGAATGCTGGTAATTTTCTTCTACCGCATCGAAGAGCGACCGCTGAATTACGCCAGCCGGCGTGAGGTCGAGTAGCATCACACCGCACTTTTTATACATGAATCCATTTTTGTAGATTGCCCTGAGTCCCATGGCCGCCGCCGCGGCGAGCTTGCGCGTGTCCGAGGTCGGATAGGGAAGCGGAATCGTAACGGCGTTGCTGTACTGCGGGTCTTCTGGACGGAACTGATTAGTGTGAACGAAAACTTGTAGCACGCCGCACACAGAGTTTTGAGCGCGAAGCTTTTCGGCCGCGCGGGTGACATAGGTCGCCAAGGCTTCCATTAACTCTTCGCGGGTCACCACCATCATGCCAAAACTCTTGGAGGAGATGATCTGCTTCTTGGCAGGCGCCACTTCTTCCAGATCCATGCAAGGCGTGCCTTGCAGCTCTGTGACAGTACGTTCCATGACGACCGAGAAATGGGATCGAATCATCTTCGGGGAAGCACGGCGTAAGTCCTGTACCGTCTGAATTCCCATGTTCTGCAGCTTCTCTGCAATCCGCCGCCCCACTCCCCAAACCTCGCCGACATCGATGGATGATAGAAGTTTGTCGAGGTCGGCAGAGGGATAAGCGGTCAGATCAAAGACGCCACCAAACTGCGGATTCTTTTTTGCGATGTGGTTCGCTAATTTGGCGAGAGTGCGCGTGGGCGCGAGTCCGACACAGACCGGGATGCCGGTCCATTGCCTCACACGCGTCCTGATGGCATGTCCCATCGTCGTAAAGCTGGGCCACAAAAGCTGCATCCGGTCGACCCTTAGGAAGCTCTCATCGATGCTGTACATCTCATAATCCGGCGTAAATTGGCTCAGGACTTGCACGACCCGCGCACTGATATCGCCATAGAGGGTGTAGTTGCTAGAAAGCCCGATCAGGCGATGATGACGCACCAGGTCTTTCAATTGAAACCAGGGCGTCCCCATCTTCACGCCTAAGTCTTTCGCCTCCTGGCTGCGCGCCACTGCGCAGCCGTCGTTATTTGACAAAACGACAAGTGGTCGTCCTTCAAGGCGCGGATTGAATATCCTTTCGCAGCTGCAGTAATAGTTATTACAGTCGACCAGCGCGTACATGGGTACGGCCGCCAAATGCGTCTTCATGTCAGCTTGCGAACCACGCCGACTACCACCCCGAAGACAATTAGTTCTTCAGCCTCTTTCAACAGGATGGTTTGGTAAAGATGATTCTCGGGCCTTAGTTCAATGCCTGTGGGCGTAATCCAAACCCGCTTGACGGTGTGCTCTCCATTTAGGATTGCGACGATGATGTCGCCGCTTTTTGCTTCGACCGCCCGGTCCACCACAATTTTGTCGCCGTCAAAAATCCCTGCATTTTTCATTGAGTCACCACAAACATCGAAAATGAATGTGGCAGCGCGATGTTTGACGAGATATTCGTGGAGGTCGAGCGCACTCTCACAATAGTCCGCAGCTGGCGACGGGAAGCCGGCTGGACATCTGACCCTGAAGGCGGGAATGGTTGAAGAGCCGGCGGATTTCAGGGGCCAGATGACGGGGACGAGGGTATGTATCTCGGCCAGGTTGACGACGTTGCGAGTAAACATTGAACCTTGGAAATAACTGTATTTTTATCCAGTATATGTATCAGGGTTATTTTCCGCAAGGCTCGATTCCGCTTCCTTTTGATCCGAGCCGAATCTAATAAGCTGACAAGGCCTTTAATTTCGAGCAATAGAGTTGTTTCTCATATAACATGTTGCTAATCGCACAACGTTTGAGTGAAACGAAGATGGCTCGCCGCGGCCGGCGTGAGAATGCTGGGCATAGTGAAAAGGGTTGAAGGAACGACGTGACTATTCTGAAATTGCTGTTGGGCTTTGGCCTGATCTGGTTCATCCTCACCTTTCTCCTGGTGATCCATGAGTATGGTCACGCCTGGACCATGCGCCGGCTGGGGATGCGGGTCGACAAGATTGTCATCGGCACCGGCCCCCTTCTTTTTTCTACCAAACAAGAAGAAATCCGTTTGCTTCCCTTCATCGGCATGGCCGTTAGCGACGACTACGCCAAGGCCTCGCTTCGTGATCGGGCGATTGCGGCGGCTGCCGGTCCAATCGCATCCATCCTGCTCGGGCTATTTCTGCTGCTGGCCTACTGGATCGTGCCGTCATGGGCGACGCTCATCGCCGCCAAAGGATCACTGCTGCTGGCGGCCATCAACCTGATTCCCCTTCCCCCGTTCGATGGCTTCACCGTCGTGGAAGCCTTTCTGGCCAAGCGCGGCCTGCGGATCGATGAGGGCCAGCGGCGCCAGCTGTTCACGATCGGCATCGGCACCATGGTCGTGCTTACGCTGGTGCTGTAAGAGCGTTCTCTGGGCCTGAAGTTAGTATTGCCAGAACAGCCCCCTTTCTTTTGACGAGGCATTTCTGCTATCTTCAATAGCTCCCCAACTTCAGCGCATGCGTTCGCAGTCAGATGCGAACCGATTTCATGCCTATGCCGAACGATCTTGTGAAGGAACAGGCAAAGCGCCTGGCGCGCGAGTGGGCACCGTTCAATCTTCACGCCAACAAGAAAATTCTCGACGGCTGGGGTGATTTGTCCCAGCCGCCCGTTTTAATTCGGGAAGTCCATGCAGAAATCTCGAAGGCTGACCCGATTAACGGGCAGCGGTTTTACCGGGAATTCCTGCTGCCGTTCGATTGATGAATGAATGCCGCAAAAAAGAAACCCCCGGTGAAATGGCAGCCGAGGACTTTGCTTTTTGCTGCCAGCGGCGTAGAGCCGGTTAAAACTCTTCCCACTCTCCGCAGGACGCTACCGGTGTAACGGCGTGCTAGGAAAGCGAGACAGGGGTTGCCACAGCTCGTCCGGTCAGTGTGGCGGTCTGCACGCGGCGATCAGGCAGTCTGGGTGAGGTGGCTGTTGACCACCGTGCGCAAGACGGCAACGAACCTGTCCAGTTCCTCTTCGCTACGTCCAGCGATGCTGAAACCAGGGTAGACCGCGTTTCGATTGCTGTCGCTTGACGGCAAGTGGTGAAGTTCATGCCCAGCGCCGGTGATTAGGGTTTCGGCAGCACTGTGCAGTGCCACAGGCGTAATGTAGAACCGGTCCTTCTGTACCTTGCCAATCCTCGGCGAGCCGAATCGAACCCTGAACTCCGGCCTTCTGTCGATGACGGCCGTCCACTTCTCGCGTACCTCGGTCTCAAAGCCCGCACGCTCTAGCAAATTGATGATGTCCATTGGCCCCGGATAAAGTTGATTGAAGGAAAGTATTCTACTTTAGCACTTATGGTGGCAACAGTGGGCAAGCTTCACCGAGAAGTCGATTTGCTCGATACGTCCGCGCTACGGCGCATAGCCCTCGTTGCGAACATGGTTGCATGTCGAAAATATTTACACAATGCTAAATCAGACTTCATGCATAACCTGCAAAGTATCCCATAAGCAACTGTTTTGAAAAGATTAATAGTTTCCTGGCATAAACATTGCTATAGAGTAATCAAGGTCTCACACTGAGGCAAACTTACCAGGGGAACACAATGAACATCATTAAGAATGCTTTACTCGCCGCAGCCTTCACCGGAATTCTCAGCGTTGGTTCAGTTGCGAATGCAGAAGTCATTACCTATAACGCTGTCCCGGACGTCCTACTTTCAAAAAACGGCAGTGCTTCGACCAATTTCACCTTTACCCTGGATGGCTTCAACAAGGCAATCGATACCATCAACTCTGCCGTGCTCTCGGTTTTCCTGCGTGACAATGCCGCCGGCGACAACGAAAGCTACAAGATCACCCTCGGATCGGCGTCTACCCAAATTGGAACCGGCAACAGCATTTCAGACATCCCTGGATACTGGGATATCAAATTGTTGTATGGCTTTATTCCTGTGTCGTACTGGGTCAATGCGCAGTCAGGTAGTGTCGTCAGCGACGTGGCCTTCAACAGCAAGGCACTGACCGACTTCAGGGCAGACGGTGCGATCAACGTATTTGTCGAAGCAACAGCCGGCAATTTCTATTTCGACAAAGCAGTGCTGAATGTCGATGTGACAAAGGGCATCATCTCTCCTCCGGCCGCCGTTCCCGAGCCAGCCACCATCGCACTGATGGGCCTGGGCCTGCTGGGTTTTGCATCTTCGCGCCGCAAAGCAGCCAAGAGCGGGAATGAGTGAGTAACCATGCTGTTTGAATCAAGCCCGCGATGTTGTGATTTTCTGAAATTAATGCGACGCAAGGTGCTGCGGTGCCGGGCTGCACCCACCTGATTTTGCTAATAGCTGCGACGATTTTTCGCTGAATAGCTGCGACTGACCCATAGGGATGTCGAAATAGCTGTGACCGAGACCTCGCCCTGACATGAAAACTTAAGTGACGCCACTGACAGTGCCAGGGATCGGGACCATGACCGGCTGCTTCCGACTCATAGCAGTCGTTGGCACTTGGATCTCAACTGCTCAAGTCTTATCCAGTGCCAACCGGTAGCAGGCTCTTCTTTACCGTCACCGCGAAAAACGTTTGTTATTGGGGTTGAGCTGGTTCGCACGGTTGTTAGCGGCGTGGTGATGGGCGTCGTTGTTGGGATTTAGTGCATTGCTGCGATCAGCATTGCTGCTGTCGAGTAAATGCTCATTTAGATAGTGACCGTGAGAACCTAGGCCCAAGTGGATACGAACGTTGACTATGCTGACGCCGGAATATGGCTTGTCGAGCTGGTAAAGATAGCTCCAATAATCATATTTGTCGCCGATGTCGATGGCCACGTTAGCGCGCTTGGCTGTGACAAACGGATCGAGTTCACACAGACAGCGAGCACCAGGACTGGATTCATGGCAGCGGGCGCGCAGCAATACCGGCTCTACACCGCCGAGCACTTCGCAAAGCTCCTCTACCGTTGTGCATCTGTGCGATTTCCGGAACTTGGCGCTAGACACGTAGTGGCCTTGCCATCTGTGGTTGGCAGGCATAAGGGGAGCTTTGTGGCCGTTGGCTAGCACGGTGACCTGCTTCCAGCTAAAGTAGCCAGCTTGTTGAGCGACAACCTCCAAAGCTGCTGCGAGCGGTTGGCCGGTTGTGTCGCGGTACTGCTTGGCCAGTTGTTTAAGCTTTTCCAGTGCAGTGGCGCTGATAGTGTTGGTTTGCATGCGTTCTCCAAGGCTTAACGCGGAAAAGCAGTGCCCACTGCCGCTACCCGCAAAACCATGAGTTAAACGTTTGCAGAATTAAGAAAGACGCGTCGTTCCGGCGAACCAGATGAGCCTAGGTGGGCAGCTCGCATCGACTTGTGCGATGTTCGCAATTATACCAAACCGCCGTAGCCAGCAACATTCACCATACTTTGGGCGCGTAAACAGCATTGCAGCCGCTCGGCATCTCATTTCCGCTACTGGCCGGGTGCCAGCGTGATTAGGACCGTACCCGACCCATTGCAGCCACTCAACCCTGCTTAGAGCCGTTGCTTGTGCGCTTTTACTAGACTTACCATCTCGCGTGCATCCTCAAGTGCATGAGCTGGTATTGCGAACTTCTGACGCTTGAATCCGGCTCTTGGCTTCAAGCCACCAGTCTCCATGCTCTTGAATGAGCTCCCCACCAAGAAATACAGTAGTTTTGTCATAGTCGGCGATCGTGCGTGGCTCGGCTTTCTTATCCTTAGCCGTGCAAATCACCATATATGTCGGCGCATTTCGGAAGGAGTTTTGTAGCAATTTAAGGTGCTCTTGCCGCTCAATCCAGCCATGGTCGCTCGGCTTATACTTGAACACCTCATATGCCGTGATTCTATAAAATCGCGTCTTGCCACGGACCACGAACTCATCGCCCCAGATGCGTAGAAACAGCGCTTGGTCAGCTAAACGCACTGCCCCCCATGACCAACGTGGGTTTTTCAGCGGTGACTGAAGATATTTAAAATATTCAGTGATGGTTCCAGATCGCATATCTACACATTCAGCTTAAACCTACAAATTCAAACCTTGAGCTCTTAATCTGCACTGTCAATATACTCAATACAAAGTATATGATCCTCGACCCGAATAGCGCGCAAGCCCAAGCAGCTCGAAGATTCCACCTATCGTAGTGAAATTGCAGGCTCCCTCTTGGGCACAACGACCGAGTACAGAATTGAACCAAGCACGAGTTAGCTCTCCGCTGGCCATTATTTCGGCATAAGCTCCTTCAAACTCGCTGATCGTAATGCCCTTCTCCAGAATCTTTCCTGGGCTCTTGTGATTGGGAATCCTATAGATTAGGGCTGGCTCTCCCCTGCGAGTACCCCAGCCTTTGATCTTGAAATCCGCGGTAGCTTCCGGTTTTGGTATAACTGTATTCGGTTTTAGCAGTTGTATTTTCTCAAGGAGCATGGCAAACCTTTATGTGACGTTACTCGGCTTCAATTCGCGTAAGCTGGCTCTGACACTGTTAATGGACCATAAATCGGCTTGCAATGACTTGGCTTAAGTCAACTGTCTGCTTTTGGCCGAAAGTGGAAGTTCATCGCCGCTAGTGAAAATCAGCGAGAGGCAATGGCACCTCCCTATTACGCTGCCCGCAATCGTAGTAATTACCAAAACGTCGCGTCTATTTCGGAAAGTCACAACAAGATAAGTGACACTATGCAATGACACTTACGCGGAATCGGACTCAAGAACGGAAGCAGAGGCCGCACTCTTAAATCCGCCCTTTAATATTGAATTTATGCAATAATTTAGAGCAATATTTAAGTGCGAATCGGAAAAAATATGCAGCAGCAGACCGTTGTTAAGACATACCAAGGTCGTGAACGCGACGCGATGGAAGAGTTCCGCCGTGACGCCGAGAAGATGGCTGCGCAAGGGTTTCATCCGATTTCGCAAACTTATGCACCAGGTACATACGGCTGTTTGTCGTTCCTGGCTGCCCTTGCACTATGCTTCATTCTAATTGGCTTCGTGATCTTCGTGTACATGATAATTGTGAAGCCGGCAGGTACGCTAACAGTTACGTACGCGAAGGCCGACCGGCCAGCAGACGAAGGTGCCACCAAGACCTGTCCGCAATGCGCGGAGACAGTCAAAGCCGCAGCGCTGAAATGCCGGTTCTGCGGCTTCCTTTTTCCCGAACCGACAGAGCAACTATTTCAATCCGTCCAAGCCGTTGAACCAGTGCCTACCCAACGTCTGGATTCCGGCGGTTATTCTCTAGGCTTCGTACTTGGGAAACTCTGGTCGAAAAGATGGTTTCGGATGACCGCCTATTCTCTTGGCGGTCTATATGCACTTGGTGTTGTGGCAGAGGTTATCCAACCAAAAATTGCTTCCACCTCAGCATCGCAGACTTCAGTGGCACCTTTGTCTACTCCAACTCCCCCTGCAGAATCGGTTCAAGTCCAAGCTCCCGTCTACACGGATGAGCAGATATCTGACCTTATCCAAGCGTCGCAAGACTTTAAGAAGTACCGCGCCGGGTACATCAAGGCCGTGCGATCAACACTCGTGGCAGGCAAGTGCACGATCCCGCAGCTAAAAGAAGACGGCTTTTGGCTCAAGTCGCAGCAGCACCTCAACGCACCGGTTTACTTTCTGCACTGTGGCAGATCGCACCAGGACTTCCGAGTCTACATAGATGTGAAAAAGGGCACATGGTTCCAGTGAGCTAATCTGGTTCAATTACCAAAACGTCGCATCTATTTTGAAAAGTCACAGATGTGCGGGCTTTTTCCATGCGCCTGCTGATTCCGGCAAAAAGAAACGCCCTAGTCGAATTTCGACTAGGGCGCGGGTGTGACATTAAGCAGCGAGCAGTAACTCCGTCTGTGCGGAGCTGCTCGTCGCTTTGTTTGCCCAGACTTGCCGGGCTGCCTCGGGAAGCTGGTTGAAAGGGATAGCCTTCTCCAGCAGTGCGTTGACGTCATAGTCCAGGGTTGCGCCGAGGCGGTCCTTGAACGCAGAACGACGCAGCACTTCGTCGTGCTTGGCTACCTGCGCGTGGGACAGTTTAATGACCCCATACTGCAGGTAAAACTTGTAGGCCTGCGTGATCCCTCCCCTGTTGTAGGAAGCGTCATGCATGGCCAGCATGTTCTCCATCTCGAAATCCAGCAGCATGACTGCAGACTCCTGATCGACCGTGAACGACTGGTCGGTTTCAACATCCCACACCGCGGTGCCGTCTTTGAGGATACGTAGCTCCGGGGTACAGCCACTTCCCTCAGTCAGCGCCTCGGTATAGGCATCCCGTAACCCCGTCCAGGCAGAGTCTGGCGCACTGGTGTCCCACTCCTTTCCGACATACAAAAATTTTGCATCGGGAAGAGGTGTTTCCTTGAACGGTGCGACATCAGGAATGTCGTACCGAATGCCCTTGTCGTAGATCGAGCGGTAATCATCCCATATGGCAAAGGGACGGGAGATACCGTTCAGACTTTGTAAAGCGTCAATGGCGATCATCATTTCCAGAGGAAGCAGCGTGAACTTCCGCGACTCCCCTGCACGGCGAGCGCGTAAGCCTTCGTCATGATCCAACTGCATCATGTAGCGGGTGAGGCTGCGCACTTCACGCGGGTGCAGCGTATCGGGCTGGATCATGATGTAGCCTTCCTCGATCGTCCTTCCAACCCAATGCCGCCTGTTCCAATCCTTTTCGATAGCCCGGAGATAACTGTTTAATCGATTGAGGCCTCGCATGTACTGGTACCGGGAGTCCAAAGCGATCATGGCGGCCAGCGACTTGTCTTCGGCTTTGAGGCAAGTAAAACAACCATGCCTGGCACCGCAACCGCCCTTCTTCTGCTTGCCTTCGTAGATACTCTGCGCCACTACTGCACACGACGTCCCCGCCGAGTGCGCGTAGATGCGCAACGTTTCTTTAAAGTCCGAGTAGGCCTCGCGCAAGCCCGAGCTGCACTCGCCCAGATACTCGAAAATTTCATCCTCAGCCCAGTAACTGACCGGACAAAGAACAAGCTCTCCATCTTTGTTGCGCACCGGCGTTTCGGCCCGCGCACCATTCGCCTTCATTCGTGCAGCCCTGACTTCAGACTCTTGAATACGCATGCCAAGGCATGTGACTGGCTCGGGCATTCCCTTCTGCGAAATCGTGCGAAACAACTTTTTCCGATACGATTTCTGTCCGGAAATTTTGAGATCAACGGTGCAGTCATTTCCCCCTGAAGCCCAGCTTGGAATGCCCCGCCCCGACAGGATTTTTACCTGAAAGGTCGACAACAGTTGCGGCGTAACGAACTTCCCAAAAAAACGGATGCCGTGTGCCCTGGCGTATGCATGGAGCTTGCCCATCTCGTCTTTGGCCATGGCGTGTACCTCCGGATTTTCAACAAGAGTGTTGCTTGATGTAGCGACCACCAGTGGCTTGCCACCGGCTGCGGCGAAGTCCCTTGCGGCATTCATGACGATCGACGTGACAGTCGCGCTATCCTTCCCGAACGATGTTGCAATGACTACTGGCCGCCCTTCTTCGAACAACTGCAGAATGACATCCGTTGCGGAAGCCACACGTTCATCGAGCGACATGGTGATGTCTTCCATTCGGAAGAGCTGAAGCGTTTGATACTTTTCAGTGTGGCTGGCTGCGTTGGTAAACATGATCACTCCTGTGAAAGAAGGCAGTTGGTTGCCTTGACAGGACAGAGATGATTTACACGGCGACGGAAGAAAAAACAGAAGCAAAAAACAAAGAGGGACAGAAAAAGCCCTCGAAATGATCGAGGGCTTTGGGGACAAATTGCACTCTGTGCAGGTGTGCAATCACAGAAAGCTGACGTTACGCACCTTCGAGAACAGCGACGCGCGTCACTTCAACCATTTCATCTGGACTGAAGCTGTCCGGTCCTCCAGGGTCCGAGCCGCTGGAAGCCATCTGCGCACGCGTTTGCGAGACCTTGACGAATACTTCGCCGCAGTGCGGGTCGAAGAATTCACCATTGATTGGCACCTCGCTGAACGGCACAGTCATTACATCGCGAGGAGCATCGATAGCCGGAACATAAGCAGCAGCAGCCTTATCGAAACCTTCCAATAGCTTTGCATCGAGGACGACTGCGTTGGTAGCGTTGATTTGCATTGAGATTACTCCTGTTGAGGTTAAACTAGATTGGCGTGTAGGGTAGATGGCGAACGGGGACTTGTAAGCACACCGGTGCTGCCTGCGCCATAATTGAAAAGCCCCGGACTCAAAAATGAGTGCCGGGGCGTGTGGGTTAAGAAATGACCTGGCAAGGAAAGGCGTAGAAGCCAGTCCCTGTTAGTCTTTTGTCAGCACAAGAATTACAACAGCGACTTGTGTGCCTTCGAAGCGGTTGTCGAAGACTTCGCTCCATTCGTGTGTCCAGCCTTCCACCAGCGTCTTGTTGCGACGGCCGGCCGGGAGAATGGCGACGATCTTGCCTCCTGACGCTAGCAAGGTAGTGGCTTTTAGAACGTGGGCCGCGTCTCTTCCTTCACTGAATGGAGGGTTGAGGCAGATACAGTCAAACTTCGTTGGTGCATTCCACCGCAGAAAGTCCTCGCATACCGTGTTGAAGCCCTTGCTTTCCAAAACCGTGCAATGCAGTTTCGATATCTCCACACAGGTCGTGCGGTCCTTCGGCAGGTGCTCGGCAATAGCACCAAGGCCTGCGCTGGGTTCCAGCACCGTATCGTTCTCGCCAATGGCAGCCAGGTCAGCCACCATCGATGCCAGGCATGCTGGCGTTGGGTAGAACTGATGGGTTTTCTGGTCGGGAATCCGGCCGGTCCGCATTAGTTCCTCCAGCACCGCCTGGATCGGATAGTCGAACGACCATTCACGCATGCTAATGCTCGGTGCGCCCCCAAGGTACTGCAGGACCTGCACAGTTCGATGATTCGCCTTGACATCAGTGCTCCAGAATGACAGAACCTTTCCTGTCCTGTCGACTTTGCCCCGTGACAGTTCTGCCAAAACTTCAAACGGCACCAGGTCATGCACCATGGTGAAGTCCTTTGGCGCCCGTGCCGGTTTCGTTCGAAACTTGCTCGGAATAGCCATCGGATGCAGCCACGCCAGCACCTGGTTGAGGCGATAGGCAATGTCAGGATGTACTTCGAGGTGGGCCGTCCCTTTCATGTATAGCCGCATGCGAAACGCACCGCCATCGAAGCTCTTCCACTCCCCGTACTGGCCATTGCGGTACATGTTTCTCAAGTCGTCGTCCGTTACGTTGCCAAAAGGTGCATCCCGTCCCATGAATTTCGCTATGACGACGCGAAGATCATGAATGTAGTTTGCCCGGTCGTAGTTCAACGTGCCGTATGAGGTTCGCAGGTACGCGACGATCATGCGCTTACCGAACCCTTCTGGCGCGTTGGTTACATGTTCGCCCGACAAGGCGCGAAACAGGCCATCGACGCGCTCGGCAAAGAACTGCGAGCGCTGGGCTAGCAGGTCGCCGATGGTCGACTTGACCGAATCCGGCTCAAACGCCGGCGTTTTGTGACTTCGGATCTGTTCGTTCCATGCGATGCGTTTTTCTGCAGGCATGGTTTCGAGGACATCGGTCAGTGCCATTGCCCGGGCCCAGAAGCTTGCATCGAGCGCGCGCACAGCCGGCTCGATTGCAAACAGGCTGGCTGCGCTGATGCTGCTGATCTGATGCTCAACCTGCGCACCGCACATGAAAAACCGCATGACGCCGCCGGTTTCATTGGCGACGTAGGCAGCAATGCGTTCCAAATCTATGCGGTTCTTGCGGTACTCGGAAAGAAGCGCGTCGATTGGGGTAAAGACAGACAATTGGTTCTGCTGGCCGGAAAACAGCTCGGGTTCATTCATGTTCATGCTTTTGCTCCTGAAGGTGAGGATTTATGTGAAGTGAATTTCACTGCGCCGGCAGGTGCCGGATTTACGCTTGCAGAAGGAAATGCAGAACAGGAATCAGGAAGGCACAATCGAAGCGGCAAAGAAAAAACCCGCGACAATCCTCGAAGAGGAAAGTGCGGGCTGTTGGTTGGGCAGTCGGTTAGGGCTGTACGGGCAAGGCGTTAGCCAGTGCAAGCTCGGCCCTGGCAGCTGCGTCGCGGGAAGCGAAGGTATAGTCGCCGGGTCCGTCGAGGTCATTACGACGGCTGTCGCAGGCGATCCGCCATTTCTTGTCGGGATAGTTATTACTCACGCAGCCACATGCGCCGCTTGGATAACGCACGTTGTCGACGTACCAGCCGCCATGCCGCCAACGGGAGTACGCCGGGGTCCATTCCTGCTTTTCGTCGGTGCCAGGCACACTGCCCTGGGTCGGATTGCGGTTCATGTGCTCGTGGCCGGCGCGAACAGCGTCGTCACGGATCGAGTAATCCTCCGATGCGTGGTCATCCTTTTCGAAGTAATAGCCCCGCAGGTCAGAACGCAGTATTCGGTAACCGTCGGCCCTGATCCGTTGCTCCATCGATTCGACGGAAACATCGTTGAGTATGGTTGCTCGCATGTTAAAAGTCCTTGTAAAGTAAATCGGTATAGGGGGCCTTGGCAGATGCCAGGGATTGGCCGTGCCCTTTGAAATGGCTCACAAAGGAATGCATGAGGCAGGCTGGACTGACAGGGTCAGTCAAAACGTCAAGGGGAAATGAGATCGATGCGAAGTTGGACGGGAATCGAAATTGAGGCAGAACATGAGCGGCTGGAGCGCGAAGCCGCGTCCATCCTCGGGTATATGTTGTTCGAATACTCCAGGCTGGATATGGAACTGGGGATGATGGTGGTATGGGCTGGAGATGGGCAACAGCTGGAGAAACTGACGACTGAGTACAACCAGTCAAATTTCAATAAAAAGCTCCGCCAGCTCGAAAGACAGGCCGCGAGTAAATATGCGGCTTTGCCTGAGGCGTTCACCGCGCACACGCGCTGGCTTGATGCGGCAGACAGAATGCGGGAGTGTCGAAACAAACTTGTCCATGGTCGCTGGGGGGTCGAACCGACCAGGCAGCAAGTCGTGAATGTGGTTGGTTTGCCAACCTCACCGGAGCAAAAAGCGATCCCTTATACAATCCCGGCCCTTCAGGCCGAACTGGATGCTGTCAGGTCGTTGCGAACCGATTTGGCGGCGCTTAGAAAGGCGTGGCCACTTTAGAAAATTACACTTTTATTAGTTATACCCGTTTTAAGTTCATACATTTAACGGTTAAAACCAGTAAATTATTCTTACATACAGACTATAGGGGAACGCATGGACGTCCAAGAATCTTGATCTTTCCTTATTCTTGCACTCCGCATTGGCCGGCTTCCGCCTTGCAGGAAAACGCCCATCGGACAACAGGACGCCTGCAAAATAGCCGGTTTTTTTTGGTCAAAAATATCCTTCTATTTTCATGTAAACTAGGAAGCAAAACAGTGCAATAATAAAGAACGTGGTTAGCTTGCTCCGTTTCTTTTTCCTGGCTGATTTAAAAGCGGCTTGACGTTCGGCTTCTTTTTTTTCTGCTTCGGCTTTGCGCTCATCCAAGATACGGGCAATTTCCGCACTATGCGTAGTGTCGAAAAGTTTTTTGCGATATTCGGGGTCTAGTAGCTGATTACTCGGATCAAAACGCTCCAACTCTTTTAAAGCTGCAAACTTTAATACTTCATGGCCTTTAACCCTACCGATCATCTCAAGCATTGCCTTGTCGTGATTCGCTTCTAGCTCTGCTGCATGCTGCCGCCATTCATTTACTGCATGCCGTGCCTGATGTGCAGCTGCGGCCGCAAAATCTGCGTCTGCTTCTGCTTCCGAATGTTGAAAATTATTCATATTCCAGTTACTCATATCGCACTAATTTCCTTTCAAAAACATCCTCTGATTATATTGTCGTAAAAGAAACATTGCAAAGATTAATGTTGCATTTTCTTCAGCATGCTGGCGTCTCAGTGCCTCTTGGTCTCCTCCGTACGAAAGCGCATATTGCCTATCGCGCCTCGGTAACAAATAAGGCAGTTCGGACACAGAACCACTAGTCACGAAACCAGCAAGGTGAACGGGCAGAGTTTTAAATGCTGACGGCGAGCCGAGGCTTATTTCTCTAGCACCGGGGTTTCTATTCCGGTTTTACGACCCGTCTTTTCTTAAAGGAGAATAGGAAAAGCCCACGATCTTTGACCGTGGGCAATAGACTACATTTATGGGGCTGTGGCGCTACGCATGCGGTTACTGGATATAGCCGGCTGCCCGGGAATATTCCGCGTTACCTGGACCGAGGTAGACCAGCTCAACGTCTTCTGCCAGGCACTGGCCGCCGGCGAAAGCAAACCGCTCCCCCGCCTGAATCGCTTTGACGGCGTCGGCCCATTTCCTGAACATCACAAATCCCCATTTCTCGCCTTGCTTCATGGCGAACCGAGGGAACTGCACTGCACGCTTGAACTGGATGACTGCATGCAACATATCGACTTCCGTCGTGCGCTGCGACCAGTCGCCAAGCACTAAGTCAGTGGCTTCTTCCGCCGGAATGACCAGTTGGGCATACCCGGCGTAGTCCACGAAATTGACCATGTCCATGATCCAACCCTGGCGATGAGTGCCGTAGAAGGTGCCGCTGGCCTGTACGCCATTTGCTTCGATTTGTGCGACGGTGTATTGCGTATTCATAGATCCCTTGTTGTGTGGTGGGGTTGAGAGGTTTCCGGGTGGGCCGGATTAGCGTTTGCTGAATGAAATGCGTAACACTGGCGCGCAAGCACATCCGCCAATAAAAAACCCCCGATCTGTGAAAGATCGAGGGCGAAACTGCGGTTAGAAAAGTGACTCGGCGATTGCCGGCGCCAGCGTTTGCATGAATGCCTGCCGGATTGCTTCGGCGGGCCCAAGGTGGAAGTTTTCCAATATCCGGGCCGCGATACGGCCTTTCAGATTGGTCATTGCCGCACCAAACTGCCCGGTGTGGCTTTGCCTGAGCAGCACCAGCTGGAACGCCGGCGAAAACCGTTTGATGGAACCCTTGCCGCACAATGCCCATGTGGGCGAGTGCAGCGACGTGATGGAAGCAAATTCACACGCCTGCAGGTAGCGATCGCCCAAAAGAATCAGGGTCATATCCGATGGCGCATCCAGAACTTCCCGGACGCCTTTCTGGATATCCAGCATGGTTGCCCATGCCTGGCTTTCCTTCTTCTTCATCGTGTTGAACGTCATCTCGTAAGGAGCGATCGACTGCCCCTCTTCCACGACACCATACCCGGCGCTCAGAATCGATACTCTGACCTTTGCGCCCTGCTCCCTGGCTGCTTGCACACCCTTCATCAGACGGATGTGTTGCTCACCCGCGTACAGCAAGCCGGCAGGCCTCATGGAGTTGACCAGTTCTGCTTCCCGGCAGCGGACATGGCTTGCGCCTTTCTGAAAATCCTCCTGCGTAAGCTGGTTTGGAACCGAGACTGACTTTTGACCGGTGCAGGAAGTGATAACGGAAATCTTCATCGTTCCTCCTTATGCGGCCAGCGCCAGCTCGTCAGCGTCGACGGCGCTGTCGTCGAACACGGTGGCGACTGCAACTGCCCTCATGCGCGCCGACAATGCCTTCATTGCCGCTTCGCCAAATACCTGATTCAAGCCGCAGGTCCAGAGCAAGCCCCATTCCGGATCGACGTCCTCGATGAGTTCCTTGAGGCCTTCTTCGCCGGTCCGGTGCTGCCTGACCCATTCCTTCAGCCGTTTGGCATCGGTGACCCCGTAGAAACCGGCAATCGCCTTGACGTAGCGCTCCGACATCCAGGCCTGCCCGCACACCACTTCTGAAATCATCTCGGTCTGGTCGAATGACCCATCCCAAGCCTGATCCGAATGCGCCTCGATCAGCCTCGCATGCTCATGGCCAATCGACGTGGTGTTGCCTCGAAGCTGGTTTGCGTCACAAGTGACCTGGGCGCCGGGACAGTTCTCAAGGAAGGTGTACGCGATTTTGAATAACGGCAGCCCCATGGAAGCACGGCCGAGTATGTGGAATCGCCCGAAGCCACGGATTGTCGCCACATCAGATAGCGACATCGCTGCAGCCGCGCTTGGAATGCCGAGGGTGATCTCCCGGGTACCAAGGATGGCGGCGACATGTTCCGCCGTTACGCCAGCAGGCATCGGTCCCTTTTGCAGCGGGACAATGACACTGACGCCGGCACCGACAAAGCCGAGGATCTTGCTGCGATGTTCCTGCAGCAGGGCCAGCGACCATTCGGGATGCGCCAGCACGTCCGGCATAACCAGATGCAGGTTATGACGATAGGCGACAGGCGTTCCCTCCACCAGGTCGTCGTAGACGGCAAACACCTTCTGAAAGTCGGCAAGCGGCGTCTGCGCTTTCCCTTCCTTCCACTTGGCAAACCGTCCATAGGCCCCACTGTCGACGAAAACTTTGCCTCCGCGTGACAGGTAGCTTTTAAGCAGATGCATGACGCGTGGCCGGATGAGGTCTGCAACAACCCCGACATCCTTTCCTGCCATGGTCAATCCAAGCGCATCAAAATAGGCGCTGGCACCGGAATGAAACGCCGCACTGAAGCGCTCGGGACTAATGGTGTCCTTCAGCGCAAACAGGCCGCCCGTGATGACCGGGATGGTTTTTTGCAAGCGCACTGGTGCGTCTACTGCCCTGACTTTTTTCCTTTCCACGAACGATCCGCCGAACAAATCCGTCTGGATGCTCGTCATCGCGATTAACTGTATTTCCTTCATGTGCTTCTCCCTGGTCTGGTACGCCCTTGCGGGGCGCATTCACTGAGTTGATTGCCCATGCCTGCTCCCCGGTTGCCCGGGGTTTAGGCCTGGTGCTAGTGATGAGTCACACCGGAATGGAAATGCAGATTGCCCTCGGTCGAACGATGAATGGCGAGTGAATGCTGGGACAGTTGATCAAGCCGTTTCGCCTGGCCGATCGTCCCCGCGCACACTGGTTTTTTCGCGCAGTGGGCAAGTGATCAGTGAACGGGCACTGTCGAAGATTCGCGCTTGTGAGAGCGGCGCTGCCTATGCGCATCGGCAGTTGCTGGCCGCCGGCGCTCCGGAACGGGAATGGGGCGAAGAGCCGGGCGATTACGTGCGGCGCGCGCTCAGTTCGGACGCATTTACCGGAATCCGGCATCCAGGCACTTATGTCTATGGGATGGAATGCAGGAACAAGCTGGAACGCCGGCTTGTCAGCACCCGCATGGGACCGGGTCTCCCCTATCCCAAGGTTCTGCCGTCATCCGTCGCATCAGGGCATGAGCGCACAAGTGCAAACATGGGCTTGAACGTATTTGTGGCCTAGCTCACTGTTCAGGTTATACGGCCAAGTGCCCTATTACTTGCCCCTCAAGGACAGAAACACCACCACCGCGAAAAACCCGCCAATGAGCAGCAGTATGTAGTCGAGCGGACTCATGATTTCTCCTGATGAATGCATGAGACCCAGTTTAGTCCAATGACGTTTGACTCGCAGAAAAGAAAAAGCCCACCTGTGCGAACAGGTGGGCTTTGGTAATGCGGTTACGCTTCGTCCAGGCAGGTAGCCGGATTACTTCCCTCTAAGTTTGAAGTAGAGCGGAATCATAAAAAACACGCCAATGCCAATCAGCATATAGTCGAGCGGACTCATGATTTCTCCTGTTGGTCGTTGTCAGTCCCGCTTTCAGCGGACACTTCGGTGGTATCGATTGAGCACATTGTAATCAAGATAAGCCCTAAAGACACTACCTTCAATGCATTCGCCCAGTGATTCAAATCATTTGTGACGATTAAAGCAGCATTACCAAGTAGCAATGCCCCAGCTGTTCTTCCTGCCGCCAGGAAGCTATCAACGCTAAGGCTGTACTTCCGTTTCGGTCGTGACGCCATTAATTTCCCTTATTGGTTATATGTTTCACAAGAAACAATGAAGTCGTTTTCTCGACGTGTCATTGCATGAAGGAAATGCGGTACACCGGACAATAATTAGGATGGCTGCCGGAGAACGGCAGGGTGCTGGTTGGCCGTTGTGACAGGCGGGATACCGTGGGGCGTGTTGTCTTTCACGATCTGGACGATCTGGTTTCGATACCGGGCAGGAAGAACGGCTAGGGCAAGCGCCGCGGCCGAAACAGGATGGCGTTCTGCCTGGTCGACCACGAAGCACCATGCCTCGAAGTCGTTTTGAAACACGGCGGCCTCATCGCACCGCTGCAGGTCCGGCCGGCCATCCACATCAAAGATGTCCCAGCCCTCCCGTACCGCATCCTCGCCAAACACATTGCGCCAGGCGCGGCGGGCTTCCTCTCCTGCCGCCTGATCTGCCTGCTCCGCCGTGGCATAACCGCCTTCGCTTACTATCCCGGCCGCATTGCGCCAGTAGAAAAACGCATTGCCGGAACCGGGTAGACTCGACAGGACCGCCCATCCCTTGACGCTGCATGGATGCTCGGTTGCTTCTGTGGTCATTTCTGTTGTCACTGCTCTCTCCTGTGTTGAATCAAAATGCCTTTGAAAGGTCGTTAAGGTGCGAGAAGGAATGAGCAACATCGAATGCGACGGCCGCGGCGCCGGCGCTGGCTCTTACTGGTCAAAGTGAGAGCAAAGAAAAAGCCCTCAGTCGAAAAATCGAACTGAGGGCTTGCGGGTTAAGTTGAACCGAAGGGGCTGGCGGGGGCAGTTACGCCGCAACTGGCTGTTCCTGTGGCTTCTTTCTGGCGCGTGAGGCCCTTGGCTTCTTTGCTGGCGCTGGTTCTGCCGGAATGACATAACCGAACCGCTTCCAGACCTCTTCGCTGACCTGCAGGGGGGACGTTCTCCCCGACTTCAGGTTCACGAAAACGCCGTGGTATGCGATTTGTCCATGCCGGAAAAGCTCCGTCAGGATATTGCAGGCAAACATCGCCACCGACGTGTTGATGAACAGCGACTGCTTTTCGAGTGCATCAGCCAGAGAGCAGCTGGGCACATCGTCTGTGGCGTCCAGGGACGGATCGATCAGTTCGGGGTAAAGGTCCGCAGCATGTGGCAGCCGTGGGCCTTTTCCTTGCCTGACAAGTGTTGGGCAAACTTCGCCCAGCACCACCTGTCCGTCACCCAGACGATTGCCGCAATCGAGCCAGTAATGCACCCGGTTGCGTTTTGCCGCCTGCAGAATGGCCAGGCGTGCCTTGCGGTTGTCGACGCAGCCGATGACGATCTGCGCCTTGAGGGCACTGTCACCATTGAGCCGCTGCACCTGACTCGACCAGTTCAACTGGAAAGCCATGTTGATGCGGTTGACGATCGTCGATGCCTTTGGTGAGCCGATATCGCCCGGATAGAACGACTGCCGGCCGACGTTGGCTGCGCTGACGATATCGTCATCCCAGAGCGTGACATGCAAGCCGCCAGGATGGCCGAGAGCAATCAGCGCCAGATGCAGGCGCACCAGGTTGTTCATCAGCTGCGAGCCGGTGCCGCCGGCGCCGATGACGGCGACCTGCACCTTGCCGTTGAGCAGATTGGGATCGATTTGATGGATAGCCATTATTGTCCCTCCCACTGGTTGCCCATGTCGATATACAGACCATTGGCACACAGGCGGAACCTGCACTCGATGCCGCCATCGAGCTTGCCAAACACGCCGGCGACCTTGAACTCGCCACAATCGTCACGGTTATCTTCCGATGAGAAGAACGCCGGGATGCGACCATGGGAATGCAGGTCGACCACCAGGTGCTCGTTGTCCGCCAGCGCCGGCCGGACGAATTGCACGGAGGCGTTGGACACTGAAGTTGGCACCATCTTGATCAGACGGCACTGGTCGGTTGACGCATTCCAGACGATCCAGGCAGCACATTCGAGCGGACAGACGTCTTTGGCAAAGGCGATGAACTCCTCGACCAGACAGCCCGGTACTTTCTGCACCTGAACAATCGGTGTAATCGCCCCGTATGGCATGGCAACCTGCGCCTGCTTCGACAGATTCCAGCGAAGGTACAGCCATGCCCTGCGTGCTTCCAGCCAGAGGCCGTCGGCTGCTGCAAGGAAGCGGTGGCCGACTTGCGCCATTGGGACAAAGGGTTCATGGCGCGGGACCATGACAGTCGGTGTGGCTGACTGCAACGCGGTGTCGATACGATTAAGCATGTGGCGTTTCCTTATTGGAGTTTGAAGATCAGTTTTTGGACGGTGACATTCGTGCTCACCAGGACTTCGTTGGGAAAGGAGGTGAACTTCCCGTCCAGCATGTCGCGCCAGAACGCAAAGCAGCCGTGTTCCCAGAGGACCAACTGGTTCAGTGCATGGATGTTCGGATGCGTAAATGCCGATTCGAAAAACGCCTTTGTCCATGCATCCGGATTGGTGGCGTCGGTTTTCGTTGGCGTGCGGGTCGAGCCGCTACAGATGGCGCCGCCGGTCCAGACGTTGAAGTACGGCGCAACGTAGAGGGCGGTGTCAGCGGTAGGACGCTTGTTTTCTGCGAGGGCAAAGACATACCAGCTCGCGCCCTTGACCACAAACAGCAGGGCCGGATGCGGCACGACGGCTGCCCGACTACCCAATTCCTTGGACTGAAAGGCAATGCGACGCGGCTTGGCTTCTTCCCACCACACCATGCAGTCATCCGTTAGCGCGATGACATTCGGGTGCAGCAGTTCAAGCGGCTTGCGCACGGCTTCCTTGACGCATTCCAGCATTTCGAGAAGACCTGCCTTGGTAGCGCCGCGCCCCTCGCCAATGATGGGCCCGGCATGGGTCTGGACCACGGAATTGATGGTGACCAGGTCGACGCTGTCCGGGTTGGCCCCGTAAAGCAGTACGGCATGTTGCAGGGCGTAGGACGGTGTGGACTGATACAGGTTGACGTTCATAGGAACCTTTTAAAGGGAAGCATTGGATGGGATTCCGCACGAAGCGCGGATTGGCTGGATGCCGGAGATATGCTGAACGCGGGGCTATAAGCGAGCAGTACGCAGGACGTTAGGGCCCGGAGCAAAGAGAACTAGAGGACGAAGGAAGGTGTATGAACGGTCGAGGATCAAGCTCTGTGCTGGCTGTGCGGCTATCCAATCGTGCAGATGCTCTGCTATCATGGACCTTGGCCAGATCGAGGCCCGCTGCCCACAGTAGCCCACCCGGATAGGACGATCGCATTACCCTTTTTGAGATTCCTTCATTGCGGAATCGGCAGTGGGCACCGGTACATCCGCGTTAATGGAGATCTCATGCCAGACCTGTACATCATTACTACCAAAAATTTCGAACAGTTCAAACAGCGTGCGCGCAAGTTAAAGCAGTCCGAAAAGATTCCCCACCATGAGGCGCTCGAACGAGTTGCCAAATCGCTCAATTTCGATAACTGGCATCAGATCGCTCTAGCAGCGGCAGAGACGGAACCGGCTGAAAACGCTCATCGGTCAGGCTTCATCATTGCGCTCGATGTAAAGAATGCGTCCGAATATGACTTCGAACACGACGGCGCTTTCATCGAGGATCATCGCTTAATGCGGTTTTGCGAAGCCGACCTGTTTAATGACTACCGTTTGGCCAAGGACGATGAGGGTCGTACGTTTGAGTCTACAAGTACAAAAGAGGAATTGCAGGAAGATTTCGAAAACGATCTGACGAACGTCGTTCTCTATCGCTACACCCATGATGCACTTCCATCGTCGATCGATGAAGCGCTCGCCATGTCCCGTGAGCGTTGCTTCTTTGCCCCGCAGTATGTTTGGCTGAAAGGGCAATTTATTTCTGTTTTTGACTACCTTAGCGAGGACGGATACTCCATGAGTTGGTAGCCGGTCAACTTCGGACTTGTAGACGGTGCAGACATGAAAAAGCCCTCAGTTCGGAAACTGAGGGCTTGGTTGAAGTTGAAGGATGAGACTGCCTGGCGTCGCCCGTACAGCGGCGCCAGCTAGCATCCATGGCGGTAATTGCCGTTCGAGAGTTGCAGCAGAAGCGTTTCGATGGACTTGACCAGTTTGAAGCCGTTCAGGATGCCTTTCCACCATTCGCCAAACGCCTCGGTATCGTCCTGGTAGACGAGCTCGAGATGCGAGGACTGTGAATAGTTGTCGCTGCAGTTGTTGGCCATGTGGAAGAAGTCATCCAGAATCATCCCCATCCTGTCCTCAGTACTGAAGCGAATCACTGCGAGGGTGTAGACCGGTTCGTGTTCGCTGTAGCTGAATTCGCCCAGCTTGTGCGCTCCATCCTCATAGGCTTCGGCAAGCGCCAGAGTTGCGCGCAAGGTTTCCCTGGCCCAGTCCGGCGTCAACTCCTTATTGATGATTTCCTCCACCTGTAGCGGCGTGAGCTTCAGTTGCGGGCAACCTGCCCACTCCGGAACCCCTTCCAGCAGCATTTCCTTGGTCGGCAAACCTTCGAAGTTCGGGTCTTCCTCTTCGTCGTCTCCTTTTTCCCCCTCTTCGCCCCGTTCATCGAAGTAATACATGAACGGGATGTTTTCGAACACATGGTTGAACGTGAACAGGAGCATGCTCCCATAACCGGCCCATTGGAGTGCGGCACAGACTGTTTGGCCAAGCCCCGGACATAGTGCTTCCAGTGCCAGGATCCGTTCGCCGATGAAGACGGTTGGAATGGCGCCGGTGTCGACCGTGAAGTGGAATCGGCTGCCTGCCGGTCTGGCTTCATGGTCTTCGCGCATTTCTGCATATTCCTGCACCTCGCCATCGTTGATGTCCACCGACAGTTCGAACAGGGTCGACTCGCCAAGAACTTCATCGATCCCGCGGCCTATCGCTTTCTTGATGACGCCCTCGATGGTTTCCTCTGGGACGAGATCGCTTTCCTTTATGACGCCGATCTGGCCTAACTGGCTGGCCAGCAGGACAATCGACGCGTGGGTGGTCTGAGTGAAGCATTCAGGCACCTGCGGAGCGATCTTCGGGAGGCTTAGAAGAAAGGGGGAAGAAACTGCGGTGCCGGCTGCAGGACCTGCCCCTTCTTGTTTGAGAAAAGTGTTTTCGTAGCCCTTGAACATAGTGTCATTTCCTTCTGGTCAAATGAAAAAAGGGGGGAAGAATTTCCCCCCTTCGCGTTGTTGGCATCGTCAAGTTTCTGACGAACCCAAGCATCGATGGGGGTCATGTTGCTTACCCTTTTGCGCCGGCCGTCTTGACGAACTTGTAGAGGAGCTTGTCGCCCTTGTCTTCAGGTCCTTCGACGGTGGCATTGGTCAGTTCGGGAAACGTGGCACTGTAGATGTCACGCACTTCGTCGACGCTGAGGTTACTGCCCGGGCATGGAAGCTCGGTACCGTTGTAGGCAAAAACACGGGCCAGGCTTTGAACTTGGAGAGCCATTTCGATTTCCTTGATTAAGCAAAAATGTTGATTGCGGATTGGCCAACATCGGCCGTTGCTGCAGGAGCGTCACCACTGCTGGTGCTTTCGCCCTGGTCATCATCGTCGTCGCTGGTAGGCGCCGGCGAAGATGGGGTGCTCGACTTGCCTGCTTTCTTGATGGCGCTGGTTGCCTTGGATGCGGATTCCTTGCGGCCCGCTTCCAGGACAGCCTTGGTAGCTTCCACTTGTTCCACGACCGAAAGACGCGCAGTCGAGAACTGCGTGAGCGCCTCCACGAAGCCGGCATCGAGCTCCTCGGCAGTGCCGGTGAGCTTGAGCGGCTGCGCCAGTGCGGCAGAATCGCCAGCGGTGGGCTTGGGCATCACGACCACGGTCAGGTTGTTTCCTTGTCCGGTAATGCTCATGGACAGGGACGGGCTTTGGGACAGTAACTGCTGGAGTGCGACAAACATGGGATTTCCTTTTGGGTCGATTGCGCCCGAACGGGCATTGGAAGAAAAGGCGAGAACGGCGAATGCCGTTCCCGGTTGTTACTTGGCGTAGTGCATCGAGCGGGGGACGAGTCCCTTGTACTCAAAGCCATCGACCTTCAGCAGTGCCTTGATGATGTCGTCTTTCTTCTGGCCGAGAACCTTGGAGAACTGCTTCCCAAGCTTGGCTTTCAGTCCGATTTCTTCACACAGCACTTCGATCTCGCTCTTGGTGAGCAGGTCCAGAAACTCGGCGTTCAGCTGCCAGTGAGCTTTCAGGTCCAGTTCCAGGAACTGCATGATTTCGATCAGGCGACGTTCTTCGATGGCGTCCATGGCGGAGGTGGTAATCCCCATGGTCATCATCGTGCGATACTCATCGGTGAGTTTCCCCGCCGCCTCGATCGCCCTGCCCAGACCGCCGCTGGCAAATCCGCCAGTGGTGCCGGAGAGCTTGCCCAGTCCTTCTGCGAGCTTGCTGCTGTTGACGTGCCGGAATTCACCGGTCGCCGCCATCGACAACATCACCAGCAGGTTTTTCTCGGGGTTCTGCATCAGCTCCTTCTTGGTGAAGATGCGCCATTGCTTGACCCGGTACTCTTTCACGCGATTGGAGTCCTGCACCGTGACCGGTGCTGTCGTCTTCGTCGCCGTCGAGGTTGCGGGTTTTGCCGTGGTGCCCGAGGGCTTGGCAGTGCCTGCCGGTGACGCTTCCTTTGCAGGAGCCGCCGCCGCCTTTTCCGCGCTGATGCGCTTGGCTACCATCTTGCTGTTGCAGGCCGTATCGAAGCACTGGTTCTTGTACATCTTCCCCATGGCGTCCGGTATGGCACTGACTGCGGCGCCGTAGTTCTTGCACGCGCGGCAGGCACTAGCCTGTTCCTCGCCGACGCCGGTTGCACCTTCTGCCACCAGCTTGATGATCGTGTACTGATCACCTGGTCGAACGATCCTGACTTCGGGGAACTCGTCGGCAAGCGACTCTTTCCGCTTCACCAGTTCGGCTTCCGTCTTTTCGGTGTAACAAACCCCGTTGGTGCAGGAGCCTGTTCCAACCGCTTCGCCGAAAAGCGCTTGCTGGTTGTCCGAATTGTGCTGGCAGCCAGCGCAATCGGTCTTGTCGAAGATCGCCGCCGCCATGCTCTTGGAGATGCTTTGCAACTGCTGCTTGACAGCACCGACCGTCAGGTTGTGTTCGAGGATGGCCGACAGCGCCTTGTCCTGAACCGCCTTCTCTGCCGCAGCAAGCAACTCGGCATGGCCCAGTTGGATCTTGCGCTCATTGAGTGCAGTGCGAACCGCATCCGAACAGTTGGTCAGCGCCAGGCGCTTGACCAGCGTCGCACGCGACCAGCCCAGACGCTTTGCTGCCTCGTCGTGGTCACCGGCACAGCTTCCCAAAACACGGGCGGCTGCGACAGCTTCTTCGGTCGGCGACATCTGTGCGCGCTGCACGTTTTCGATCAGGGAGACTTCGTCGGCCTCGGCGTCAGTCATATCCTTGACCAGAACCGGGATTTCGTATTCCTCTCCCTTCACTTTCTTTGCAGCGCGATAACGGCGTTCGCCGGCCACCAGTTGATACGCATCCCCGAAAGGACGAATCAAAATGGGCTGGATCACACCTTGCGATGCCACCGATGCTTCGAGTTCAGCCATTTCTGCCGGATCGAAGTAGGTGCGAGGATTACGGCCCATGGAAATACGGCCGAGGGACATCAGGGATGGGTGCGTCATTTCAATTCTCCAATCAGTAGTCATTAATGAACAGGGCCAGGTACCGGCCTATGTCGGTGTATTCCTTGCTCACTGGGATGCACTACACGCGGTGATAACCGAACAGAATGGAAAGAACTGAAGGCAGGAACGGCGCAGCGCGGGATCGCACGTTTGCGCTATGACAACTTGCATCAGGGCATAACATGTATATTTGATAACGATTATTAACAAGAAAGTAGAATCGTTATGGAACAGAACCATCCGCTGATTTCGCAGCCAGACTACGACCCGGATAACCTGCTCGATTCTCTGTTGAAGAAACTGGAATTGAAGAACGACGCAGCCCTATCCCGCGTGCTGGAAGTTGCCCCACCGGTGATCAGCAAGATCCGGCATCGCCGGCTGCCCGTTGGCGCATCGATCCTAATCCGCATGCATGAGGTTTCCGGCCTAACCGTCGGTGACCTACGGGCACTACTGGGTGACCGGCGTCAAAAGTTTCGGCTCAGTCCCATCCAGGGCATGCCAAAGGATGGTAATAAGCAATCGGACTCATAACCAAACATCGGCGGCAAGCGGGCGGCGTCACGCTATCTGAGGTAGGGTAGAAAGTACCGTGCTCCTGGGAGAAGTCCCTTCTTTTGCTCCAGCAGCTTGACGCCGCCATAGGCCAGAACGGCAACCGCTTCCAGAATCTCGCGCAGGTCGCCGGGCTTGGCCGCGTAAAAATCAAGGCATGCACCGCTGGTGCGCCGGGCGATCTCTTCAAATACGTCCTTGGCTTTCTGTTCGCCTGTCGAGGCATCGTGAAAAAAGATGGCCCGGACACCGCGCAGACGCAGCGCGTCCGCCTGTTCAAAGGCTACGGCCTACGGCAATACGAAGCGCGAGCCTGCAAATGAAAAGCCCTCGCTTTTCGAAAAGAGCGAGGGCTGGAAAAACATTTTTTGCTCGTAGGGAGGCGCTTATTTGCAAAGCGCGACCATCTGCGCATGGACCTGCGTGAGACTCCAGCGAAAAGCACCGGGGTGACTCATGTCAATGTGCAGTCGGCTTTCAGGCCTGGCTAACCAGGCTTCCTGCACGTTCGCACACTTGACAGTCTCAAGGGCTGGCCGGGGGTCATTCCGCCAGTCCCTCTCCTTGGAATCGGCTTCCCAGGCGACGGCGAAACCAAATGGCGCGACGGCAAGGACAGCAACCCCAAGCAGAACAATCATAGGTGGACGTTTCATTTAGTTATTCCTTTCTGAAGGGGTGTAGTGGAGTGAATTGAGCTGACATGGGGGGAATGCAGCACATGCAATGACAAGCGCGCAGTCGGATGCGGCAAAAAAAACCCGGCACTTAATGAGTAGCCGGGTGGGGATTGCAGCGCCTTGCGGTCACTGAGCCGTGCAAACATGCGAGGGCGACGTTAATGCATGCTGTGGCGGCTGGTTGCGCAGATGAACCTGTCGAAGAACCCTGATGGCTTCGCCGGTCCGCGCATCCAGGAGGTCATAGTTGGACTCAATCAGGTCCGAGAACTGCACGAAGCTGACTTGTTTGAACTGCATGAATGGCCCTGATGCTCTGACGAGATGCCCGAAATCCTGGACTGCCAGTCGAACGATTTGCCCCTCTTCGTCCGTGCCCAGATACTCAGCCACGCCGATGGTATGTCCTTGCGATACGATCATGTTGTGCTCCCTGTTGAGGTTAATTGAATTCCGGGACAGCCCCGGGAAACCGTACAAGGGAGAGATGCGTTACATGCAAACACAAACGGGCAAACGGTCCAGACAAGAAAAAACCCCTGGCGCATGGCGCGAGGGGTTCTTGGTTGTTGACGGGACGGGTTCAGAAAAGTTCTTTTTGTCCCTTATGCGGCTCAGTCGCAGTTGAGTCCTCAAAGGGCGGCTGCGATGGCGGTGCATCAGCAGACGGCTCATCGTCATCCGGCAAATCCGGAAACGGCTGTGGCTCATCCAGAGTGGACGCGTTAGATTCGTGGCCGGCTGCAGGGGCCAGTACGTTGTCATACGCCATCTCCTCGGGTGAGCGAACAGGCATTTGGGCCACTGCCGGTTCTGCGGCGAGGCCATTTGCAAAGAGCGCCCACAGCATGGGAAACAGGATAAACGTACACGAAACGAAGACAGCAAAAGCCCATGCTTCCTGGTTATGCTTCATGAGCCACCACGCGCCGTAATACACCGCTGCAAAAAGAGTTAATAAAACGAGTTTCATTGTGTGATTTCCATGGAGGAGGCCGAGTATCGCCTTTGTGTTTACGTCCCGAAGGGATGGGTCTTGATGTCCGGGAAATGCACCACATGGAAATAGAACCTTGTCATGCGTATCGACCCGCGAAAAAATTTAGGCGACAGTCTCAGCAAGACCGAAGCGCCTTATGCAGCAGGGAAAAGAAAGCGCTTCTGGAGCAGAAGAACCGTCTCTGCGGCGGGGACAGGCTTCGATATGTAGTAGCCCTGCACTTCCTCACAGCCTAAGGCCTGGACTGCGGCAAGCTGCTCCGCCGTTTCCACACCTTCGGCAACCACACGCATCTCCAGCGCATGCGCCATGGAGACAATGGCTTGGAATAGCGCAGCGTCAGTGCGGCTCTTGCCCAATCGTGAAGTAAAGGCCCGGTCGATCTTCAGCCCATCCATGTCTAGGTCCTTTAACTGTGCCAAGCAGGAGTAACCGGTGCCGAAATCATCCACATAGAGTTTGATCCCCGATTTCTGAATCGCTGCCAGCTCCGCGACCGCGCCGCCGTCCTTCGTTACCGTGGCCGATTCGGTGACTTCGACCTCAAGCAGGCCGGCGTGCAACCCGTTCGCTTTCAGCGCAGCAGCTAACATGGCGCTGACGGTACCGGTGTCGACCTGCTGCGCCGAGACATTGACCGAGACCGGCACCACCGACAGTTCCCGCTCCTTCCACTGCGCCAGCTGCTCACACGCCATGCGCACCACCTCCGCGCCTAGCGGTACGATCAGCCCGGTCTTTTCCGCCATTGGAATGAAGTCGTTGGGTGGCACAAGGCCGAGAACCGGATGTAACCACCGCACGAGTGCTTCCATGCTGGTGATTTCCCCGGTGTCGCCTTTTACCCGCGGCTGGTAGTGAAGGACAAGCTCGCGTCGTTCAATGGCCAGCTTCAGTTCCGCTTCCCGCGTCAACCGAGTGACAAGTTGCCGCTCCAGGCTGGGCTCAAAGAACCGATATGTCCCCTTGGCGCACTGCTTGGCGTCATACATTGCGATGTCAGCATGCTTGAGCAGCGTTTCACCATCGGCGCCATTCTGAGGAAACAGGCTGATCCCAACCGAAGCATGCACGGCGTGCTGTCGCGATCCTTCGCCTAAGACAAACGGCGTCCGAAGGGTCTCGATGATGCGCTCGGCCACAGCGACTACATCGTCTCGAGTCTGCGCAGCCTCGACGATGATAGTGAATTCATCACCGCCAAGTCGCGCGATCTTGTCTTCTGGACGGATCACTCCCTGGAGACGCAAGGCAGCGGCTTTCAACAATTGGTCGCCCGTAGCATGGCCAAGCGTATCGTTGATGTTCTTGAAGTCATCCAGGTCAACGAACATCACAGCCAGCATTTTGCCTGTGAATCGCGCGTTGTCTACCGCAGTGGGAAGATAATTCACCAGCCAGTGGCGGTTTGGCAGCGAGGTGACAGCGTCGGCATTGGCGAGCTGAACCAGCGCTATGTCCTGTTTCTTGCTTTCCGTGACATCCCGAAGTGTCAGCGCCAGCCCGGCGGCGGTGCGCACCAGGCGACGCTGCAGCCATTGGGTGGGACGTGCACCACGCTCTGGCACCATCATCTCGTCTTCAAAAATGCCTGTCTCCATGGCTGTGCGGCATTGTGGCAGCATGTGGCTCGCAAAAAGGATGGGCAGTATTTGGGAAACGGTCTGGCCAACCAGGGACTCCTTGGGCAGCCCCCGATACATCGCACCGCGCTCATTGCAATCCTCGATGACGAAATCGACGATGACGTTGCCAGGGCCATAGCGCGGCCGCAGCATGTAAAAGCCTTCCTTGGCGTTCTCGGTGGCGACCCGGTAGGATTCATGAACTTCACGCCTGTATTGCGACCGCCAGATACGAAGTGCTGCACGCCACGTCCCAACCCCAGCAAGCAACAAAAGTAAAAGGCTGGAAATTGCCGTGCCCAACCAAAGTTCACGGTATCGCGATTGGTATGCCTCCAGCAGTGCCGCATCGGACGTGCCAACGAACAGAATAATCGGATAACTGGCCGCGGTATGCCACGCAACTATACGGGCCTTGCCATCTGTATAACTGTCCCCCGAGACCTGCCGGACGCCGCTCGGCCCATTGAGAGCGGGACTGCCCTTTAAAATTGGGGTTTGAGAGTGGAACCCGTTTGCAGTCTTGGCTGCAAAAAATGCGCCGTCTGAGCGGCGGATGAAAACAAAATCGTCGGGGCCAAGCTTGGTTTCATCGACAAACGAACCAAGGTACAAAGGCTCGATGGCGAGAACAATGACGCCCGCAAATGCGCTCTCGTCAGTCTCGAGTCGGCGCGACAGAAGGACGATATCGCGACCAGTCAGAATGCTGCGGGTCGGCTTGGATATGTGTAGTTCCTGATCGGGATTGGTTGCATGCGACTGGAAATAATCCATCGACGCTACGCTTTGCCTGTGGTATTCGCCCGAGATGGTCGACGTCACCAGCATACCCATCTGGTCGAAGATGGTGACAGTGATCTTGGCTGCCTTCGGCACCAGGCCGGCATAAGCCTGCTCTTCGAGGTTCAGTGCCCCACCATTCTTCTGCCAGTTGAACTGGAGACTACGCACGATGTAATCGAGCTGGCCGATGTTTCGATCAACTTGCTCCGCGTAGCTCCGTGCCTGTACAGAAGCAGAGACATAGGCGTGTTTCCTGATTTCGGCCTGCTCGCGATCGATGGTTGTCAGGCCCCAGAGCCAGGCCACCGCAGTCAGAGTGACGCAGATCAGTGGCCAGGGTGCCAGAGACTTTGCATTTTGATAAAGAAAAAGAAGCTTTTGCCGAAACAATAACGGCTGGTCTGAACCAATCATAAAGTGGAGAAGCAAATGCAGGCTGGGCAGTAAGTGTAAGTTAAAAAATAGGCTTCCGTGTCACATTGCCCAATGCCTGACCGATGACTGGAAGACAGCACGAAGATCGAATCGATATCATCAGCGCCATTTTACTTTCCATTAGGAAACTTCAGTATAACAATCTGATACTTCTGCGAAATGAAAAGCCCCTTGTCTCAGAAAGAGAACAAGGGGCGGATGTTACTGTTTAGACGAACTCGGGATCTTCGGTGTTTACGATTTGACCAGCTGTTGAAAGCACCGTGCCGATCGCCGCGGCGACCTGGGTGGCCAGCGTTTTGGTGTCATCGGCATGGAAAAACGACGCCGATTGCTTCAGAAGGCTCTTGGTCATACCCGCAAACGGCCTGCCTTGGTCAACCCAAAGGGTTGCCCGGTGCTGATTGTGGCCGAATGACTCGGTCCTGCCATTTCTTTGCAGGGTTCGCCGTTGCCAGAAATACCGGACCTCGATGGCGAACTGGTGCTCGTCGTGTTCGTCCACCACCGCGCGGCCAATGAAGAAAGATGCACCATTCAGAGTAGAGTGAAGCGGATCGCCATCATTCCACAGTAGTGGCTTCCCTACCCGTTTCCAGGCATGGCCGGCGGGACATACCACCAGCTCGCGCAGCGATGCATCCATCTCGGAAACGCACTGCTCGATATAGGCGTTGAACTGCTGGTGGTCGAGCGGCACATCCCGAAGGTCGGCGGCCTGCCGGCCGTCAACCATGGCACGGACATCGGGAAATCGCGCTGCCACATGCGGATACTCGGCCAGCACCGCAACCGAGGGCATGTCTGCCTTCATCCATTCCGGGGCGTTAGGCGAGTTGGCGTAGAGGGCATTGTTGACTTCGCGCTCGTGTACCTGTGCCAGCGCTGCCTCCAGGCTCCCGTCTGCGAAGCCGAGGCTGCAGCCTTGAAGGAAGATCTCCCAGTTGCGGCCGTGATTGAGAAGCTGTGTTGCCGTTGCTGCCTGGGCGAATTCGCCAAAAGGCATTTGCTGCGCGGGGACTACTGCTGACATGAAATACTCCTTGAAGAACGGCCATTTGGGCCGGGGTGAACAGGGTTATGAAATTCGCCTGGGTGTGGCGGTGTTGATGTGCAAGGAGAGATGGTTCACACCAGAACGCAAGCACTGGGATGCGCGACAAATCGAGGAAACAAAGAAAAACGGCCCTCGAAGAATCGAGAGCCGGTGAACTACGTTAAATGCGAAAATCGGAAAGGATCTCGATTTCTGCCGGGCGGGCGCCTATTGCACCAATCAGGCGTTCGTTTAGCGGACGAACGCCCAATGGTCTGACGGGATGACAACTCAAACTACTTATCCAGCCAATCCCCCTCCTCCCGGTTTCGACAATAAAGAACCGGCACCAGTCGCCAAATTGAACGACCCGCCCTTTTCGATCATGAACAGGTTGCAAAAGCGCCGCCGGCTCAACGCCATAGCACCGCCGTGATGCCACTTCTCTCAGCGCCAGAAGTGTGCTGCGTTCAATGACGTTTTCAATTTTGGCCTGGGCCTCCAGGATGATCCGTTCGACGTCGACGGAATGACTCCATGTGAAGTGCTGCCCGAGCGCGACGTTGCCAAACGTTGAGAACTGAATCTTTCCGGGTGAAATGGCACGAACGTTGAACGCCCCAATCGCGGAAAACGCCCCGAGGCCTTCCTCCACCATTTCGACGGCTGCGGCGGTGTGTTGCGGTGCCGTGGCCAGCGTAACGGTGACAGGCAAATCCAGCCCGCCGACCTCATGGTCTTCGTTGTGATCTTTGATGCGAATGACTTCTGCTGAAAATGGCATGCATTTCTCCTTGTGTTGGTATGGGAGATATGTCGCACGCCAAAAGATATGCGGATTGCCAGCGCAAGCAATTGCAATCCGCGAACGGCAAACTACAATAAATTTATGACAACTTATTAGGCAGATCGGTAAACCGTTTTATGTATTTAAAAACGGTATTCCAAAGATGATTTTGAACAATTGGTCCGATGGATTGACTTTGCTCACTAGCCCATATGTTATAACCTGCGTCCGCCAACGTAAGAAGGCGCTTTTTGTAACGACAAGAGAGGAATCACTATGGCAAGTTTCAAAGAAATCCAAGCGCAGATCGAACAACTCCAGCAGCAAGCAGCAGCGCAGCGCGAAAATGAATTGACCGGGGCAATTCAGCGAATTCGCGATCTGATGCAGGAGTACGGCATTACCGTTGACGACTTGCAGCCGAAAGGCAAAAAAGGCGCGGTAAAGAAATCTGGCATCGTCCAATTCCGCAATTCACAGACGGGTGACACTTGGAGCGGACGTGGCCGCATGCCAAATTGGCTGGCTGGACAGGACAAGGAACAGTTCCGCGTCTGACATTGAATCGACCCTGAGATAAAGGGAAGCGACACTGCATCGTTCTTTTATCCATGGAAAAACCCGACTCTCCAGAACAGGAGTGTCGGGTCGGAAAAATAATTACTCACGAGATGCGGCAAGCACCTCAGCGGCATCGACAAAGCCGCGTTTTTTCAAAAAGTCAGCCACGTCAGCTGTTGCCGGCTGCGTTTCATACAGCGCGGTGAGCAAGGCTGTCAGCTCATTCAGACTTTTTTGCGCTCCGCTGAGCCGTCGTAAATCACGAGCTTCCCTACAGCGCTTTGGCCTGCCCCTTCCCACTTCACAAGAAGCCGGCCCGGCGCAGCACCAACGACCGTACCGTGAACTGCGGACGTTACCTGGTCAATTGCCTGCCCAACCGACACCCCCTTAGCAGCAGGATCGTCCGGAAAGTCTGACGACAAGAGCAGGATGCTCTTTTCATAGGCTTTCTGGCCTAGCGGGTCATCGGCATCCGTATCCGGGAATTTGACGCTATCCCACGTCCAGCCGCCGCCGATTTCGTAGACTTCGACCGCCTCGCCCTCGCAGGTGATTGTCTGAGGCCGATAGACTTCCGGCTCCTCCCCCACGAACTGCAAGGTAATGATGCCGGTCGCCTCGTTATAGGACAAATCTGGCATGAGCGAAACGATTTTCAGAGCAGTGTCTTTGTCAAAGCGAGGCATGCCCCAGCCGTTCCAGGCGCTGCCATCGCTGAAGCATGGAAGCACCACGTCTTCAGCAAGAAATTCCGCCGTTACCGTGCCGCGGCGCATGACAAGCACCGGTGCCACAACATATTGACTAGCGAAATCCTCCGCGGACAGGAGCCGTTGAAAACCCCCTCCCTGCGGCCAGATCGCAATCAGTCCATCGTCCCCGGTAGAAACCTCGTAGACGCCCCCATGTTCCTTGTGACTATAAAGGTTGCACGCCTGAGGATGTTCGGCCTTGTTATTCCCTTGTTGGTCGTTCATGTGTTTCTCCATCGTTGGTTTGAGTTATCCGCTGTTGCGGGTTCGGGTTACGAATGGAAATGGCCAACATGGAATACCAGGCAAGGGGAAACACGTCGACTAAACTTAAATGTTCCCGCAAAAAGAAAAAAGCCCCGGCATAGAGGATGGGCGGGGCAAGTTCAGGCTAAAAAAGCGTGGTCCAAAATGCTCCGCGCGAAAAAGATCGATTCCGCGGAACGAAAAAAAACACCGCTAGCGATTTCTCGCCGCGGTGCTTCTCCTGCTACGCCTCGCTGAGCGCCATCAGCGAGGCCAGCATCATGCCATTACTTATGCTCTTTGTGAACCTTGGCGGCTGCGTCGACTTGGGTGTCAGCAACATCCTTCTTGGCAGCCAGGATCTTCTTGTCGGCCTTGGCTTCTGCACTGGCTTTAGTCTTGGCTGCTTTGGCATCGGCCTTGGTCTCGGTTACAGCCTGATCCGCCACGGCCTTGTTGATCTTCTCGGTTGCCTTAATTTCAGACTTCTCGACTTTCGCAGCGGCCTTCACATCGCCCTTGGTTGCCAGCTCACTTTTGGCAGCCGGTTCGGTAACGACAGCAGGCGCCTGGGCAAAGGCAACACCGGCGAACAGGGTAGCGGCGATCAGAGCAGACAGTTTTTTCATGAGGACCTCAGTAGTTGTTGATCAATCGAAGTGCAACGACTTGCTGCGTTCTTCTAGGCAGCACGATAGCGAAATCTTCAGCCAAAGGGTGTAAGGAATTGTATGAACTGACCGAAACATGTAACCAATCCCGAAAAGGAAAAAGCCCGGTCCAAGAATGGAACCGGGCTGTGTGGTGGTTAGAACGTGCGGTGCCGAGACCTAATGGCTTGTCGCAGGAGTAGTAGCGGCATGCGCTGTGACAGCTGCCTTGATCTGGGCGATGCGCTCGTCGGTCTGGTGCCTGGCAAAGAACTCCACGATCGAGTTGTCGAGCATGGTGCGGCATGCGTCGGGAGCAGGCATCGATCGGGTTGCGGTCACTGTCTGGGCAATCCAGAGGCCAAACGGCGAGGCCACTTCGTATTCCAGCACGCCGGGATACTCCAGATCGTCGCCGCATGCACTGGTAACTGCGTTGATGGCGTCCACCAGGTAGGGCACGAAGCCCACGACCTCCCAGACAAGTTCGACGCAGCCGCCATTCCATGCAGCCAGCACGGCGTCGTAGTCCTTGTCATGCATGCCTTCCATTATGAAAGCGGAGTACATAGCAATCATGTGCGGATCACGTTGTGGCGTGGGCGTACCGGGGATAATGCGTTGGGATACGGCGAGGCTGGATTGAACTGCGTGCATTTGATTCTCCTGAAAGGTTGGGTTCTCGAAAGCCGAGAGAAGGCGGGATGGTCCCGTTGAACTCTTGCAGAGAGAAATGACCAACATGCTTTCCTAAGCCGCAAAAGAAAAAGGCCCATTTCCGCAGAAATGAGCCTTGGCTTAGTGCAGAACCCGAGAAAGGTTCGGAAGTACGATTACTTCGTTGTGAACGTCCATGTCTTGCCAACAGGGCCTTGCTTGACCGAACCCACAAAGGTGACTTTGTAGGCGGTGCCAGCGTCCAGCGGGCTGGTCGGCAGCAGAACGACGTTACCAGGTGCGCTGATGTTGGCGTCCGAGGTCAGTGTTGCACCCATGGACAGCACACCGGGCGCGGCCAGGATACGTGCATCAACTGCGGCACCATCGCTGACCCTTGTCATCGTGTAGCTGATGACGCCCACATCGGTCGGCGCCAGCGTTTCCGCACCTTGCGAATACAGGTTGACCAGCACCGGGCGACCTACGCCGGTACCGACACCAATATCCGCAGCCGGGGTTGGTACTTCCATCTGGTTGAAGAACGTATGTTCCACACCCGTCTGGCCAGCCGAAGGCGTTACCGACACCGTGCCTGCTTTTGGCAGTTGCGGTTTCATGTCGTTGGCAGCGTCATGGCCCAGGACGATCGAGCAGACCTTACCCGGCGTAACCGAGATGCCGACTTCACGATACCAGTTCACCAGTGAAATCAGGTGATAGACCGTGTTGATCAGGTTCTTCGCACAGTCGCCTGCGGGAGTATTGACCGTGACGTTCTCGGCAATCGAGCCCGTGTACTGTGCAAAGACGGCACGATCCGCTGGCGCTTGGCCGGTAAAGCCGAACAGCGCCGGATTTTCGTAGTGCGGTGCCAGGATGCCGTTGATGGTGGAACGCATGTACGTCGCATCCTTGTACAACTCGTTTTTCACGATGAAGAAGTCGTGATTTCCTGCTGCAATATCGAGCTTCAGGCTTTGCTGCAACAAACCAATGCCCATCGCACCGCGCAAGTCATTCAACGCAGTAAAAATGGCTGCTTCTTCGAGGGTCGATGCATACTGCGCAGCCGGAACCGACGTTACCGGATCAACTGCAATGCTGGAGGCAAGCGTGATGGTTGATGGCACGGTATCGCTGCTGCCACCCGACGTGCCAGTGTTGGCGCTGCTTCCGGTGTTGACGTTTGCGCCAACGGGGCCGCCGGTCGCCGTGTTTGTCGATGAATCACCGCCACCGCCGCCGCCACAGCCTGCGAGCGTCAGACCTGCAATGATTGCAACGAGAATTGCCTGTTTCTTCATGGTGAAATTTCCTGCCTTGGTGGTGTTGAACATGATGTGCTTTCTAAAGAGTTGGAGAGGAGTCCAGACCTTGCGATTTCATCTGGTCCTCGGATATGCATGACAGTAATTTGTAAGCGGATCAGTGCGCGATTTCGTGACTTGTCTGAGGTCCGGTTTGCCGGGCGGCTGCGATATCCTGGACAAAGTAGGCAAGCGCTTCGTATGCCAGACCGTATGCCTTGCTGACCTCGACGATGGTGCTGAACTTCGGATCGCGGATCTTGCCCGCTTCGAGCTTGCTCAGCACCGGGAGTGACAGCGAGCTGCGGCGCTTGATGTCGCTGATGGTCAACGGGCGGCCGCTAGCGCCTCGCTGGGACATCCGGGTCCGTTTCAGGAATTCACCCAGCGAGGGCGGTTGGACGATGGCGCCGGACTGGGATTCTGCTATTGCTTGGATTTGCATGGTGGGGATATACCGATCAGAAAAAAGGGCTCAGGCGCGGCTCGCGCCCTGGATGTTTGCGATGAAGAGGTTGGCGTAGCCGGCGCACGAAATCATGTCCCGGAGGTATTCCTCGGGGGTGGCATAGCCGGCTTCATGGGCCATCCCGCCGATGCCATATTGGCGTACGATTTCATAGATGTGCACGGGGCTATGGGGGGGAAATTCTTCCACCGGAAACGGTTCGTAGAAATGAAACCGGTATTCGCCAGGGTAGCCGTCGGTTGGTTCACCACAGTACGCATTGAAGGTGATGAACCATGGCCGCAGAGAGGTCAACACGGCCGGATGCTGCTCGATGAGCATATGGACGATGTAGGTTTCGTCCGCCGCCGGCCAACGCAGCGAATCGACCGGATCGTGTTCAGCGCGTGGAATGTTCATGCGGAGTACACCGATGTTGCACGGCGCAGTTCGCGTGCATCGTTGGCTTCCTCAATGCGGCGTCGGGTATCGCGCTGCTGCTTACGGATTTGCTCGTGCTGCTGCCGGGTCATGGGGGGCGTGGTCATCAGTGCCTTGTTGGAGGCCGGGTGATCCAGTTCACGATGCTGGGTGACATGGTTTTTCATATCAGGCAGCCAGTTCTTCCTGGACTTCGCCGCCCAGGGCGTCGATCAGTCCGCCGATCAGGTTGTTGAGTTCGCCCGTCATCAGCGCCCAGTCCGAGTCGAATACTTCCTCTGAACCCTTGGCGGTCGGGTCGGCGTGGTTCTTCACCACATCTAGCGGCCGGATGCGCTTGATAGTGGTATTGCCGGACAGGACAAATGAGATCTTTGCATTCCATGTCATGGCCAGATTCAGGCACTGCTTGCCGGCGACGATGTGATTGCGCACATCCTGCGCATCCAGCGCATGGCGGGTGTATTTAACCGTGGCCTTGCCTTCGCTCACTGACTGCAGTTCAGCTTCATTGTCGACCGTGAATGCGCCGGGGGCCTCATCTTCGGACAGCCACTCCGTCATGGCGGTGGTGGTGGAACGGCACAGGCGCAAACTGGAGACGGGAAGCTGCTCGACGACCTTTACCAGATACTTGAACACGAGCTCAGCCTTGGCTGGCGACGACGCATCGATGCCAATCCAGCCGTTGACCGGGTCGATCCAGACCTGGATGGTGGAGCGCACCGGGAAGGCTTTGGGCAGCAAGTCGTCAATGACCTGCTCCTTAAGTTCCTTTAACTGCTTCTTGCCGGGTTTGAAGCCTTGCTGGTTTTCCAGTTCGGCGGCTTTTTCCTTAACCTTCTGCTTCACGGTCTGATCCGGAAGATTCTTTTTCTCGATGGCCAAGGAGATGAGGAACTGGCGGTTGAAGGCATAGACCAGTTGTCCGTCGTCGCGGGGGCTGATCCAGCCGATTGACTCGGATTGCAGACCGCTACATGGCTGGAACACCTGCTTGGCAAGAAGTTCGCCCAGCCTTGCCGCCGACATGTCCCAATGCGGCCGCAGCCGTAACAACTGAAGGTTCTTGAACCACATGCTAGCTCCCTTGCGTTAAAGATACATAACAGGATGCCATAATACGGGACGTATTTCTATGAATCAAGGAATATTGTATCTTTTGGGAAATATAGTCTGCGGGAGGTGCTCGGCCTTCGATGAAGGCCGGATGTTCTGGCGCAACGATGAACTGAGAAAGTTAGCGACTGAAGAGCCACGCGCCGTCGGGTTGCTTGACGACTTCATGATCTGCCTTGACGGTTTCGCCGCTGTCATCGGCAAGGTAGACGACTTCGAAAGACAGTGCGTTCAAGGCTTGCATTTTCCAGCCATGGATCCGCGCCACGCTCAGGCATGCCGCTTTGTTGTGGTACGGGGTGTATGCCATGGGCAGCAGGCTTGCAAATTCCCGGCCAGGCGCTGTGAAGACCCGCGAGCCGGCCGAGGAGTTGCAGGCGCGTTTTTCAAGCACTGCCCTGATCGTTGGCGTGGCTTCGCGTACAGATTGACCGACCCGCTTGTCACCTTGTTGGCCTTGCAGTGCCTGCAAGAGGCTCGCCTGCTGTTGCGCTGTTAGCTGCGGGGCATTGAAGATGGGGCGGGGTTGCGGCGTGGCTATCGGTGTGCCTGATACTGCCGCCAGCGTGTTGTTCAGCCCGGTCAGGCCCTGGTTGACATCCTGCAGGGTAGTAGCGCATCCGGCGAGGCCCATGGCAGCGATGAGAGGAACGAGGAGACGGTAATGCATGGGAGTCCTTTGAAAGGATGAAATATCAGTGAATGAAAAGGTGAGGTTCTACGGGTATTACTGGAGTAAATGACGTGGCTCGCTGATGAATTGCCAGTGGTCTTGTTGATCCATCAGTGACTTCAACGGCACGCTAGTTTCGCAAGAGCTGATGTGTCCTTCATCAAACACGATGCGCAGGAGAACCTGACCGCACTGGATCTTTTCGACGACGCAAACACGCAAGCCCTGTTTCGGGTTCTGCTCTTTCCAGGTCTGGCCAAGACACACCTGAAATAATTTGCTTGTATTTATGCTCATGACTCCTACAAATTAAGCTCTATCTGCACGATGAATGAGCTCGATATAGACATAGCGCTCTTGCGCTATAACAAGAGCACATAATACTTAATGAATTTTAAAGGAGCAAGAAAAATGTTTCCCGTTGGACTTTTCTTCCGCTGGACCTTGCGTCGAAAAAAAGCCCCGACGTTTGCGGGGCCTTTCATCTGCTGCAAGGAACATCAGCATAATTGGATTGCGCAATCCAATCGCTGCCCTATCCTCTTGCATGCTTTGTCAGACAGATCAATACGTATTGGAAGAACGCATGACTGGATTGGATTGCACAATCCAAATGAATTATTTGCTCAGGCGTTTGGAGTTCAAATTTCCATAAACGCTGTCTATACTGGCATTCCTGAGCGCCACACACTTCGGCTCCTCTTCCAACCGGGCGGTTCCGAGCCGCTTGCAGAATTCGCCGGTCTCGGTCTTGAATTTGGGGTCGGCCTGCAGCTGCTTTTCGAACTTCATTTCTTGCTGCACGAATTCTTCATTGGACATGGCAGCCAGGGCGGAGGCGCTTGCCAGCGATAGGCCAGCGCAGATCAGTGCGGCAAACGTTTGGGACAGTTTCATGGGTAATATCCTTTGATTAGGTGTGTATGTAATTCGCTTCATTGGTAAATCGTTTTGCCCGTCTGTATGCGATCGCCATGCCGGCGGCGCCGCCGAGCATGGCCAGGGAACTGCCTGAAACCAGCGGCATACGCCAGGCCTGCAGACTTTGGGGGGCAAAGGGGATGAGCGACAGGACGGTCATCCCGGCGTTCAGGCTATGCAGACTCCATTTCGTCAGCGCCGTCTTCTGCGCCAGCATGGTTCTGAGAGTTGCTTTCACTTTTTTTTCTCCTTGTTCGGTGCTTCTTGTCCTGAGTCCGGTGACAGGCGCGGCAAGGTGATGTGCTGTCCGAAAAACCAGACGAACACCAGTGGCCAGCCGATAAAGGCTGCCAGCGCCAGCAACCCCGCATAGAGCCACTGGTGGTGCCTGGCCAGCCAGATCACGCCGGCGGTCGCTACGCCCAATACGACAAGGTTCAGGGTTCGCCATGGACTCATTGACTGCCGTCCCGCCGCGATACTTGTTTCACCGGGCGCGAGAGGGCTTCTTTCGGCTCATGGGGGTGGGTCACTTTCAATCCTCGTTCGACGAGCGTGCGGATCTCGGCCATGACGCGGCGGCCAACCAGACGGGATGCGCCGATGCGCGCCAGTTCCTCGGTGCGCTGGACTTCCACATCGATGGCCCAGGTTCGCAACTGGGCGCGGGCGGCGGGTACTGATCCGCGTATAAGCGTGAAGACGTGGTACAGGTCCGGGTCGACCGAGATCGAGGTGCGTTTCTTCCGGCCGTCGACCGTCTTGGGGTAGACAATCCGGACGAAATCATCCTTTGCCATTATTTTTTTGTCCTGAAATGTGCCTGGAATGCGCCCATCACAACGGGGTTCTTTTCCCAGAAGTGAAGGCCCAACCGTGCCTCGAGGATCATCTTGACGGCACTGGCAACGATCTCGTCCACCGGCACACCCAGCTTGCGGGCAATTTCATGCACATCGAACCGGCCAGTGAGGACGATGAACTTCTCGATGGCGGTCTCCCTGACAAAGTGTGGGTCCGGGGCCGCAGAAACAGCCGCCGCTGCTGGTATACCGGCTTTTGCCACCTGGATGACCTGATCGGCCTCCTTGAGCGCCACAGGCGGGGTTCCTGCAGGTGCAGGCGTTCCAACTTGGAACGGTTGTCCTGAAAGCTGCGCTTTCCATACGGCAAGGAAGGTTTGCATGTTCTGATTCATTTCCAGCGCGGTAATGGCGCGGGTCATGCCGACATACAGCATATTGACCTCCTGCTCCATTTCATCGCCCTTCATGTCGCGGATCTGGCTATGCTCGTCCAGCAGTTCCTCGAAGTCGTCCTCCAGCACGACCTGATCGAATTCCAGCCCTTTTGCCCGGTGGACCGTCATCACCAGCACATCGGCCTCGTCCCGGCTGGCGCAGTTCTGTGCCCGCACATTGGCGACCAGGCCCGGCAGGTTGTGGCCGTAGTCCTTCACGGCGCCCATCAGCGACATGATTTCCTTATCATCCACGGCATGGGCGTACGCTTCCAGTTCATCAAAATTCGCAAAGGCGCGGAAGAACGGATCAGTGATCTCGCCATGCGTATTGTTCCAGATCTGGAAAACATCGAGCAGCTTGCCCAGCGGGTAAGTGTCGATGCCGCCGACAAAATGAACCTTCTTGGTATTGAGCAGGCCAACTGCGTTGGCAAATACCCGGGCGTTCGTGCGGCAGATAATGGCGTACTGGCGGGTGCGGTCTGCGCGCGCATGGGTCAGTTCAGCCACGCCGCAGCCGATGATGCTGCGCTGTTCGTTCTTGAAGCATTTCAGGAGGTGGTTCGATACATTGGCAACGCCGCGGCCGAAGCGGAAGCTGTGGGTCAGGGAATGGCGCTCGGGTTCTCCCTCGATCATTTCAAACGCATGCATCGCGTGGCGAAAGCCATAGATCGACTGGTGACGGTCGCCTACCAGCACCTTCTTGCACCGCTGATTGACATAGATCGCAGCCGTACAGGGATTGGCATCCTGGAATTCGTCAAACAGGATGACCTGATATTTCGCTGACAGGTCAGGGTTGGAGAGCTGGAACAGTTTGAGGTAGCCGTCATGCGGCATGCGCAGAACCTTGTTGTCCACGTTCTTGACTTCTTCCCAGAGTTGGATCGCCTTCTCCAGCGCCAGGTCGCGATAGGCGGCTGGCACCTCGGGCGGCAAATGATCTGCCAGGATCGTCCTGTCGGCCGACGCAATGAAGCGTTCGATCGTGCTCACAAGGTAAGTCGCATCCAGAACCGGAATGCCGAAAAAGCGCATGACGTCGTTGGGTCGCAGCATGCCGGTCTTGTGCGCATACAGGCGGCCGGTGTACGGGAACGCCAGCGCATGGGTGGTCTTGCACTGGACGTTGGGCGGGAACTTGGACTGAGCTTCCATTTGGATCGACTTGTTGAAAGCGACGTACAGCATTTTTTCGTAAGGCCGCGCCAGTGCGTACTGCACCAGCGTGAACGTTTTGCTGGCGCCCGCGAACGCTTCGACAACCAGATAAGGGGCGTTGCTCTTGACGATGCCGCGCTGTTCGGTCGTCAGGGTGATGATGCTTTCTTCCATGCTTGTCTTTCCTCGCCTTGCTTATAAGGCCTGTACTTGTTCAGTCCCCCCGCATCGGGATTCGGTCGGGGATCACGGTCGCTGGCGATGCCGCCAAGCCTGAGCAAGCAGCACAACCATTTGTGCCTACTATACCACCTGTATTTCTATACATCAACTGTTATTCGCTTTACGTGTTATGCGGCGTTGTATTAATGCACAACAGTTTATGCATGGGTCGAGGTATAAAGGCGGCTCTTGGGAATGGCTGATGTGTCAGTCAGCCGAAGCCGATGCACAACGATTTATGCATAGGGAGAAGCATGTATACCGGTGCCGCCGACACAAGTATTTATGCTGCTGACGGGGGCTATACAGAAGGTGGCGGCACAAGCATTTATGCCGGGCGGGAAGCGTAAACCACGACCCCAGGCAGAGGCATCCAACCAAGGACGCATTCCGGGCGCGTAAAGGAAAGCAAACCGGCCCCGAGTCATTCCCGTTGTCCGGTCGGGTGGGAGCATTAGCGGTTGATAAGAGCCGCAGCCAGAACCATAGAAGCAGAGCAAGCAACGTTCCGATCAGGATTCCTCGCTACGCGGAAGACCCTCATGTTCAAACGCCTCGGCCAAGTGCAAGAGCAGGAGCCATTGCCCGTCCCAGCCATTGTGTTCAAAAGGCTCGGCCAGGAGGCAAGCAGAGAGGAAGCGCCAGTTACAGCCATCGTGTTCACACAGCCCGTCCAGGATTCAGGACCATCGTGTTCACACAGCCAGTCCCTGCCCTCATGTTCAAACGGCTCGCCCATGCTGCAAGAAATGAGCAACCTCCCGTCCACGATTCAGGACCATCGTGTTCACACAGCCCGCCCATGCCGCAGCCTCCCACCAACCATGCCGGTCGATTCATGGGGTCGCCGTATTTCCCTACCAATGGCGGAGCCTGGGACCGCAGCGCAAATGGACCGCTTTTCGCTCCTGAACAAAGATCATTCGGAGTGACGCCTTCCCCCATCCGCTGTTGAAAAGAAGCCAGGCACGGACTGGCCAGAGCCAAAGGCATACCGAACAAAGGAAGCAGGGGCAAGCGGGGCCATGCTTGCGCCGGGTGAAAAAGAGAGCGGTCCGCGTTGATCGGTAGAAGGAGGCAGACCGGACCTTTTGTCACTGGTCAGACAGTCAGCGCAGGTGAAACGCAGTTGAACCTGGTGAGCGATCGAGGAAGCGCCGCTGTTCGCCGGGCCAGTCCAGGGGCCACGCCCTTATGACACTGGTCAGCTGGGTAGCGCAGGTGAAACGTAGTTGAACCTGATGAGCGACGGAGGAAGGGGCGCCGTTGATCGGGGCCGACTTGGTACCGAGTCCGGGGGACACCCTGCATCGGGAGAGACCGGGGACTGGCCGGTCCGGTAGGCGGCGCGGTCGGGCGGCAGGATAGTTGTGCGGGAGGATAGTCGGGCGGCCGGGCGATTGGGTTGGGCAGAGGGAAAAGAGTAAGAAGAAAAAGGAAGGAGCCGCGGAGGCATAGGGCCGGGGATGGGGACCGGGGACAGCAGCGCCAGCCAAGTTCCGCCATGTGCCAAAGCATCGCCCCACCCTGTTTCCGCGCATGGACAAGTGCCGACCCGACTGACCGATCAAAGGAAAGATGGTGCCGCGCGACGGACAAGAGACGGGCCTGACCTCGCTTTCATCATTTGGATCGCCTGTCCGCGCCTCAGGAACAAGCAGGACCAGCCCGGAGCCGGACGCCGCGGCAGGCCCGCCCTGGGGACATGCCTTATGACACTGGTCAGGATGTTGAGCGGATGGTGAAACGCAGTTGAACCGGGAGCGAGGAGTAAGACGGGTGGAGGCCGGTCGCTCGTGGCAGGAGTCGGATCGGGGTCGCCAAGGCAGGTCCGGATCGGATGGTCGACCAGGTTAGCAAGTCTGCACCGGCCGGTCGTTCGCCCACGCGCGCAAGTAGGCAAGGCAACTTAGATGACCAAGATGAAAAAGAAGCCGAGGCTGCACCGGCATCACGACAAACGGTAATGCGGCACAAGTAGCCCAGACCCGGAGCGCAGCACCCCACTGACCCGCATGGACAAGCAAGCCGGCCACTTTCCCAACCGGCAGAAGCAACTCCCCCGGCGAACGAACCGCCCCGCTCTCTCTCGATCTCTCTCTTCTCAATTTACTTATTCCACTGGGACAGATGGCGCCGGCCAGTCAACAGTCACTTCACCGGGCAAAGAAAGAAGAGTGGACGCCGGTCGATCAGCCCAGCGAGGCAGGCCCAACTCCGCAGGAGTCAGCACAGTCCCGGACCTTATGACACGGGTCACATTCGCCATGCCAGCCAGGAGCCAAGCCAGTCAGTTTCGGAGGCGCGGCCAGTCATGGCCATTTTGATACGGGTCAGGATGACTGCCAGGTCTGGGAGACAGACCCGGCCGGGAGATCGTGAAAGGGAAAAGAGGAAGGAAAGGACTTAGAGCGTCTAACAAAATGAGTTTTTCAAAATGCGCCAACAAATAAGGGCGCAGCCCAAGTGAAGGAATGCTTCATGAATCGACGGCAGTCGATCGTAGCGTACGCGCAGTCGCCGGAATTGATGCAACCAGGCGATAGTGCGTTCGACTACCCACCTGGTCTTGCCAAGATTGCTGCCATGCGCTGTTCGGCGTTTGGCAATCTGGTGCTTAATGCCGCGTTCCTCCAATGCCAAACGATGGGCGCGACTATCGTAGGCACGATCGGCTTGAACGGACTTGGGCTTTTTCAATGGCCGCCCGCGCTTTCCTCGAATTGGGTGGACGCCATCGACCAATGGCAACAGCTGCGTGACGTCGTGCCGGTTGGCCTTGGTCAGAATGACATTGACCGGGATACCTTGCGCGTCGACGAGGAGGTGGTGCTTGCTGCCCGCCTTGCGGCGATCGGTTGGGTTCGGTCCACTTTTTTTCCCCCATGTACAGCACGCACCGACGAACTGTCGGCAACGACACGGGAAAAATCGAGCTTGTCGGCGCCACGTAATTTGTCCAGCAGCACGCGGTGCAGCTTGCGCCATACGCCGGCCTTTTGCCAGGCACGCACCCGGCGCCAGCACGTCATGCCGGAGCCGCATCCCATTTCTTGCGGCAGCATTTCCCAAGGAATTCCCGACTGCAAAACAAACAGGATGCCCGTCAGTACGCGCCTATCATCCAGCGGCTTGCGGCCGGGATGCGTCTTCCGCCGCCGCCTGACCGGAAGCAGTGGCTGGACTATTTCCCAGAGTTCATCATCAACCAGTTCGCGTGCCATATTGCCTCGCCACGATAATTATCGACGAGTTGCTATGACAGTAAAAATTCCATTTTGTTAGATACTCTTAGTGGAAGTCAGTCGTCTTCAGGAGCCATTTCGAGCAAGACAGCAGAGGAAGGGCCGGGTTCAGAGTCAAGATCTTCTGTTCGGTTTTCCAAGGCTACCAACAGGTCGTCGAGGTCCGCGTTCATGGATTCCAGTTGCGGCTGGTTGGATATGCTGAGAGCCGCGGTTGCCTTGAAGTGCTGAATAGCCTCCAGTGCTCGGGTGCGGAGCGCAAGGAGTTTCTTGGTCATACGCATCAGATCTTTGACCACGGGTGAGTCTGCACGCCACTCGTGAGATGTCTTCACGACCAGGACCAACGACTCTAGATTGACCCGCTCTGCCCGCCACAGGCCGCTTCTCACATAAACCCACTTCACCACAAAAGGTACGAGTTTCCCGCGTTTTTTCCACCACTTTATTCGCAGTTTTCCGCTCTTCCACGGCTGCAGTTTGCCGAGCGCTTCATCAATTTTTGCTAGTTGAATATCGATCTGAATGACCAATTCGGCCAAGGTGGTTCCCGTTGCTTCTGTTTGAGCGACGAGACCCAGAATTTCATCAAGGTTAGGGGGGGGGTGGAACGCCATAGTTTAAGTAAGGGTTGAGGGGGGGGTGGCACCATGTGGAAATCGATACAGATTATCGTTTCCATACTTGCTGATTGTCAATCCGCGTTTGGTATTGTATTATTTCTAATGTACCTTGTAGACATTGGAAAGTATTTGTACCAAGTGTCAATAAGACTGTTGTAAGTGAATTAGGTAATGTCCCATCACATGTGCAGATCGATCAGCGGATCCTGTACCCATCTTGCCGAATTATTGAACCCGTCTCGTTTAACTTTCATAGGAATTTCAAATGTACGAACAAACCCTCATCGGCCTTGATATCGGCAGAAGCGCCGTAAAGGTTGTTGCTTCTGCTAATGGCCGCGAGTATCAGGTGACTTTCCCTGCGCTCGTTTGCCAAGGTATCGAACTGAGTGACGACAACTCTATCCGCCTGGCAGAACCGGAAACTGTTGTGGTCGAGGGTCGCAAGTACTTCACCGGCGACACCGCTCGCTTGCAAGGCGGCGTTACAGCGTCAGTTGGCCTCTCGAACGATTGGACGGAAACATTGGAATACCAGGCTTTGGTTTTATCTGCGATCAAACGCCTGAAGCGCATCGGCGTGCCGGGCCTGGAAACTGCCTATGTCGTGGTGGGTACCCCTGCCGCCCTATATAGCAAGCAGCGCGATCGGCTGGAAGAAATCACTCGTAAAGCTATGCCGAACGCGGATGTGAAAGCACTGTCCCAACCGATGGGCGCCTTTCTTTCTTTCTTCATGGACGCCAAAGGCCTTCCCATTTCTGAAAACTATGCAGATGAGATCGGTCGCAAGAAATCGTGGGCGGTAATCGAGGTGGGGCATTTCACGACCGATTTCCTCTTGATGAAGGAAGGCATTCATATCGACCGCAAGTCTGAATCGTGCGAGGGTGTGTTCATGGCAGCAGAGCAGCTCGCTCGTATCCTGAGTGCCAAAAATATCGATGCATCGCCCGTTGCATGCGAAGAGGCATTGCGCACTAAGAAAATTAGGCATTTCGGTGTAAAAGATGTCGCCGCAGAAGTTGCTGATGCTGCGGACTTTATTGTGGCAAAGATTATGGCGAAGACGAACGCATTGCTGGCCGCGGAAGCAGCCACTGTAGATGGCATCCTTCTCGCCGGCGGCGGCGCACCAATCATCTATGACAGTCTGGTGGCGCAATGGCCGCATATTGTTTTGCTTCCGGAGCCCCGGATGGCTGTTGCAGAGGGATTTTGTCGGTTCGGCAAAGGCCAACTTCTGAAACGCGCTAAAGCCATTACGGCCAAACACAAGGAGGTCGTGAATGGCTAGGATTATTCGGCAATACGACCCGACCGAGACAATGCGACGCATAACGATAGAGGTTAAGGAAGCCAATTGCCCTGGTTTACTGGAATTTCTCTCGCAACTTCCTTATGGCCATGAATCGTCATTACTCCGGGCTGTCACCTACCAGTGGTTCCTTGAACATCAGGGGAACCTAGATCAAGCCATCGCTAACGCACTATGCGGTCTTGGAGGGCGCCCAGACAACAGGCTCCCAAACGGGATACACCGTGAAGTATTGGATTTGCGGCAAGCGGTGACCAAGAGAAAACGCCAGGCAGTCAAATCGCAACACGCGCCACTACCGAAGCGTTCGACTACCCGGACGTCGCCCGGCAAGAAAAACGCGACACGCAGTAGCAAAATTTAAGGAGTGATTCATGGCGCGGTACATCAAACAGTTCGATCCCGAAGAAACGCACCGCCGGATCGCAGTGGATATCCAGGAAGCACACTGTCCTGGCCTGCTGGAATTTCTCTCCACGCTACCGTTTGGTCATGAAGGGCCGGGCCTCCGCGCTATCGTTTATCAGTGGTTTTTAGCGCGTGAGGCAGACGGTACGCTGCACGATGCATTCGAAGCAGTTGTCGGCGGCCCTGGCGGGCTTTCCGGTACCCGAGTGCCAAAAACGAAAGTTCAAGGAACAAAACGAGCTTCGTCCCGGCCAGTAGCCCAGGTAATCCGTCCTAAGCGGGCGACTCGATCGGCGCCAGAAGTAGCGGTACCCGGCATTTCCTCGCCGGTGCACGTCGCCGGCGCGCAAAAGCTTCCGCCGACTATCAACGCGCCGGTAAATGTCCAAGTACAAAGCGCGTCTGATCAGAACGTCCGGTTCCAGGAACCGAAAGAAATTGCCACTGCACCGCCAGTGACCGCACATTCAGATGTTGCTTTGTCAGAATCTACTGGAGAAGACGGCCAAGTAGACCTCGACAAGATTACCCCCACCCAGTTGGAGGCGCTCATGGGCCTGGACAAGATGTTCGACTAGGGATGCATATCATCGTGCGGCTCGTTTATCTCGGCCCTACCAGCCGTACGGATGACTTCAGCTCCCGTGTCTGTGCCAGCCAGGACCTCCCTGGCAAACCTGATTGACTTACAAGGTGTCCATGTGTTTCCCGCTTTTCTTTGCACGGTAGCCGTTTCTTACTAACTTCATCCACTTATTGAAACCTGTGAAAACAATCAAAATTGTCTTGCTAGCGACGCTCCTTACTGGGTCCGTTGCCCAAGCAAAAGACTTCTCGATCCTCCGCGCGGAGGAGGCCGTCCGTTCGTTCGCTGGCAGTCGGCCAGTTGCGGCGCCGGCTGGCCAGCAGATCGAAGTGGGCTTCTCTCCCAAACAAGGTGCCGATGAACTCGTCCTGAAGGTGATCAATTCGTCCACCAAGTCGCTTCGCGTCGCCGCCTATTCCTTTACTTCTGCGCCGGTGGTTTCCGCTCTGCTTGCTGCGCACAAGCGGGGCGTGGAGGTAGCGGTCATTGTCGACTACCGGAACAATTTCGTGGAAGGCTGCGGCGACCGCGGCGCCTGTTAGGGCAGGCATGCGGTCGGCACTCTGATCAATGCCGGGATTCCGGTGCGGGTCATCGACAAGTATGCAATCTTCCATCACAAGTTCTTGCTTTCGGACAGCAAGCACATGGAGCTTGGCAGCTTCAATTACTCGGCAAGTGCGGCTACCCGGAACGCCGAAAACGCCATCGCGATCTGGAACAATCCCGATGTCGTGGCGACCTACGCGGCAAAGTGGAATACCTACTGGTCTGAAGCCAGGCAGCCGCCTCTCGACTACTGATCCACCCGCCTTTCTCTGCCCCGGTTCCATCAGCGGACCGGGAAATGCCTCAAGTATCCCATTCGCTCCCTTATCTTCCTGCGTAATTCATCACTCCCTGTCAGGCCATCGCAAGCGGCCTCTTTTCAACCTGTCAGGAGTAGCAAATGGAAGTACGTCAACTGGAACTCGCAGCATTGTGGGCGGCGCAGCCGGTCAAGAAATTCAATCCCGAGGAATACAACGGATACGTCAATTCGACCACCTACTGGACCTGCCTGTACCTGCAGCAGGAATCGTCGGTCTACCATCAAATCTGGAATTTCGTCGGTGAGAACCGGCAGGTCTGTCCGTTGCGGCTTGCTGCAAAGTTCAAGGTCAAGCGTGTCCGGGAGGATAGCGAGCAGAGTGAAGGCATCCGGGGTAACGTGATCTGGATTCCGAGCTGGTCTGAAGGCGAAGTAAGCTGGGAAGAAGTCGCGGCGTCGTATGCCGATATCCTGTGCGAGCCTATCCAGGCAGTGCCGGTATCTGGGCCGGCGCCAGCCAGCCAAGCCGCCGATCTGTCCCTGATCGAGTTGTTCGCGGAGGCTTCGATCGATGGCAACATCGTCCGGTTCCCTCGCAAGCTGGATGCGGCCGACTACCGGCGTGTCGACGCGGCGCTGATTGCATTGGGCGGCTCCTGGAACCGAAAAGTCACGGGGCACGTCTTCGGGCAAGATCCCACGGATCTGATAGAAAGCGTCATCGAGACCGGAACCTACGACCGGCCGGAGCGAGCCGAGAACTTTGGTTTTTTCCCAACGCCGGCTGCGCTGGCAAAGTTACTTGTTCAGGAGGCACAACTAGCGCCGGGAATGACGGTGCTAGAACCAAGTGCAGGGATAGGCAATATTGCTATCGAAGCCGCGGCAATCGTCGGTGCAGAAAACGTCCTGACCGTGGAACTGCAGGCATGCAATGTCGACGTCCTCAAGGGTCTGGGGTTTTCACCTGTCCAGTCGGATTTTCTGACGTATCAGCCGGAAGGCAAGGTTGACCGCATCCTTATGAACCCACCCTTTGCCCGGCAGGCCGACATCGACCATGTGCTTCACGCATGGTCGATGATCAAGAAAGGCGGTCGCCTAGTGGCCATCATGGCGGCCAGCGTCACCTTCCGCAACAACGCCAAGTCGGTAGCTTTCCGTAATCTGGTCACCAGTCACGGTCGCATGTGGGATAACCCGGATGGCTCGTTCAAGAGCGTCGGCACCCAAGTTCGTACCGTGACCGTCGTTCTGGACAAATAACCAACCTGCGCCTCATCCCTTCAAGGATGGGGCGTTTTTCTTTGCCGCTTCCCCTCGCTGCTTACGAATGGGCGTTTGTCATTACTCGGTACCAGGCTTTCGCGGAGCTTGGCCGCATCTCGCGGATTCAACCTATAGGAGAAAATTATGACAATGCGCATCATCACCGGGCCGGAATCAATTCAGGGTTCGCCTGAATGGCTCGCGTGGCGGCAAAAAGGACTCGGGGCCTCGGAGGCACCAATCATCATGGGGAAGTCGCACTACATGACCCCGTACACCCTGTTCAAACTCAAGACCGGGATCATGCCGCCACCCAAGCCCAATCCCGCCCAGCTACGCGGACATGCACTCGAGCCAAAAGCCCGAATCGCCTATCAGCAGCTGACGGGTAATGTTGTCGTACCAACGACTGCAGAGTACATCGAAAACCCTACCCTCCGGGCGTCGCTCGACGGCATGACATTTCACGAAGACATGATCGTCGAAATCAAGTGCCCTGGCGCGGAAGCGCACCAGTCAGCCTTGAATGGCGTGGTGCCGGCATGCTTTGCCGATCAGTGCCAGCAGCAGTTGCTGGTGACCGGTTTGACAAAAATGCACTACTACTCGTTTGACGGGGAAAACGGCGTGCTGGTCGATGTGATTCGGAATGACACCCGCATCCTGGAAATCATCGCGACAGCCAACGCCTTCTGGGACCACGTTATGTCCAGAACCTGGTCAACCGACGAGTGGGCCGCCGCCGCGGCGGAATGGATCATGGCGACTCACGCCGTGGAACATGCCGAGGAAATGGAAAAGCAGGCTCGCGCCATTCTGGTGAGCATGCTGCCGGGGGATCAGACGAAACGCGAAGGCAGTGGCGTGTCCGTGACCAGAGTCACCCGCAAAGGCGCTGTGGATTACGATGCAGTGCTCAAGGCCAAGGGTGTCACAGTCGCTGACGCGGATCTGAAGTCTTACCGCAATGCCAGTTCCGAGTCCATCAAGGTATCGGTTCTGAAAGAGGCAAAGGCTCCAGCTGCTCCCGCAGCGCTGGCGCCGCCCAGGGCAGCAACACCGCCCGCCTCGCCCTCTCCCGCCAAACCGGTCGTCAAGGCCACCGAACCCGCTGATGAAGGGTTCATCCTAACCGTGTAGTACGACGCCACCACTCTTTCGGGAGAGGTGGCGTTTTTTCTTTCCACTTCCTTGTCATTCATTCCTTTGCACAAAGACACCGCAAGTGCCTTTGCCCTTTCTTAACTTAGGAGATTTGAATGAATGCTGTTTCCCTGCAAGTCAATGTTCCAAACCTGGTCCGCAACATGCGTTTTTCCTTTACAAACTCGGTCAACGTGCTTTCCGAAATGATGCAGAATGCCCGCCGCGCCGGCGCCACGATGGTCCAGTTCTCGTATTCGGAGGATGGGACGCTGGTGGTGGTCGACAATGGCAAGGGTATCGATGACTTCCAGAAGCTGCTTACCCTGTCCGAATCGGGATGGGATGCAGAACTGGTGGTCCGGGAGCATGCCTTTGGGCAGGGCTTCTTCAGTGCGCTGCATAGTGGCAAGCATGTCACAGTGGAGTCGCGCGGCCGCAAGATCGCCTTTGAAACTGAAGACGTCCTGAACTTCGCCAGCATTGCCGAAGAGCCGTCCGACTTCATTGGCGGCACCCGCATCACCCTGCAAGGCATGACGCTGCCGAAAAAGAACCTGGTCGAAGCACTGGCCCGGTTTGCCAAGGGGTTCCCCATCGACGTAACACTCGATGGCAAGCAGATCGTGCGCAAGCACGCCCTGCCCGCCCTTTCAACGATGGAAACAGCCATTGGCCATATCCATCTTCTGGGCTATCACGATGGGAAGTCAAAGCTGGTCGCCGGCATCGAGGTCTACCTCCAGGGACTGCCCATCTACAATTCGGGCTTTTCGTGGGAAGACCGCAACATCGTCCATCTGGATGCGACGCAGTTTGACGCACGCATGCCGGACCGGTCGCAACTGATCGATGAAAAGGAGGCAGTACAACGCATCCGTGCAGCCGTACGTACCGAGCAGGAGAAAATCCTGGCGGCACGCAAGGCAGAAATCGGCGGCGAGGCGTTCGCGGAGCAGTACTGGAACATCCTGCCTCACCTCGGCCTGTCCGAGATGTTGCTGGACATTCCGTACCTTCCGACATCGGCGCTGGAGTATGCGCCTGAACCGCTGCTGAATTCGGATTGCCATTACCGCTCTGTAGTCGAGGCGGGCATTTCGAGGGAGTCGGTGGAATCTGGAGCGCATGTTCTTTGTCTGGGTGCACCAACAGAAGAAACCATCCCGGTGCACATGCTGGCGTATAAAAAGCGCTGGATGGTGGTCTCGAACCTGCCTGCCGGCCATTGGGCCGATCAGCATCAGGTGGATCTGGAGGAAAACGCTGAAAAGGTCGTTGTCACGCTCAATGGTGATGAAGGCACGGTAGAGTCGTTCCAGGGCATGTACATCGATGCCAAGGTGCGTTTCTGCGACAGCGTGACCCTAACGCTGGATCATCATGCTGTAACGTTCGATGATGAAGCGGTGTTCTGTGCATTCGGTGAGGTGGCAGTACCGGCCAAAGCCAGTGGAAGCAACACGGTCATGCAGGCTAGCTCCTATGTCGGCGAAAACGATCAGTTCGAGGAAGACGATCGGGATACCGACGATCAGCATTTCCAGGCGCTTGTCACACTGCACCGAACCAAGAACCTCGGCACCGTTGTGAAAATGCTGTTGTCGCAAGGCGGCGTGCATCGCTTCGATGCGCTTCGTGGGCATTCTTTTAACGTCATCATCAATGACACCGGCAACCTGACGGTCACGTCAGTCTAGCCAGCCCTGAAGTAGCAAGCCCACCATTTTTTTCCATGGTGGGCTTTTTTCGTTTGAGGCGAACAGGTTTGCTATATCCCTCCCGAGGAAGGCAATATTGCTTTAGATCGCAGCTGCCGTCGTGTCGACCAGACGTTCGTAGTTCGGAATGACCTTGCGCACGTCGTCCAGCGAACTGGCGTTCTGCATTTCCAGGAACAGGCTAGCCAGCAGGATCTCGGCGCGGCCTTCAGGATAGGAGATCAGCGCCTGCTTCAACTTGCGGGCCGTCGGCGTGGCCTGTCCGCCATCCTTCGAAACATCAGCGTAACCGAGCATATCCAGACCCATTTCGACAGCAGATGCAGCAGCAGTAGTAGCAAACATGATTTTCCTCAAAGAAAGCGTGTGATTAGTGCGTCAGTGCCCGCGTTATGTGCTGAATAACGACTAACGATAGTTTGCCATACGGAAACTTATGCCACAATGTGTCTTTCGGCATGTGCTGAAAGTAACTAACTGGAAGTTTTGCCGAATTTTTACTAGCAGTTGAGTCCGGATGTGTGAGTTAAGCAATGAAAATACTAATTATCGATGACCACCCCATGCTGGCCGCGGGTCTGAAGCTCACGCTTCAGCATGCGATCCCCGAGTTTGACTACGAGGCCTGCACCAATCTCACCGAAGCGAAAAACATTCTGTCTGCCGATGATGGCCCGCATGTCGCCCTGGTCATTTGCGATCTGGGGTTGGGACCGGAAAGCGGCGCCGAGCTGCTGACATACATGCAAGCCTTTTCCGGGCCCAGAGTGCCGGTCGTGATGCTTTCCGGCTTGGTTGAGCAGGCAGCGGTCAACTCGTGCAAGGGATTGGGCGCAAAAGGATATGTCTCCAAAACGGACCATCCCGATATCCTGGTCAATGCGGTGCGCATCGCGCTCGCCGGCGGCGAATTCTTTCCTTCATGGGATATCCAGTGCAAGTCCCAATTTCTCGATCGCGCGCTCAAGCTCACCGAGCGCCAACGTGCCGTGATGGACTTGGCGATGTCTGCCTTGTCGAACAAGGAAATTGCCCGAGAACTCGACATTAGCGAGGGAACGGTCAAGAACTATTTGCGGGAAATATATGGCTTCCTGAACGTCAAAAACCGCACCGATTTCGGCCTCCAGGCAGCCAAATCCGGCTATAGGCCACGTAAATTCCCGGAAGCGGCCCACAGCTAACCTTACGATTTTCCGCTAGTCCGAACGCCGCTGCAGCCCGGAGTCGGGCCTTGGCGGCTCTGAACACTCACACCCATGCACACCTCTACTCTGAGCACGCCACGCCAGCGTCGTCTCGACTTCAATCTGCTGGTGGGCTTGCCCCAGATGCTTCTGTCATGCGGTACTGCGACAGTCGGCACCCTGTTCATCTTTTGGATTACCCGGAACTACGCCAACCCTTCGGCCGAGAACTGCTATTCCGCCGTTATCTGGCTATGGACTATAGCCAGCTTTACACTGATCGTGGTTCGCAACATGATCTATATGAAGCTAAAGCGCGCGCAACCGGGATCGGATTCAATAGAGGGAGGGATGACGGTCACACCCGTTCCGAATACCCTAGTTCAAGGGCAGCAGGTCAATTTCGGCAAAGCTCTACCGCAACGGGCAGCGGCGGCGATCGCATCAGGCCTGATATGGGGGGCCGCTGCTCTTTTGTTTTTCAATGAGGTCAATGATGAGGGGCAGCATTTTCTGCTCCTTGCCCTGGTGACGTTGACTTTTACCAGCATGCCTTCCCTGTACGCTGCACAATGGGGATACTTGGCCATATGGATCCCAGCCTGGCTTCCAAACATCCTCATTCATTCCTCCGGCAGCCATGCCAAAGTGTTTATCGTGTATGCAGGGGTTACGCTGCTGGCCGGTTGTGCCGTGTCAAAGGGTATCCGGATGGCGCTAACGCAGATGATGCAACGGCACAGCAAATATATTGACGGGCACCTCGAAAAACCTCGGTACGTCTGGCATGATGTGGGCACCTCGAACTTGA
>CAUQYP010000001.1:0-149477 GCA_963522035.1 uncultured Noviherbaspirillum sp. | reverse complement strand
GCCGCGGCCGGCGCCGCCAGCGGCTTCAGCGCCAGGTCCTGCGCGGCTATCGTGTCGCCGCTGGCAAAGGCCAGCGCCCGCTCCAGGATGTTTTCCAGTTCGCGCACATTGCCGGGAAAGCTGTGCTCGCACAAGGCCTGCAGCGCTTGCGGGGACAACTGCATCCGCGCCGCGCCTGACAGCCGCTGCAGCACGGCGCCGGCCAGCAGGCCGATGTCGTCCTTGCGCTCGCGCAGCGGCGGCAGGCCGAGTTCGATTACATTGAGCCGGTAATACAGGTCTTGCCGAAACTTGCCGGCCTCGACGCAGGCAGCCAGGTTCTGGTGCGTCGCGCTGATCAGGCGCACATCCACCGGCTCCTCGACCGTCGACCCGACCTTGCGCACGCGCCGTTCCTGTATCGCCCGCAGCAGCTTGACCTGCATCGGCAACGGCAGGTCGGCGACTTCGTCCAGCATCAGCGTGCCGCCGTTGGCCGCCTGGAAAAAGCCGTCGCGGTCGTCTGCTGCGCCGGTAAATGCGCCTTTCCGGTAACCGAAGAACTCGGCTTCCATCAACGCCTCGGGTATGGCGCCGCAATTGACGGCGACAAATGGCTTGTCGGCGCGTGCGCTCTGCGCATGGATGTCGCGCGCGGCCAGTTCCTTGCCGGTGCCGGACTCGCCGGTAATCGCGACTGGCGCCATGCTGCGCGCCAGGCGGACGATCTGGGCGCGCACATGGCGCAGCGCTTCCGATTCGCCCAGCAGGCGCAATGCCGGCCCGGCCGCCGGCGCCGGCGCACTGCTGGCCGCCGCCGGCGCCAGCTTCAGCGCCGACTGCACCATGACCCGTAGCTGGTCCAGCGCCACCGGCTTGGACAGGTAGTCGAACGCGCCGGCCTTCAGTGCCGCAACCGCATTGTCGGCGCTGCCGAATGCGGTAATGACGGCGATCGGCGTATTGCGATAGGCGGCGGCAACTTCACGCACCAGCTCGATGCCCAGGCCGTCGGGCAGGCGCATGTCGGTCAGCACCATCGCATAGGTCGTCCTGGCCAGCAGCGTGCGCGCCTCGGCCAGGTTGGCGGCGCTGTCGCTGTCCAGGCCCATCTTGAGGAAAGTGATGTCCAGAAGCTCGCGCAGGTCTGCTTCATCGTCGACGATTAATATCCGGGGTGCAGGCATGGTGGCTCAGGTGTCAGGCGTGGCAAGGGTGATCACGAAGCGGCCGCTGGCTTCAGCGGGTGTCTGGTTCCAGGAATCGCTGCGGTATTCGTAGTCGAGCATGGCGCCATTGTTCATGCAAAGTTCACGCGCCAGATACAGCCCGAGCCCGGTGCCCTTGCTCGACGTCGTGTAGAACGGTTCGAACAGGTGCGCCCTGACCTCCGGCGTGATCGCCACGCCGTCGTCCTGCACGTGCAGCTCGCACCGGCGCGCAGTGCCGGCGACCATGAACAGGCGGATCGACGCGTCACGGCCGCTTGCGTAGCGCATGGCGTTCGACAGCAGGTTGACGACGACTTCGCGCAGGTGGAGCGGGTCGAACAGCACCCGTCCGTCGCCGAGCGCGCCGACATGGATCAGGCCGGTACGCAGCGCATGCGCATCGCGGAATTCCTCGACCATCTCCGGCACGAGCGCTGCCAGTCTCACCGGCTCGTTGCCTGGCTGCGCCTTGCGCGAGAGCCGCAAAATGTCTTCGATCATCCGGTCCAGCCGGCTGACATTGTCGTTGATGATATGCACCAGGCGCCGCTGCACCGGGTCGGTCGCATCCTCGCCCAGCAGCGAGCCGGCATGACCGATCGCCGATAGCGGGTTGCGCACTTCGTGGGCGATGCTGGCGGTCAGCCGCCCCATCGACGCCAGCTTCAATTCCTGCGCCCGGTCCTCGATCTCGCTGACATTCTGCAGGAAGATAACAACCCGTTCATTGGCGTCGCCGGCCGTGCCTATGCTGGCGAAACGCAGGCGCAGGTGCACGGTCGGGCCTTCCGCCGGCTTCAGTACAACGAAGGCCGGCCGGGTGCCTGCGGCATGGCGGTCCCAGGAAAAAAAGGCCTCGGCGATCGGCGCCAGCCAGCCGACATCGTCGAGCCGGCCGCGATAGTCGCTGTGCGCGCCGGCCAGCCCCAGCATGCGCTCGGCAGCCGGATTGACCGTGAAGATGGTGGTGTCGCGTCCCGTCACCAGCACGCCGTCGCCCATGTCGGCAATGACCAGCTGGTTGATCGCCTGCTGCACCTGCAGGCCCGCGCGGTGCTCGATGGCCAGTTGCTCCTGCCGGATCAGCCGCCCGGCCAGCCGGTTGAGCACATAGACCGCGGCAAAGAAGGCGCCGCCATACAGGCCGGCCTGCGAGATGGTCGAGTCGGCAGGAATATTGAGCAGCTGGTAGGCGCTTTCCAGCAGCATGGCCAGCGCCACCAGCGCGGCAAAGAACAGCGCCAGCATCATCGGCGCCAGTACCGCGCTGCCCGCCAGCGGGAACAGGTAAAGAATGGCCAGGCCGCTTCGCGCGCCGCCGGCGGCGACATACAGGATGGTGATCATCACCAGGTCGGCGACGATGCCGGCCGAGAGCTGCAGCAGCAGCTGGCGTTTGCGCCACGTGGTGACGATGGCAAAGCCGATCGCCAGCACCAGGTAGGCAGCACAGGTCTCGCGGTACAGGAAACCGTCGTACAGCCAGAACCCCTGGCGCGCATTAATGCTGAGATACGCCAGCAGCACCACGGCGATGGCGATCCGGGTCACGTTGAAGGTCTGCAACGTGCGCCACAGGGTTTCGCGGGTACGCGGCTGCGGCAGGCTTGCAGCGAAGCTCATCGATTAATGCGGCGCATGCAGTTGCCGATGCGAGTCGCAGCAGAACACCTCGCCACTGGCCGCCGTCGAGGCTTCGGACGCCGGAAAATAGGTATGGCATTCAGCGCACTGCAGCATTGCCTCGGGCGCGCCCACCGCGGGCGGCGCCTTCTTGCCGGACGAACGCAGCGTCTTTGGCCGCAGCACCCACAGGATGACGAGCGCAAGAATGACGCCCCAGATCAGGAATTTCATACCAGGCCCCGGTGCAACACCACTTCCAGCACGAAACGGCTGCCGACATAAGCCAGCAGCAACGTCGCAAAGCCGCTCAGCGTGAAGCTGAGCGCGGTCTTTCCGCGCCATCCGCGCCACCGGCGCCCGGCCAGCAACAGGCCGAACAGCAGCCAGGACAGCAGGGTAAAGAGGGTCTTGTGATCCCATGTCATCGCGCGGCCGAAGAACTCTTCTGAAAAGACCACGCCCGACAGGACGGTCAGGGTCAGCAGCGAGAAGCCGAAGGCGATCAGGCGAAACAGCAGCCTCTCCATGGTCAGCAAGGCCGGCAGGCGCTCGATCATCGCTGCGAACCAGCCCAGGCGGCCGCCCGGCGGTGTGTGCAGGCTGGCTTCCTGGACGGCCATCAGCACCGCGTGGAAAGCGGCGATGGTCAGCGAGCTATAGGCCATGATTGCCACCGCAATATGCCAGCCGTACAAGACCGGCCTGCCCTGCAATGCCACCAGGCTGCCCGGAAACAGTGCCGGCAGCACGACCGCCACGGCGGCACAAGGCAGCACCAGCACGCGCAGGCTGTCGAGCGAGAAATTGCGGTTTTCCAGCCAGTAGGCGGCTACCGATATCCAGAGGGTGGCCGACAGCACCACTGCAAACCCCAGCCGCAATGAGCCCGGCAGCACCATGTCGGCCCACAGCGCGCCGCCATGAACCAGCCATCCGGCCAGCGTGCCTGCCGAAATCGCTGTGCGATGGCGGGCTGGCAGGAAGGCACAAGTCGCATAGATCAGCGCAGCCAGGTAGAAAAAGGAGTTTTGCATCGCGCAAGTTTACACCATGTCGCCCTGCCGCCGACCGTGCCAACGCCGCAATTGGGGACCGCCCGGCATCGGGTAAAATGCAGGTCTGCCGCCGCTTGCCGGCCCGCCCCTGCCACCCATACAGAACCGATTCCATGCTTGACAACCTGACACAACGTCTTGCCAAAGTGGTCAAGACCATGCGCGGCGAAGCCCGCCTGACGGAAACCAACACCGCCGACATGCTGCGTGAAGTGCGTCTGGCGTTGCTGGAGGCGGACGTTGCCCTCCCCGCCGTGCGCGAATTCATTGCGCGGGTCAAGGAAAAGGCCCTGGGCGAGGAAGTGATCGGCTCGCTCACGCCCGGCCAGGCGCTGGTGGGCGTGGTGCAGACCGAGCTTGCGAAGCTGATGGGCGCCGACCTTGGCGCCGACGCCAGCCAGCTCAACTTTGCAACGCAGCCTCCGGCCATCATCCTGATGGCCGGCCTGCAGGGCGCCGGCAAGACCACCACGGTCGGCAAGCTGGCCAAGTACCTGCGCGAACAGAAAAAGAAAAAGGTGCTGACGGTATCGACCGACGTCTACCGTCCCGCGGCGATCGGCCAGCTGCAGACGGTCACGGCCCAGGTGGGCGCCGATTTCTTTGCCTCCCAGCCGACCGACAAGCCGGTCGACATCGCCCGCGCCGCGCTCGACCATGCCAGGCGCCACTTCCATGACGTGCTGATCATCGACACTGCCGGCCGGCTCGGCATCGACGAGGCGATGATGCAGGAAATCAGCGCGCTGCACGCGGCGGTCAAGCCGATCGAGACGCTGTTCGTGGTCGACGCCATGCTGGGCCAGGATGCGATCAACACGGCCCGCGCCTTCAATGAAGCGCTGCCGCTGACCGGCATCGTCCTGACCAAGCTCGACGGCGACGCCCGCGGCGGCGCGGCGCTGTCGGTGCGCCACATCACCGGCAAGCCCATCAAGTTTGCCGGCGTCGGCGAAAAACTCGACGGGCTGGAAGCCTTCGACGCCCAGCGCATGGCCAACCGGATCCTTGGCATGGGCGACATCCTGGCGCTGGTGGAAGAAGCGCGCAAGGGCGTCGACGTCGAGGCGGCCCAGGACCTGGCGCACAAGATCAAGGGCGGCGGCAAGTTCGACCTCAACGACTTCAAGTCACAACTCGGCCAGATGAAGAAGATGGGCGGCCTGTCCAACCTGATGGACAAGCTGCCGGCCCAGTTCCAGCAAGCCGCCAGCGGCGCCAATATGGACCAGGCCGAAACCCAGGTGCGGCGGATGGAAGGCATCATCAATTCGATGACTGCCCAGGAACGCGCGAAACCCGAACTGATCAAGGCCTCACGCAAGCGCCGCATCGCCGCCGGCGCCGGCGTGCCGGTGCAGGAGGTCAACCGGATGCTGTCCCAGTTCGACCAGATGCAGTCGATGATGAAAAAGCTCAAGGGCGGCGGCATGATGAAAATGATGCGCAGCATGAAGGGCATGATGCCCGGCATGCGCTGAAATGCCGTTCCGGCGCCCGGTTTTCCCTATGAAGACAGGGTGTTTGCGGCAACGCGCTTTTCCTCCAATATACTTGCAGAAAAGACTTGCATACCTTGCAAAACGCAACCACTATTAGCGATGCGTGACATGGCGCAATTTTCCAATGCGATAGTGAGGAGGTTCGAAGATGGCAACAGCCAAGAAATCAGCAGCCACTAAAACGGCCGCCAAGAAGCCAGCTGCAAAAAGCGCAGTGGCAAGCAAGAGCCCGGCAGTAAAATCAGCAGCAGCAAAGAAAACATCCAGCGCGCCGGTAGCTAAAAAAGCCGCTGGCAAGACCGCAGCAAAGGCAGCAAAGTCCGCCACGCCACGTGCTCCCAACGCGGCTTTCATGAAACCCCTGACGCCTTCCGACACCCTGGCCGCCGTGGTTGGCGCTGCGCCGTTGCCACGCACCGAAGTCACCAAGAAGGTCTGGGACTACATCAAGAAGAACAAGCTGCAGGATGAAGCCAACAAGCGCAACATCAATGCAGACGACAAATTGACGGCAGTCTTCGGCGGCAAGAAGCAGGTATCGATGTTCGAGATGACGAAACTCATTTCCGGCCACCTGAAATAATTCTTCAGGAGCCAAACAAAAACGCCCGCGCAAGCGGGCGTTTTTGTTTATTCAGCGGGCTTGCGTCTCCCGGCTGAACTCCCATCGCTTCCATGCGCCCAGCACCGCATTCGGATACTCGGGCTTGCCGCGGCTGCCGTTGTAACGGCCCAGCGCCAGGAACAGGTCGCCACGCTCCATGTCGATATACAGCCTGAGGATCGAGCAGCCGTAGCGCAAATTGGTTTGCATGTGGAACAGCTTGCCCGCATCGCCGTCGCCTATGGCCCGGGTCCAGAATGGCATCACCTGCATGTAGCCGCGTGCGCCGACGGACGACACGGCGTACTTCCGGAACGCCGACTCGACCTGCACCAGACCCAGTACAAGGTCAGGCGCAAGCCCGGCGCGCCGGGCTTCGTACCAGAGTGTTTCAAGGAATTCCATGCGTACCTGCCGGTCCGGCAGGCGCTTGGCAAGCCGCGCCGACATCTCGCCCAGCCAGTGGAGATAGGCGATGCGCTGGTCGATATCGTCGATCCGCACCTTGGGCGGCGCCGAGTCGGTAATGGCACGCGACAGCGCCAGCCGCACGGAATCTGCCAGCGCTTCTTCCTTCTGGTTGCCAGCGCGTGCGGCCGGAGCCAGCCCGACGCTGAGCGCAATGGCAATAACAATAGGCGCCAGCAAGCACCGGCCATGCATCGCGAATCTCACGCCTGCAGTTTGCCCTGGATAAAGCCCGCCATCTCTGCGAGCGCGACCGGCGTGGCCGTGGCGTCGCGGCGGCCCTGGTATTCCAGACTGCCTTCCTTCAGGCCGCGCTCGCCGATCACGACACGGTGCGGCACGCCGATCAGTTCCCAGTCGGCGAACATGACGCCCGGACGTTCGCCACGGTCGTCGAGGATGACATCCACACCTGCCGCCTGCAACGCAGCGTACAGGCGGTCGGTCTCTTCCTTCACCATGGCGCTGCGGTCGTAGCCCATCGGGCAGAGCACCACTTCGAACGGCGCGATCGAGGACGGCCAGATGATGCCCTTGTCGTCGAAATTCTGCTCGATGGCAGCGCCCAAAATGCGGGTGATGCCGATGCCGTAGCAACCCATCTGCATCAGCGCCGGCTTGCCGTTCACGTCGAGGAAGGTCGCCTTCATGTCCGCCGAATAGCGCGTGCCGAGCTGGAACACGTGGCCGACCTCGATGCCGCGCTGAATTGCCAGCACGCCCTTGCCGTCCGGCGACGCATCGCCTTCGACGACATTGCGCAGGTCGCAGACCACGGGCTCCGGCAGGTCGCGGCCCCAGTTGGCGCCGGTGTAGTGATAGCCGGCTTCATTGGCGCCGCACACGAAATCGCCCATGTTGGCGACCGTGCGGTCTGCGACGATCTTCACCGGCTTGAGCGCAGAGATCGGGCCGAGATAACCTGGCGAGGTGCCGAACCACTCGACGATTTCCGCTTCGGAGGCGAAGCGGAACGCACCGAGTCCGGGCACCTTGGACGCCTTGACTTCATTGAGTTCATGGTCGCCGCGCAGCAGCAGGAGCCACACCTGCTTTTCCCCGCCTTCCTCGGTGGCATCGGTGGTCAGCACCACGGACTTTACGGTCTGCGACAGCGGCAGGCCCAGCAGCGCGGCAACATCCTCGCACCGGGTCTTGTCCGGCGTCGATGCCTTTGCCAGCGGCTGCGACGGCGGCTGCCGCTCGGCCAGCAAGGACGGCGCCTCGGCCGCTTCCATGTTGGCGGCGAAGTCGGAGCCGGGGCAATACACCAGCGCATCTTCGCCGGTGTCGGCAATGACGTGGAATTCATGCGAGCCGGAGCCGCCGATTGCGCCGTTGTCGGCGGCAACCGCGCGGAACTGCAGGCCGAAGCGGTTGAAGATGCTGACATAGGCGTCGTACATCAGCTGGTAGGAGCGCTGCATGCCTTCCACATCGCGGTCGAACGAGTAGGCATCCTTCATCGTGAATTCACGGCCGCGCATCAGGCCGAAACGGGGACGGCGCTCATCGCGAAACTTGGTCTGGATATGATAGAAGTTCACCGGCAGCTGGCGGTAGGACTTGATCTCGGTGCGGACCACGTCGGTAATGACTTCCTCGGACGTTGGCTGGATCGCATAGTCGCGGCCGTGTCGGTCCTTGACCCGCATGAGTTCCGGTCCCATTTTGTCCCAGCGCCCGGTTTCCTGCCACAACTCGGCTGGCTGGACGACAGGCATCAGCATTTCAATCGCGCCGGCGCGGTTCATTTCCTCGCGCACGATGGCCTCGACCTTGCGGATCACGCGCAAACCCATGGGCATGTAAGAGTAGATGCCGGAACCGAGACGCTTGATCATGCCGGCGCGCATCATGAGCTTGTGGCTGACAATTTCCGCATCCGACGGGGCTTCCTTAAGGGTTGACACAAAAAAACGTGAGGCGCGCATAACGGTGAATTCTTTTTAAAAAGAGAGGGTTATAATCAACTCAATTTTAAAGTATTAGCTGGTTGCATGCGCCGACTCTTTGCGCAATTGCCCTGTTGCCGTGCCCGCCTCGGCCGGCGGACGCGACGATGCAGGCAATTTGCATCAGGCCGGATGCTTGCAGCCGCAGAAAAACCGAGGTGTAACATGCTGGACCGTGAAGGCTTTCGCCCGAACGTCGGCATCATTCTTCTCAACACGCAAAACGAAGTGTGGTGGGGAAAGCGGGTGCGCGAACATTCGTGGCAGTTCCCGCAAGGCGGGATCAAATTTGGAGAAACACCCGAGCAGGCGATGTACCGCGAGCTCGAAGAAGAAGTCGGTTTGAAGTCCAACCACGTGAAGATCATAGGCCGCACCCGCGACTGGTTGCGCTATGAGGTGCCGGACCATTTCATCAAGCGTGAAATCCGGGGCCATTACCGTGGACAGAAGCAGATCTGGTTTCTGCTGCGCATGACCGGCCGCGACTGCGACGTCAACCTGCGCCTGACCGAGCATCCTGAATTCGATGCATGGCGCTGGCATAGCTACTGGGTGCCGCTGGACGTGGTCATCGAGTTCAAGCGCGATGTCTACCAGCGGGCGTTGCAGGAATTGTCACGCTTCCTGCATCGTCCCGGCCAGGGCGCGCACCGGCAACCGGCGCGTTTCCTGCGTCAACAGACCGACGCGATGCAGCCACGCGAAAGCCACGAGATGGCCGAGCTGCGGGAAACGCGCGAGAAGTCGGCGCTGATCGTCACCGGAACCAATAACAAGTGAGTTTTTCATGTCCCTGAACCATCGTGGCGCGGCCTCCATGGCCGCCGCCGCGCTGGCGGCATTTATTTGCATGCCGCCAGCGTTTGCACAACTTCAGTTCGAAGAGGACTTCGACGATGCTGGCAAGACCTGGGAAGAAATCGCGGTGCAGCTGCCGGCAACGCCCAGCAACGAGAACCTGATCCCGTTCTATGTCAGCCCGACCGCAACCCAAAATTTTTCAATCGATGAAAAGTCGTTGAGCGTCGGCAAGGATGGCGTCGTGCGCTACACCATGGTTGCGACCAGCCCGTCCGGGGTCAGGAACATCAGCTACGAAGGCATACGGTGCGAGACCTTCGAGAGAAAATCCTACGCGTTCGCTCGCGACGACGGCACCTGGGCGCGTTCACGGCGGGACAAGTGGGAACCGGTCGTGCGCAATGCGGCGAATCGCCAGCACGGCACGCTGGCGACCGATTTCTTTTGCGAGAGCAAGAGCATCTCGGGCGACCGGGAAACCATCCTGAAGCGCCTGCGCGGCGGCCAGCCCATCAATACCCGATCAGGCAGCTGATCGCCTCAGAGCAGCACCATGTTGTCCCGGTGGATCAGTTCCGGCTCTTCCACGAACCCCAGTATCGACTCGATCTCGGAGGAAGGCCGGCGCACGATGCGACGGGCTTCCGAGCTTGAATAATTGGTCATGCCGCGCGCGACAGCACGGCCTTCGCCGCTCAGGCAGGTAATGACATCGCCGCGGCCGAATTCGCCGCTTACCTCCACCACGCCGATCGGCAGCAGCGACTTGCCATGCGCCGTCAGCTTGGCGACCGCGCCGTCGTCAAGTATCACGCTGCCCGCAGTCTGCAAGTGGTCGGCCATCCACTGCTTGCGGGCAGTCAGCTGGGCTGTCTGCGCGGTCAGCTGGGTGCCGATGGCCTCTCCCGCCGCCAGCCGCGACAGCACGCGCTCTTCACGCCCCCAGGCAATCACCGTATGCGCGCCGGACGTGGCCGCCCGTTTCGCCGCCAGGATCTTGGTCAGCATGCCGCCGCGGCCGATGCCGGAACCGGCGCCGCCCGCCATGGCTTCCAGTGCCGGGTCGCCCGCCGTGGCTTCGTCGACGAAGCGTGCATGCGGATCGCGGCGCGGGTCGGCGGTGTACAGGCCGCGCTGGTCGGTCAGGATGATCAGCGCATCGCCTTCGATCAGGTTCGCCACCAGCGCGCCCAGCGTATCATTGTCGCCAAACTTGATTTCATCGGTGACCACGGTGTCGTTCTCATTGATGATGGGAACGACGCCGAACTTCAGCAGCGTAAACAGGGTGGAACGGGCATTCAGGTAACGCTCGCGGTCGGCGAGGTCGGCATGGGTCAGCAGCACTTGCGCCGTGCCAAGCTGGTGGGCACGGAAACTGGTCTCGTAGATTTGCGCCAGCCCCATCTGGCCCACCGCCGCGCATGCCTGCAGCTCATGGATGCCGGTCGGCCGCTTCTCGAAGCCGAGGCGCTGCATGCCTTCGGCGATGGCGCCCGAACTTACCAGCACCACTTCCTTGCCCATCGTCCGCAAGTGCGCGATCTGTTCGGCCCACCGGGCAATGGCGACATGGTCGAGACCCTTGCCGTCATTGGTGACGAGGGAAGAACCGACCTTGACGATCAGGCGTTTTGCGTGCTGGATGACGGAGTTCATGGACGTGTGGGAAGTGGCTGCGTTGGAATTATAAAGGGCGCCATCGGCGCCCTGAGTCAGATCTTGATGACGATCCTGAACCCGCCTAGTCCATGATCTTGAAACGCGGATCGTCCGGGTCGATCGAATTGATGCCGCGTGCCGCTTCTTCCATCTGGGGCGCGGCCTCGACCCGCTGCTCCATCTGCTTCTGCTCGGCCAGGTAGTTATAGATGTCCTGCACCAGTTCCTCGCAGCCTTCGCGAGTCAGTGCCGAGATCTCGTAGGCCGGGCCTTTCCAGCCGAACTTCTTGACGAAGTCCTTGACCCGCTTCTTGCGTTCGCCTTCCGGCACCATGTCGAGCTTGTTCAGCACCAGCCAGCGCGGCTTGTCGTACAGCGACTCGTCGTACTTCTGCAATTCCTTGACGATGGCCTTGGCTTCCTTGACCGGGTCGACATTGTCGAACGGCGCCAGGTCCACGATGTGCAGCAGCAGCCGGGTGCGCTGCAAGTGCCGCAGGAACTGGATGCCGAGCCCGGCGCCTTCCGCCGCACCTTCGATCAGCCCGGGAATATCGGCGATGACGAAGCTTTTCTCGTGGCTGACGCGGACCATGCCAAGGTTGGGATGCAGCGTGGTAAACGGGTAGTCGGCAATCTTCGGGCGCGCATTCGACACCGCGCTGATGAAGGTCGACTTGCCGGCATTCGGCATGCCCAGCAGGCCCACATCCGCCAGCACTTTCAGCTCCAGCCGCAGTTCGCGCCGCTCGCCTTCCTTGCCCTCGGTCTTTTGCCGGGGCGCGCGGTTGGTCGAGGTCTTGAAGTGGATATTGCCCCAGCCGCCCTCGCCGCCCTTCGCCAACAGCACCTGCTGGCCGTGCTCGGTCAGGTCGGCGACGATTTCGCCGTCGTTCTGGTCGACGATCAGGGTGCCGACCGGCATGCGCAGCATGATGTCGTCCGCGCCCTTGCCATAGCAGTCCGAGCCGCGGCCGTTTTCGCCATTCTTCGCCTTGTGCAGCTTGGAGAAGCGGTAGTCCACCAGTGTGTTGATGTTGCGGTCCGCCACCGCCCAGATGCTGCCGCCCTTGCCGCCGTCGCCGCCGTCAGGTCCGCCGAAAGGACGAAATTTCTCGCGGCAGAACGAGGCGACGCCGTTGCCGCCATCGCCCGCGATAATTTCGATCTTTGCTTCGTCTATGAACTTCATGTTTTGTGCCGCCCAAAAACTAAAAAGGCTCTACCGGAGGCAGAGCCTTTTCGATGAAGGCTTGCGCCTCATTGTTGCGTGCTCTCGCGATTACGCAGGTACCACGATCACCGTATGACGCTGGAGTGCGCCTTTGGTTGCAAACTTCACATGGCCGTCGACCAGTGCAAACAGGGTGTGGTCCTTGCCCATGCCGACGTTCTCGCCCGCATGCACCTTGGTGCCGCGCTGGCGGATGATGATGCCGCCGGCGTTGATCGCCTGGCCGCCATAAACCTTCACGCCCAGTCGTTTTGACTCGGAATCGCGACCGTTACGCGTAGTGCCGCCGCCTTTTTTGTGTGCCATTTCAGACTCCTTGGTATCTGGTTAACCCGTTCAACGATTAGCCGTTGATCGAGACGATTTGCAATTCGGTGTAATTCTGACGATGGCCCTGGTGCTTCTGGTAATGCTTGCGGCGCCGCATCTTGAAAATCTTCACCTTATCGTGGCGACCATGCGCCAAAACCGTAGCAAGGACCGTAGCACCTTCGACCAGCGGCGCACCAAACTTGATGGTGTCGCCTGCCCCTAACGCGAGGACTTGATCTAACGTGACTTCGGATCCAATGTCTGCCGGTATCTGTTCTACTTTGAATTTTTCGCCAGCGACAACTTTATATTGCTTGCCACCGGTTTTTATGACCGCGTACATGTGAAACCTCATCGATTGATTAAAGGACTTTTGCCCGCTCCGACGCCAGTTTCGGCGTTTTTGACCATCTGCGGAATCGGGAAAACCGCGAATTATACATGCGCTCGCGTCTCAGGTCAAAATTGTGCAGCGCATTATTCCATTCCCCCTGCATGAAAGACTGTGCCATGGCGGGTGTGGCCGAGCATCGTATAATTCGCTCACCCGAAGATTTCTAGCAGGTTCAACTTGTCCGCTCCGCCTACCGCTGCCCCGTCCCGCTCGCTGATCGATGCCATCGCCGCCGACACCCAGGCCGTGAACCTGGTGATCCGGCGTGAGCTGCATTCGGAAGTTCCGCTGGTTAACCAGATTGCAGACTACATTATCAGCGCCGGCGGCAAGCGCATCAGGCCGGCGCTGGTGCTGCTGTTTGCCAATGCCTGGGGTTACCGGGGCACGGATCATCATGCGCTGGCCGCCATTGTCGAGTTCATCCACACGGCCACGCTGCTGCATGACGACGTCGTGGACGAGTCGTCTTTGCGGCGCGGACGCAAGACGGCCAATGCGCTGTTCGGCAATGCGGCGTCGGTGCTGGTTGGCGATTTCCTGTACTCGCGCGCCTTCCAGATGATGGTCACGATCGGCAACATGCGTGTGATGCAGATACTTGCCGATGCGACCAACGTCATTGCCGAAGGCGAAGTGCTGCAGTTGCTGAACATGCATGACCCGGACGTATCCGAAGAACGCTATCTGCAAGTAATCCGCTCGAAGACCGCCAAGCTTTTCGAAGCTGCTGCCCAGTTGGGCGCGGTGATTGCCGGCGCCAGCGACGAGCAGATCGAAGCAGCGGCCGAATACGGGCGTTCCCTGGGAACCGCATTCCAGTTGATTGACGACGTGCTCGACTACTCGGGCAATGCTGCCGACATCGGCAAGAACGTGGGCGATGACCTGCGCGAGGGCAAGCCTACGCTGCCGCTGATCTACCTGATGCAGCATGGGACGCCGGCACAGCGTGAGCTGGTGCGCACCTGCATAGAAACCGGAGATGAGCTGCATTTCGACGCCGTGCTGAAAGCGGTTACCGAGTCAGGCGCACTGCAGTACACCCGCCAGCAAGCGGTCGCGGCAGCCACGCAGGCAAGCAACGCGATCGACGGGCTGCCGGCTGGCGATTTCAAAAATTCTTTGGTAAACTTATGCGCCTTTGCAGTTGACCGCAACCATTAGCCGCCGTCAGCATCGCAAGCATCGTCATCATATTGGTCATCGGGGTGTAGCTTAGCCTGGTAGAGCGCTACGTTCGGGACGTAGAGGCCGGAGGTTCGAATCCTCTCACCCCGACCAACCATTACATTCGTGCGTAAAGCATCCCACGCACAGATTACGCCTCCTGAGATTTCCTTTCCTCCCTGCTCCGCTTTACCGATTCAATGGCGCCTTAGCTTGGCCGAAAATGCCATCTGCAACCGTTACTTTCCGCCGCCGGCAACTAAGGTAACGATGGCGGATAGCGTGCGTGTCCGGCCTGGATCAATAGAGTACCTGCCGCCACTTGTCTGGCTGTGCAACGACAAGAAAGGGCGCAAGACTTTCATTCGACGTCTAGAACCAATTTCCCGAACGCAATCCATCCTGCTTACCAAATATTGCATGTCGAAAACTTTTACAGCGTCGACCGGGTCAATTATGTTCCCAAACGCAAGTAATTGATTATTATAAATATTTATTTCTGGCATGGTTGTTGCTGAGAATGATGCACGAAAGCCAACCCAGGGAGAATATTATGAATATCAAAAACATGTTGAAAACCGGTGTATCAGCACTTGCATTTGCAGCAGCGGTTGCGGTCCCAGCGCACGCTGAAGTGTTCCAGGACTTCACTGTCACCTACGACGGTAAAACTGTCACTGCAGACAAAATCACCGGTGGCTACACCGAAATCTTTACCGTGACAAGCGCAACGACTTTTGCAACGTCGGCATACGCAACCCTGAATTCTTTCTACCAGAATGAAGGTACTGTCTTTGTACCGAACTTCTCGGGCGCAACTTACGGCCTGTACGCAACATTCGTTGCGACTGGCAATATCGTAGGGAATGGAAGCACCTTCGAAGGCACGAGCGGCACGATCAATCTTTACTTGGATAAATATACTGGTGGCCCAACGTCGCTGAGCTTGCCGGGTACCGGTGGCGCACAGATCGGCCGTGGACCAAATGCAGGTGACGATATGCTGCTGGCATCCACCAGCTCATTCCAGTTCGGCTCAGGTCATAATTTCCCAGGTTCGACACAAGCGGCCAACGGTGACTTCTCCCTGACTTTCACTGATTTCTTGCTGACGCCCGAAGGCGAAGACTACTTCATCGCCCCAGTGCCGTTCTACCTGCAGTTCACCATCGATGGTAACTTCGGCAGCTTCCCGCTGCCATCGCTCAACGGCTCCAGCGTCATCACTGGTGCAGCCAACGTGACCTTCGTGCCTGAGCCTGGCATGACCGCGCTGTTCGGCATCGCTCTGCTCGGCCTGGGCATGACCCGCCGTCGTCAGCGCAAGTAAGTAGATCGCATAACGACCTGTCAGTTGGTCGAAGCGCAGCAAACGCCCCGGTATCGGGGCGTTTTTTGCTTTCTGGCTCAACGTTTTATGCGGCCCTACTTGCAGAGGGGTGGAGAGACTGGCAGGGAACAGCCATGGCGCCCGTGGCAGATCAGGGGCATTTCCGGCTGCGTCGACCGGCCAGATACAGCCCCGCCTTCACCGCATAAACTACCAGCAGCGTCCCATTCAAGTCCCCCACGAACATCACCAGGAACCCCTCCAGCATCGGCTGCCGGTCACCATTCAGCGCGAACCACAGATGATGCAGCAGCGGACTCGCAAGCGAACAGGCAACAATACAGATCATCAGGCGGCCTGGCGTCAGGTTGGCCAGCGACGCATGCAAGCCGAACGCGTACTGCGCAAGCTTGTAGACGCCATACGGCGCAATCGTCGCCACGATGCCGCCGACGAAGGCGCGCATGAAGTTGTCGGGGAAGAAGTAGAAGAACGAGACCAGCCAGGACACGATCAGCAGTCCTATCGCACCGGCGCCGCCGAACAACAGGGTAGATAGTAGCCGTATGCCGGCAGGCAGGTAGATCCAGTTAATCCCCGGCACGAACTCGGACTGCTTGAATAGCCATTCGTTAATTGCCAGCATCAGCAGGAAAAGTACGATGGTGGCCAGGACCATCGTGAACTGCAGGCGAAATCGGGACATGGTCGAGCAGCGGTTTGAATGTTATAAAATCGGCCCTCAGTAACAACACTGGTTGACAGTGTGACATGATCCGCGCGCTATTGCGCTTGAGCATGGTCACGAATTGCTCATACCAACGCCATGAAAAGAACCAACCGCCCTGCCGACATCTACCTTCGATTCCTGCAACTCGCCGATGCCATACGCGGCTTGCCCTCATTGCCCAGGCTGGACCCGCTGGAGGAACGCATTCTGGCACTCGTTGCACGTGCCGGGCAGGACCAGCAGCGCCTTTCGGTACGCGACATGATGGCAAAAGAAGAACTGGGTTCGCCCGCTACGGTGCACAGTCGCTTGAAGTCGATGCGGAAAAAGGGCTGGATCATGCTGAGCGATACCGAAGACAGCCGGCGCAAGCAGGTCGAACTGACGCAGGCGGCGCTGCAGCACTTCGACAAGCTGTCGAAATGCCTGCTTGAAGCAGCGAAAGAGCACGCATAAGGCAAATGACCCTGACCCATTTCCCCGTGACACTGCCGGAAAATCAAGCCTCGCTGCATAGTCGTACAGGCAGTACACGCACGCAAAACTAAAAGCGGCCGTCCCTTAATTTTTCCAATCCCAGGCCGAAAACGAACCATGGCGTGACACCGATACAGCCATGGACAGTGCCGCTTCTTCAAGTGTGTTTAATTCGACAAGTTGCGAAATAGAGATAGTCAAACCGCGCAATCGGCCTTTCCAGCACGCGGCGATAATGACTACAAGCAATAAATTAGTTTCTTCTGATAAAGTATGGTGCGGTTGGCGATTCTTTTTTCTGTATAAGGATATACATGAGCCCATTCGGCACATTTCCTTTACAAATCAACTACCTGCAGGCATGATCTGGACGGTTTTTGTCTTGAGTTAACACTTTTACGATAGATTTTTATGGCGATAGCCTCACCAAATACCGTTTCGGGCATGCCTCTGTCAGGCCTGGCACGGTCATTGGTGCAGGCAGGCCGCATCACTGCGGCGCAGGCAGAAAGTTGCAGCAGGAAGGCAGTCGCGGAAAAAATGCCGCTGATCGATGCGCTGCTGCGTGACAAGACTATCGACTCGCGTGCGCTGGCTATCTTCTGCTCCGACACGTTCGGCTACCCGTTGCTGGACTTCTCGGCTTTCAAGCTGGCAAACCTGCCGGAAAAAGCAATCGACGCCAAGCTGATGCAAAGCCAGCGCGTAATTGCCCTCGCCAAGCGCGGTAATCGCCTGATGGTAGCGTTGTCCGACCCGACCAATACCCAGGCGCTCGAACAGATCAAGTTCCAGACCGAAATGATGGTCGAACCGGTCATTGTCGATCACCAGCAACTGGTGTCGATTATTGAAAAGCTCGGGCAAAGCGACGAACAAAACCTGAACGAACTGATCGGCGACGACCTGGAAAACATCGACTTTGTCGATGAGGAAGCGGCGGGCGCGGCCGCAGAGGGTTTGTCGACCGACATCGACGACGCGCCGGTAGTGCGTTTCCTGCAGAAAATCCTGATCGACGCGATCAACCTCGGCGCGTCCGACCTGCATTTCGAGCCGTTCGAGAAGTATTACCAGATCCGGTTCCGGGTCGACGGCGTATTACGCGAGGTGGCGCAGCCGCCGCTGGCGATCAAGGAAAAGCTGGCGTCACGCATCAAGGTCATTTCCAAGCTCGACATTTCCGAGAAGCGCGTGCCGCAGGACGGCCGCATGAAGCTGGTGCTGTCCAAGTCACGGTCAATCGACTTCCGGGTCAGCACTCTGCCGACGCTGTTCGGTGAAAAGATCGTCATGCGTATCCTGGACGCGACCCAGGCGCAGATGGGCATCGAGTCGCTCGGCTACGAGCCGTACCAGAAGGACTTGCTGATGGACGCCATCCAGCGTCCCTACGGCATGGTGCTGGTGACCGGACCGACCGGCTCGGGCAAGACAGTGTCGCTGTACACCTGCCTGAACATCCTGAACCAGCCCGGCATCAATATATCGACAGCCGAAGACCCGGCCGAGATCAACCTGCCCGGCGTCAACCAGGTCAATGTCAACGACCGTGCCGGACTGACCTTCCCGGTCGCGCTCAAGGCTTTCCTGCGGCAGGATCCGGACATCATCATGGTGGGCGAGATCCGCGACCTGGAAACTGCCGACATTGCAATCAAGGCGGCGCAGACCGGGCACATGGTGTTCTCGACACTGCACACGAACGACGCGCCTTCCACGCTGACCCGCCTGATGAACATGGGCGTGGCGCCGTTCAATATTGCGTCGTCCGTCATCATGATCACCGCGCAACGGCTGGCGCGGCGCCTGTGCACCTGCAAGCAGCCGACCACGATACCGGACGAGGCCTTGCTGGAAGCCGGCTATACCGACGATGAAATCGATGGCAGCTGGGTACCGTACAAGCCGGTTGGCTGCGAGCGCTGCAGCGGCAGCGGCTACAAGGGACGTGTCGGCATCTACCAGATCATGCCGATCTCCGAGGCCATCGAAAAAATTATCCTGTCCCACGGCACCGCGCTGGAAATCGAGGCGCAGGCCAGGCTGGACGGCGTGAAGACGCTGCGCGAAGCCGGCCTGACCAAGGTGAAAGCCGGACTGACCAGCCTGGAAGAAATTCTTGGCTGCACTAACGTTTAAAGGAAAATCATGGCTATTGCTGCCAGCGCCAGTCACATCAAGGAATCGATCTATACCTGGGAAGGCCGCGACCGCAGCGGCAAACAGGTGCGCGGCGAACTGCGGGCCAGCGGCGAGAACGTGGTCAGCGCCACGTTGCGGCGCCAGGGCATCCTGGTCACCAAGGTCAAGAAGCGCTCGCTGCGCAGCGGCAAGAAAATCACGGACAAGGACATCACCCTGTTCACCCGCCAGCTGGCGACGATGATGAAGGCTGGCGTACCGCTGTTGCAGTCCTTCGATATCGTGGCCAAGGGACACTCGAACCCGTCGGTGTCCAAGCTGATCCAGGACATCCGCGGCGACGTCGAGACCGGCACCAGCCTGAACCAGGCCTTCCGCAAGTTTCCGCTGTACTTCGACCCGTTGTTCTGCAACCTGGTCGGCGCCGGCGAGCAGGCCGGTATCCTGGAAGACCTGCTGGCGCGCCTGGCGATGTACAAGGAAAAGACGCTGGCCATCAAGGCGCAGATCAAGTCCGCGCTGTTCTATCCGGTCTCCATCCTGGGCGTGGCGTTCATCGTCACCGCCGTGATCATGATCTGGGTGGTGCCGGCCTTCAAGAGCGTCTTTTCCAGCTTCGGCGCCGACCTGCCTGCACCGACGCTGATCGTGATGGGAATCTCGGACTTTTTCGTGGCCAACTGGTATTTCATCTTCGGCGGCTTGTTCGGCGCCTTCTACCTGTTCTTCCAGGCCTGGCGGCGTTCGGTGCCCATGCAACGCCGGATGGACGCCATCCTGCTCAAGGTGCCTATCTTCGGCGAAGTGGTCCGAAAAGCCACGATCGCCCGCTGGACCCGGACGCTGGCCACCATGTTCGCCGCCGGTGTGCCGCTGGTGGAGTCGCTGGACTCGGTCGGCGGCGCGTCGGGCAATGCGGTCTACCAGGACGCGACCCGCAAGATACAGACCGAGGTCAGCACCGGCACCAGCCTGACCATCGCCATGCAGAATGCCGACGTGTTCCCGAACATGGTGACGCAGATGGTCGCCATCGGCGAGGAATCGGGCGCGCTGGACCAGATGCTGGGCAAGGTCGCCGACTTCTACGAGGATGAAGTGGACGAAGCGGTGAAGTCGCTGTCGAGCCTGATGGAGCCGCTGATCATGGTGATCCTGGGCGTGCTGATCGGCGGGCTGGTGGTGGCGATGTACCTGCCTATCTTCAAGCTGGGTTCGGTGGTGTGATGCGGTATTGTAGGGAACCATTTTACCTTGCACTAAACTTTCTTAGTTTGCACTAAATTTACACTAGGGACCCTCTTACCGCCTTGTTTTCATTAAAACTGGTGTGGTTTGCCAGATCAACGGGTGACATCTGCGAATAAGTGATACGCAGATGTCGCTTTTTTTGTGTGCGAAGACGAAATTGGTCCGCCTGCTTTCCAACATTGATTTTGGAGAAAGCAAACCGTCACAACCCGAATGCCATCGAGTTTGCACTAAATGGCCGCTTACCATCTACTTTGCACTTAATCGTTTTGTTTGCACTGGACATGCACGCTGCGGGAAAGCATGCGAGTTTCGCTTGGGTTGAACAGCCCGCCTGTCTTATTCGTCTTTCGTGGTGCATTACAAGTGGCACTATACGAGCAACAACACGGGGACCCAATACCTAGGAGGAAGACTGAAAAGCGATATACTTTGCACTAAATTGTGCTTTACTGCGTACTTTGCAATAACCAGCTTGTTTGCAGTGCAATCATAACGTGCGCTTGAAAGAGAAAATTTCTGGCTGCAGAGTCGTGCCAACACACCAGATATTTTCTGAATACCTTTCAAACCTCGCAAACACAATTATCACAATCGAAAGTAGTGGGAAGGCGACACTGCTAACAGCCGGCTAGAGGTAAGATTATTGACTCCCTCCTCTCCTCCTAGAACCTGTTGAGCTACAGACAAGCGGACAATGGACAGTCTTTGCCAACAAACGCCGGTCTGTCGAGATACTGCTTCTCCCCAGTTGAAAATCGTCTAGAAACATACGTATCGGCCATCTGAAGAAGCTTGCGTTAGCATTCAACGCTCACATCGTCTTGGAAAATATTTAAAAATTCCTCCACAATCAATCATCATTTCTGACGGCGTGGAAGAGAACTTGCCTTACTCCAACTGCTATTCAAGTGCCTACCTTGCACAAAGCAAGTTCTTACCTTATGCTTTTCACTGAACTACGTTGTTTTCACTGAATTTGACGTCCCCATGTTTTACTGTTGAGTTGGGGCTTCTTACCTAGCGTGGAAGTTGAGCAAATGGCCACACTGCTCCTGGTTCTAAAGACTAGCCAACGATGAATTACGCGCTTCTCGCCGAAGACGCATTAGCCACTGAAGTGTGCTCTGGCTTACAACCCTCGACTGCAAAGAAGCAAGACGCTGTTAGACAAAGCCGCGAAGGAACCGGCGGGACTGCACCGTCAAAAACCTGCGGCGCACACTGTATTCCAAGGTCGACCTTCGCTAGACGAAGGCTGAATCCACTAATTGCTACCCTTATACGTGTTGCCAATGGTTGGACTATTGCCTATTCAGTTGGTAACGCCGCGCGAAATCGCAGTGGCTGGTTTACCTTGCAGCTGATGTACAACATGCCGGTGTCTCCGTGCAAACCAGCGCAAGGGTCTCTACGTTACAAGGGCCTATACTTTCGCATCATATCGCTGGCGATACCTACATCGCAGTACAGTGTCAAGGCCCGTTTCAGTTCCAAGGAGGCGGCTTGAGGAACGGCAACCATTCGCCCTCCGAAAAGTCGAGTAGACTGAACGGCGGTTCCTTTTACCGCTCAACACGCTCCAACTCATGCGAACCTTCTCTTCCCACCTCCACCGAAAAGGCCCGCAATGTGGATACAACGGTTTCTGTTCGCCTGGCTAATGGAAAGATGGTCACGGGGGAAGCGCCGACCTTTCTAGGGCACCTCAACCATGACGACCTGCAGCCAGTGCGCGAGCCAGGAGTACACAAGAATCAGAAGCACATCCCTGCCTACTTCTGGATGTCGCAACTTCGCAAACTAGTATGGTATGAAAGTCGGCTTGAAATGATGTGCCTGAAGCAGCTTGACTTCGGGATTCCGCTCATCGGCGTGTTGCCGCAGCCCTTCATCCTCCATTACACATTCGAAGGCAAACGCCACAGGCACATTCCTGATTTCTTGGTATGGTGCACCGACGGTAGCCGCTTGCTCGTCAACGTCAAGCCTGCTCGCCATGTGGCCGCGCCACACAATCAGCGGGCCTTTTGCGCGTGCCTAGACCTAGCCCGTTATCTCAATTGGAGCTACTCGACACAGAGCGAGCCACCCCCTGCGTTACGGGCGAACATCAACTGGCTGGCGGGTTACAGACGTCATCCCCCAGGGTTCGAGTTGTACGCGACGACGCTTGTGAAACGAGCGTCCTTTAGACCGACGATAGCGCAGCTCCTCACCGGAGCCGGACCTGCGCCCTTTGTCTTGCCGGTCTTCTTTCATCTGCTTTGGAAAAGGCAGATCGAATTCGACCACGACGTCCTGCTAACGTCGGCCTCGAAGGTGTGGTTGACATAGTCGTCTTCAAAGGACTCTTCGTGCCAAAAACTCAACTGCGTGTTCAAATCGGAAGCAAGATCCGTTACGACGGAGAGGTGCACGTTGTCACTGGTTTTGCCGGTGCCGTCATGGAAATGCGGGATGCACGAGGCCAGCTGAGCCGGCGAGCCACGGTGGAAGTCCTCACTTCCGAGTCTTTCGGACTCCTCGAAAGAGTAGAGGGGCGCGACGCTGATGGTCCGACTTTCTTTGACAACGTTCCCGTTGAAAAGCGCAAAGCGGCCCAAGTGCTCGCTGCCCACATCATGGAAGTCATTACAGGCTACAAATCAGGCACACAGGCCGATGCGAAGACTGATGAACCCCTTCCTGCATTCGACCCGGAAACCAGCACCTTGACTGAAAGGGTTCAGGCTAAAGCTGCGGAACTCAACATATCGTTCAGGACATTGTGGACGAAAAAGTCTCGATATGAGCAATACGGTCTTTATGGCTTGATCGATCGACGTGTTACACGCCTGGCGACCTCCAAGGTAGACGAGCGCGTCAAAGAAGCGATTCGCACAGTCATTGATTCCCAGGAGACAGCCTCCAATCCGACAAAGATGAAAATTAGGCGTCTCGTCGAAAAGGATCTTAAAGCCGCTTATCCGAACGAAACCATCCAACTTCCATCTGAAACGTCATTCAACCGGCTGCTCGATTCCACATCTAAAGGCAAGGGACTTTTTGGACCCGCCAAGCGGCGCCGCAGCATTGCTAACCGGCCAGATACTCCATACAGCCACTTTGCCGCGACGCGACCTGGTGAGATGGTGGCGATTGACTCAACGCCCTTTGACGCATTTGCAATGGACCCTTACTCGTTTGAGTGGGTACAAGTTCAGCTGACCATTGCGATCGATATTTATACACGCTCGCTAGTGGCTTGGCGGTTCACACCTGTAAGCACCAAAGGGGTTGACGCCGCATTACTACTCTACGACACCGTGAGGCCCAAAGCCATGCAACAAGGCTGGCCCGACAGCATTGCATGGTCTTATTGTGGCGTGCCGGAAAATATTGTTGTCGAAGCCGGCGGAGACGGCAAGAACGACTCAAGTCCACGACTTGCTGCCGTTCCGTTCCTGCATCCGGAATCGGTGATCGTTGACAGAGGACAAGTTTTTCTTTCTGAGGCTTTTTCGCGGGCGTGCAACCACTTAGGTATTAACCTGTTCGTTGCGAGGCCTTACACACCGACTGACAAGGCCCATGTCGAGCGTGTCTTCAGAACCATAAGAGAACGGTTCGTCGAAAACCTGGCTGGCTACAAAGGGCCGGACGTTTACTCCCGTGGCCTTGATATAGAAAAAGAAGCGTACTGGTTCATTGACGAGATCGAATCTGAATTTGCACTCTGGGTAGCAACGTTTTGGCAATCCCGACACCACGATGGCTTGTCGTTGCCACATGTTCCCAATCTCAATATCAGCCCCAACAACATGTACGAGGAAGGCATCGCTCGTGCGGGTTTCGTCTACGTCATTCCCGACCAGCGGCTCTTCTACGATTTGCTTCCGACTAAATGGGTGACGATTCAACACTATGGCGTCGAGTTGAGAAATCTCCGCTATGACGGTGACATCCTGAACGATTTTCGAGGTGAAAAGTCGCCTTACCTTGGGGAGCATGCTGGCAAGTGGCCGATCAGGTACGACCCTCGCGATCGGTCCACCACCTTTTTTTACGATTCCGCGCTTGACAAATGGCACGAGCTCAAATGGACGGGACACTCTGGTGTTTTGCGTCCATTCAACGAAAAGACCGTCAGCTACGCCAAGGCCCATGTCCTGAAATACGGCGGCAATCCGAGTAATCACGCCGAAATCGAAAAGGCCCTGAACGAACTGTTGAACCGCATTGATGATCGACAGATGGAAGGCAATAGAGAGCGTCGACTCGCTGCAGTCAACACTATAAATGCCGCCGCTGCAGCGCGGGACCGTCCGCGCGGTGGTGATGCATACGAACCTGACGCCGAGTCCGGCCTCCTGCGAACCGGCGCGCCAGTGGCTACCCAGCGCGTGCTCAAGCCAGGCAAAGAAGGCGTTCTCCAAGTCGATGAAGACGTGCTCGAAGCGTTTCCCACCGTCGACGAAGCAGGCGAAGACATGGACGACGATCTCGACATTTGACCCTGGTACATGTCCGAGGCTTGATGCCGTCGGGACTCTTAAAAACACGTTGTTAAAAGGAGTTTCATTTTATGAGCAACCAGACTGGGAAAGCGTCGAATGATCCGTTCGCCGCGATCGAACTGAGCGAGACATCGCCGCTGCCGCCGCCACCCATTGTTCGGTTCGAAGGATGGAGGGCGTTCGTGGAGGCAACACCCGCTATACGACCAGCGATGCCGTCGTTGATCGTCTTCGAGGCCATGACAAAAGAAGAAAAAAGGAAATTTGCAACAGACCGCAAGCGGTATCACGGCAGATTCGGGCCCATCGAGACACCTGCGCTCGCCCGCATTCATGAGGAAGCACTCCGTTTGGCGGCTTTAAACTACGTGTCAGCGCCGGGCGCCAGGCCAGGAATCGTTCTCGACGGCGAAGGGACTTTGGGCAAGTCAACCATTTCTGTAGAACTGGGCAAAAAATATGAAAAGTCGCTTCGCAAAAAACTGAAGCGACCGATCGATACAGAGCTCGGTAGCGTTTTCGTTCCTGTCGTGTACGTTACTCTTCCGGGAGAACTCACTATACGAGCTTTTAACCGGTTGATTGCGCAGTTTTTGGGAATTCCTGGCGCTGCGAATGGCGATGTCGACTGGCTGAATGAGCGCATTATTGAGACGGCGGTCGAATGCGGTGTCTCCCTCGTGATCATCGACGACATCCATTTTCTCAAAATGAAAAATCGTACTGCGGAGTTCGTCAACAATCACTTCAAGTATTTGGCTAGTTGTATCAGTGCCACCTTTATCTATGCTGGAATCCATGTCGAAGACACAGGGTTGTTTTCAGAAAGTTCATCCAAGGATCGAGAAAAGTTTTCGCAGACGCGGCACCGTTTCAAGAAATACACAATTTCTCCCTTTCAGAAAGGTAGCGAAGACTTCCTGAACCTGTTGCTGGCATTCGAGAAAAACCTCTTGTTAGCCTTGCAGAGCGAAAAAAGTATCTTGGCGTTAGCCGATTACATCCATGACCGCACAAATGGATACATTGGGGCCATCAGCAATTTGCTGCGCGAAGGCGCAAATTCGGCTATCCAAGCGGGAGAGGAGCGACTAAGCGAGAAAGTTTTAAATCGCATTCGTCTTGACCATGCTGCTGAGCAGCACCGCAGGATCGTTCGTCCGGCGCGTCCGGCGTCCGGAACGTCACAAGCTGTAAAAAAAGCGGGTAAAACTGCCGCAAAAAACGGGGACACGATCGGAAGCAGCACCCATGCTGCAGGTTCAGTAAATACAACACCGGACGCTGCAGCGACCTAAGGACGACAAACGATCATGCCCCAACATCCCACCTATGTCCCGTTGCGCGGCGCACCGCGTTCGCTCGTTACCTTCCTCGAACCGCATTCCGGAGAGTCGTTTTCGAGCTATGTGGAGCGGTTGGCAGCGAAGCACGATGTTGCGCTTGCAGTCATCCTCAGTCGCTTGGGCTTGGTGAGTCCCAGCAACAAACGTCCCCCGTCAGGCTATGGGGTGGTGCTCGATGATAATCACCTGCAGTTGTTCTGTACGGTCTCGCGGCTCCCGGCCGAGATAGTTCGGAGCCTGCTGCTGTCAGCGTACGACGGCATCGCGATCGACATGGCGGGCGCTTCATCCGCAGATCCTGACAGCCTTCGGAAAACCGCGGTTGCGCAGTGGGCTTACTTTTCGGGCTCTCACTATTGCCCTGAGTGCCTGAAGGAATCGCGAGGCGCTTGGCAGTTGTCATGGAAGCTGCCTTGGTCGTACTGCTGTGTGCGGCACCATTGCCTTCTGAATCAGTTCTGCCCCTACTGCAATCAACGTGCCGGCGGCGGTCGGCGGGATGGCTGGTCGACTCCAGTGTTCCACGCTCGCGTTCCGCGCCCAGGCCACTGCGGCAATCCCCTGCCTAAGGGTCAGGCCGTGCGAGGACAAGGTGGTGCACCTTGCGGAGGCTTTCTGGGCGACGCGCCGGCGACCGATGTAGGGGATTTCCCGGAACTGATGGCTGCGCAGGAACGTATAAACCAGATGCTTCGACCCGACACAACGCCAAACCGCAAAAACGCCGTGGCCTCGTTTTTTGACGAGATGAGGTCCCTCACTGCCCTGCTCTTGTACAGCGCCGACGCGGACGACTTTGGACCTATGCCCGAGCAGAGTCGTTTTGCTGTGGAGCACCACGTCAATGTACGAAAGCAGGCCCGAGAGGAGCGCAACGCCATGGTGGATGGGCGCAACGGCCCTCGTCCCCGTTCCTATCAAGGGACACCAGAAGATCCAGCGCTTATGTCAGCCGTCGTTCCCCTTGCGCTGACGATTGCTGATTCGGTAGACGATAATGAACTTCGGCGCCTACTGCAGCCGCTCGCTGATCGATTGCAAGCAAGAAGCTCCAAGTACCGGTGGGCGGCACTCGAGTACTTCCAGTTCAGTGATCGATTGCGCACTGCATTCACGCACTGCTCCGAAACGCGAAGTACCTTCAACCGACGGGCTGGGCACCGTTCATCAAAGAATGCCTCTGCGTCCCAGCCTTACGCCTTTCAACCCTGCAACGTCCCGCAGCTAATACCACTTGAACTGTTCGAAAAATCGTTTGCTCCCTTGTTTCCAAATCTTCTAGAAAGCCATGCACGCTCCTTTTGTTCAATGGCCTTGGTCAAACTTCTCGGACATACCTGGGCAGAGGCCGCGAGAGAACTTGACCTGCCTCAAACCATGCACCGGTTCCCAAATCGCGCGATCATGGTTCTCAATCAGCAAGGCTTATACGAACAATTCGTAATCGAGCTGCACCGCTGGGCTGCTCAACTTTCCGAGCAGTCTAGAAAAAATGACTATGCTGCGATACGTCGTGGTTTAGAAAATTTCCAAAATATCCCTGCGAAAGACTGGAAAAGTGTATGCGCAGCCGCAGAGGTTCGTGTAGGTAATCCTGGTGGAAGGAGCAGGTACGCCGCCGCGTGGCTTTGGGCCGACCTCACAGGCGGTGACTGGCGGCTTGCCCCTGCATTGCAGTCAAAAGCGTATGGGCCAGATCAAAGAGAAGTGTACCGGGCGATGGAGAAGACGCTGCTTCCTCACCTAACGCCCCACTTGCGGCAATTGGGGCAGCGTCTGCTGTCTGAAATTGAAGATCAAAGTAAGATAAAAGGGCAGGACAGTTCGACCAGCGGTGAGAAACGATCATAAAAGTCCTGGCCGAACCGGTGGCACTACGCCAGCCGCATAGCCGGGTAAGCAGTCTGGAATTGTGGTTGCGCGAAAGGCTGTTGACGCTGTCGACCTAGTCAGACATAACCAAGGCGATCAATTACATGCTCAACCAGTGGCAGGCCATGGTGTATTACTGCGAGGATCGAATTGTCGAAATTGAAAATAACATTGCTGAAAATGCGCTGGGGGGATGTTGCCTGGAGTGCAAGCACTTCCTGTCCATGGGGCTGGCAGCGGTGGCGAGGGCACTACGGCCATGTACTCACCCATCGGTAGCGCCAGGCTGAACGGCATTACTCCGTAAGCCTATCTGCGCTACGCGCTGACCCATATTGCGGAGCATCCCGTCAATCGCCTTCAGGAACTCCTGCCATGGAACGTTGCTGGACAGATGCATCCGTAGGCGCGCCAACAACCTGCAATTGGCTTGGCGTCAAGTACGGTAGGGAAATCACGCTTACCAATGGGTCGGCCTTTTTTCGGTTTCAGCAATAAAGCCTAAGGTTGCAAAAACAAAAAAGCCAGCAGTGAGCTGGCTTTTCGACATTCACTCTACAAGCGTCTAGTGGCGCAAGATTGTTTATTCAGATTGCGTCAGCCATCGCCCGAACACGAGCCATCTGCTTACTGTTCACTCGGCCAGATGCAGGCACGGCGCTGGCCATTGCCAGGACGCTGCTGAAAACGTTGAGCCAGTCGCGCAGAGATAAACCCGGCTTGGATGCTGCGTCCAAATTAGAGCGCGAAGAAACGGAGACAATGGAAGAATTCATCACTGCGGTGTTCATGGTCATTTCCTTTGGAAAGAAACATTTCGATGTGAAGAATATAGGCTTCCATACAGCGACTTTCCAATTGTGCTTGGTGTTACCTACCATCACTAAAATGAATAAGACCACAACGCGTCTCAACCCAGCTTGCGCGGACCAAATCGAATTCATGCAAGGCAGATGGCAAATGAAGTTGCAGCTACTGACTATACTTCCATATCTGCATCTCAGCGACCTCCACACCGCGACAGCCGCGGTCGACGAAAGACAATAATGGTTTGACCTCGAAGAGGATTCGGCCTGATACATGCGCTGATTATCAACTCTTCTTTAAACGTCGTCAAAATAGATATCTTCAGGCTAAATAGTCACATGCAGCCCATACAAATGGTATCGCTCTATAGCCAGTATGGCGGATATAGTGAACTTTTTTGTAACTCAGCTGCATTAAACACTAAATCTACAGTATCGGGCTGACTAGAAATAGGAATAATTTGTCCTGGTTTAAAAACCAATTGCATTCCGTGCGGGCGTCTACGGTTTGGATCATCGCTTCCGTAGATATCAACTCCAACATAAATAGGTCGTGGTGAGCTGTTTCTTAATGCTGGCAGATCACCGCGAAAAATATCTCTATGGATACTACCTATACCATCCATTGCACCATTTTTTGGGCTGTCTACTACATTCATAAGCTCAATAAAACCGTGGTCTGTCCCTGCAAAAAACAGAACGGTCACATTCCAACCGGGGCTTTGATAATTGTTTACCCGAAAAGAGAAACTTTCTTGTTGTCCGGTTTGTAAAGTCCTTCGCACTGTCGCAAGCTTCGGGGCGTTAATATTGTTAGAAAGATAAAATGTTCTTGTATCATGTAGCATAGAAACACCATTTAAAGGTGGCTCGGATTTGCAATGACCTCGTGGTATATCTGGATTTTCACCAGCAGTGTTACAACGATAATTCGGCAGAAAAGGAAGATTGTCCATGCATTACTCCTATCAATTATATCGAAGAAATTATTTTTTCTAGTTTTAAATGAAGAAATGAAATAATCCTCAAAATTCTGGCACTTTTAGCTAGAATATTAGTGTCATTCTTTAACAAATTGATTTTAATCAAAATTAATTAATTATCATTTTTGCGAACCTTCTACAAAACGAAAGTCTTATCGGCAAATTGGGACAAGAGCCTTGCATTGCCTGCAGACCCATTTGTTGCGTACATTGCATTCGACTGTGCAAACGCTAGGTTAGTAACCGAACTTCTTGGAGACATCTTCGCCGATGCGCTTGAGCTGGCGGCCGCAACGGCAGGTCGTCGGGTCGGGTTCATGGTGAACATCTCAGCGCGGCAGGCTCGCCGGCAACACAGCGCGCTTCAGCAGCTGCTTCGCGCGTCCGGCAAGCGCCTTTAGCACTAGCTTCTCGATCTCGATCCAAAGCACTGCGACCCTAGCAGCGCCAAGCCGAATTCCGATGACGATGTCATGGGTGCTGGCTGCTATCTCGTCTGGCTTCAAACGGCAGAGAAATATGCCCATCCGGCTGAATCGGCATCACCTTGCCCGCTACGGCGGCATCATCTACTTCTTGTGCTTTATGCTTTGTCACCCAGCGCGGAAGCAGATTAGCACTGAGCCTGTACTGCAATGCCACCACCGCAGTCGATACGCCGCCTGCATACATGCCCGGACTGCCTCTGTCTTGCACGTGGCACTGTGCCGCTGGCGCTGCTTCGGCTTAACTTTCCTATTGTCTTTCATTGAGCATACATGTCCATTAGAACGTAAGCAGACACGTATGTGCATGTATCGGTTCTAAATGGAAATACCGTACGCTTAGTAGATAAGCAAGTGCCAGCCCCCTTAAGACGGCATGTAAAGAAATAGTTAATTTGCGTTATGTATTTGATGTGAAGTTAAGCTACCATCTCGCCATGCGGCCTTAGAGAGAAACAAAGTTTCAGAAGAACAGGTCGCATCCACCGGAGCTGGCGGTCGGCAGCAATACCAGCACCAATTCCAAGTCATCTAACTGTGCGTGTGGCTTTGTACGATTGGAATTATTGGCCGGCCAATATTTCTCCAACAACCGTCGTTGTCCAGCTTGAAATCACCGATATTGCTAAAAGCACCCCCTCATCCAGCATCCTGCCTTGTGTTTCTCAACAGGGCATAAAACCTGTCTAAGTCTTCTAAGCACTAGGCTCATGCTGCGAGTCACGTACGCTCTGCGCTGGTAAAGGTCTCGTCGGGCCATTTTTAAAGTTGGGCTAGCAGCTTTTTTAGACATACTCTACAGCACCATCCCCAACCTTATTTTTTGCCTCGGTCAGTAATATCGTACGAGACGGCGAGTGCAACATCGCGTGCGCCGTTAGCCCCTTTTATCAACTTGCCATGAGTTCGATAAAAGCGGGGGCCAACGGAATGCTCGCGTACGAAGGATTCTCCTGCGAAGATCGCCGTAAAATCGGCCAAATATTGACTCAATAGTTCTTCAGGCGCTACGTCCGCTAGCAGCCTTCCTTCAAAATCAGATGGAGCCATTCCAGCATCAAGCAGCCCACCGCCACTCGCAAGGAGATAGCGAAAATCCTGATCGAGCACAAACACGGCCGCAGCTGGTATGTGCTCAGCAATTGCACGAAGGAGTGATACTTCTCCAGGGAGGCCAGTAGGCGCCCCTGTCTGCTCATACTTTACCCATGCAGGCAACTGTTTACTCATCGTCACCTTCCTCTTAATGACTATTGGTACTTTCCCGCGATTATATCCTCCGTCAACTTCTAACACCACTTTCAGGCGAACAACGGCAGCAGCACCATTCTCTTCTGCGGACTTTTCATTTATGAAACTCGCTTGGTTTCGGGAGATAGTTGGACACGTGCCCGTCCGGCGCATCTGTTTCTATTCCCTCCTCACGCTTGACAATGATACGTAATCAGTCCTGACCTGGCTTATCGAAGAGACCGTAATTGCGCATGGTTGTTTGCCCATTAGGTATCTCTTTGCACTTAATGGTGCGCCGGTACCATTTAAATGAATTGACAGCCAAAAAATATAAGTCTTCCCGAAGGAATTTAGATTTCATGCCCTAGACGCTTATAGCTAGCACATATGGCAAGGCTAACTTACCCCACCGCTCGAAGCTGTATTGGACAGCGAGTGACTTACGATAAAACTAGTGAATGTGTCCTCGCGCAGCGGGCGGCTAAAAAAATAGCCCTGTATTTCATCGCAGCCGAGTTGCTGTAAATGTATCCGCTGGTTCTCGGTTTCGACGCCCTCTGCAGTCACGCGCATACCAAGTGCCTGACCTAGTGCAATGACAATTTCAACAATCTTTTGTGCAGTCTCATTTGACTCCATATCCACAATGAACGACCGGTCTATCTTGAGTTCATCGATCGAAAAACGACGCAAGTAGCTAAGTGACGAAAAGCCGGTGCCGAAATCGTCCAGTGCCACTAGGACGCCCATTTCACGCAAATCACGAATGACTACCTCACCGCGCTCGGCGTCGTCCATCAGAAAGCTTTCGGTAATCTCCACTTGCAACAACGATGCGGGCAAGCCTGACTCCGCCAGTAATTTGCTTATCTGCGCAGTGAGCCCTTGCTGCTTAAATTGACGAGCTGAGACATTGACCGATACCACAATTGGGTGCCCGCTGTCGAACCAGCGCTTTGCTTGATAAATTGCAGTCTTCATGACCCAGTGTCCAACTGAAATGATCCCGCCCGACTCCTCCAGCTTTGGAATAAATTCCGATGGCATCACCCGACCGAATTCCGGGTTTTGCCAGCGTATAAGTGCCTCGCTGCCGACGACGACATTGCGGTCGAGATCCAGTTTCGGTTGATATTCGAGGAAAAACTCATTATTTTCAAGGGCGGCATGTAGTGCATTTTCCATTTGCCATTGACTGTCCGCTTTTTCCCGCATGGCCAGGTCGTAATACCGGTAATTTCCCCTGCCGCTGTCCTTTGCAACATACATTGCGGTGTCGGCATTTTTTAACAACGCCTCAATGTTTTCTCCATCGTCCGGATAGACGGTGATGCCTATACTAGTTGTAACATGCAATACATTGTTCTGGATATTGAACGGCTTGCCAATACTTTTACTTATTTTTTCGGCAATCCCGGCAACGATCTGAGGAGACTCTATGTTGTTTATGATAGCGGTGAATTCGTCCCCACCCATCCGGCATACCAGGTCATTTTCGCGTATGCATTGTTTAAGACGCTTGGCGACGGCAATGAGCAATTCGTCTCCTATACCGTGCCCAAGGCTGTCGTTAATAGTCTTGAAACGGTCTAGATCCAAGAAAAGTACCGCAACATGCGTTCCGGACAAGCGCGCTAAGCTGATTGCTGTCGACAGGGTTTTGGAAAAAAACGCGCGGTTGGGCAAGCCGGTCAATGCGTCGTGATAGGCAATATGCTGAAGACGGCTTTGTGCCAACCTGCGCTCGGTCACATCATGAAACACCATAACGGCGCCAAGTATGCTTCCGTCCTGACGTCGGATCGGGGCAGCGGAATCTTCAATATGGAATTCTTTGTTATCGGAATGCCGTACCAGAATGGTGTGATTGTCCATTTCGATGATGCTGTTTTTCTCCAGGCATTCCCTGATTGGGTTCACTGCTGGCAAACCGGATGTCTCGCTAAAAATATTGAATATATCGTCCATGTGTAGACCCTTCGCATCGGCGGTGGTCCAGCCGGTCAGTGTCTCCGCAATCGGGTTCAGGTAGTCAATAACCATCTCTGCATCAGTCGTGATCACTGCATCGCCAATTGACTGGAGCGTGACCTGTGCTTTTTCTTTTTCCTGCCGAATGTTTTCGATGGCCGTGTCTAAGCGTGATAATGCCAGCGTGCTGATTTGCTCAAAAATTGTCACCACTAGGGTGATGGTCACAAGAAAGCTTATGGTCGAGATCACGCTGAGAAAACGCAAGCTTGTTACGGTTGGCTTTGGAAGGTAGCCTTGCACGTCAAGGAAATAGATTGTTACAATAGCAATAAATACTGCAGCTGCCCATGTAAGCCCTTGTTTGCGTCCCCCGCTTCCGATTACTGCAGCAGGGCACACCGTGAACCAGATAATAGTCGGCGCGCTGATGCCGCCAAGCCGGCAACTGAGGCCGAACAGCAGGCAGAAAATGGTAATTAGCAGGACATCCCGGGCTGTGGCAAGAAATCCAAAAATCCTAAATAGCACCACATTGGCGAAAGTGATGAATACCGCGATCCAGCATAGTCGCGCGGCGACATTGTCTTTGAGTACATAGTAGAGAATGGCATAAGCAAAGACGATGGTCAGCGCAACAATGGACGCGGTCAGGAACGTCTCGACTTTTTGAACATCGTTGGCGGAATATTTGAACCGTTTTGGGACCAACCGCTGTAAAACAGATAGGAACCTTTCATATAACGACGCGGAATGCTGCACCATGTTCAACTTGCCTTGTCTTGTCTTGTATTTATGTAGCTGAAATAATCGGGGTTGATTTTTGAAATGTTTTTTTTAAAACGGAAACAATCGCCAATTTGGTTGGGCACATATTAGTAAACCGCCAGACCGACAATTTTTCATTTCCCAGATCGATGCCAACCGTCACTCAAATCATGGCAAGATGCAATGTTTCGGTAACCCCTCCGTATTCGTTCTAATAACGACACTCGCTTTGGAAAATTAAGGGGCATCAAAAATTTTTTTGTACATTCCGAATCGACAAAGGGTGCTGCTAGGCCTTTATCAATCACTGACGTTGTTTGTCTACTTGTTGATTGTCATGGAATGTGTTTTCTTCCTTGCCTACGCATTCTTGTTCATTATTTTGAATTGATGGACTGCCTAGAGCTGCAGGGTGATCAACACTGGCAAGTCCTAGCGCGCTAGGGTGACTGAGACTAACATCTAACAATTGGCTTGCTTGCCTTGCTTGGGAAGCTAAGTGTTGTCCACGATCAATGAAGCGTCCTTGCTGCCTACTAGGGAATAAACCGACCCTGATCGACACCGGATGTGCCGGGAGCCGTGCGTCAGCAGGCTAAGACGTTGCTTTGCGACTACCCTGAAGTTGTCGCTCAATTGTCCGCATTGCTTTGGAAATCTTTCCCTCTTAAAACTTTAGTAATTGGGCTAGGGCATTGGTGCTCAGTCAGGGCGCACAGGTCAGGTCGCTGGAAGCGACGGTGAATACCCGCCAGCTGATCATCGAGACGCCGCAAATCCAGCTTGCCGCACTGCGCCGCCAGCGGTTCGGCCGCAAATCCGAGAAGCTCGACGAGCAGATCGCGTAACTCGAATTGAAGCTCGAGGAATTCCAGGCCAATGAAGCCGAAGACCCGGCGCCGGCCACAGAAGCAGTCAAAGCGGCACGAACCAAACGTGCTCGCAAGCCGCTGCCGGACCATTTGCCGCGCGATACTGTCACCTATCCTGCCCCGGCATGCGATTGCCCAAACTGCGGCGGCGCCCTGCAAGCGATTGGCGAAGACGTCGCCGAGCAGCTCGAATTTTTTCCGGCGAGCTTCCGCGTCATCCGGCATGTCCGACCGAAATTCACCTGTACACAGTGCGACACGCTGGTGCAGGCGCCGGCACCATCCCGTTCCATTGAGCGCGGTATCGCCGGTCCAGGGTTACTGGCCCATGTCCTGGTGGCCAAATATGGTGATCATTTGCCGCTCTACCGCCAAAGCCAGATATATGCACGCGAAGGGGTCGAGCTCGAACGCTCGACACTGGCTGAATGGGTAGGCGGCGCCAGCCGCCTGCTACGGCCCCTGATCGACGCGCTGCGCCGTCATGTCCTGGCCGGTGCGACCGTGCATGCCGACGACACGCCGGTGCCAGTGCTCGCGCCGGGTCGCGGCAAGAAAGTTACCAGGCGTCTGTGGGCGTACGTGCGCGACGAACGGCCTGCAGGACAGAGCAGCGCGCCAGCACTATGGATGGCTTATTCGCCGGACCGCAAGGGCGAGCATCCTCAGACGCATCTGCAGGACTTTAAGGGCGTCATCCATGCCGATGGATTTGCCGGCTACGACAAGCTCTTTAACGACACTCGCGTCGAGGCAGCCTGCTGGGCAGATGCCCGTGCCGGTCATTGATCTACTTGAAGCCATCAAGGTCCACATACATGAGTGTCATTTTTCGTCCATTTCGAACAGCGTGGGCAATGCCGTGCTCGATCCGGTCTTCCATCAAACGTCTATTCGACAGACTTGTCAACGGGTCACGCAGCGCCCGTTCTTCCTGTAGACGACCGTATTCTGTGGCTGCCTTGTAGAGCAGGCAGAGTTCCAGCACATTGCGGATCCGGATCCCCAGTTCAGCAAGATCATACGGTTTGGTCACGAAATCGCGGACGCCGCTTTTCAGCACGGTTTGCTTGAGCGTCTTGTCCCCCGTAATCGCAAGCACGGGCAGGTAGGGATCTATATCGGTTTCCTGCAATGCCTTCATCACGCCTAGCCCGTTCATATCGGGCATATGCATGTCCAGCAGGATCAGGTCGTAGTGGTTTTTGCTGTGCAGGGGGCGCCACAACCCGCCTCGGCACACCAGGATACCTGACTGTAACCGCCCAGCCGTAGAAACTCTTCCAAAGACCAAGTGTTGCGCTCGCAGTCATCGACAATCAGTATTCTTGCATTCTGGATGTGATTGTCGGTAACTATAGAATTATCTTCGACTCTACATCAAGGATGTGCGTTATTTAGAACCGACGCGCACAAGAGCCGGGGATGCGCTGTTTCTAATTTGTAATTTTGTAGCGACTTTTTTGCTCCTCTACTTATAGATTTCAGAAATTTCGAGAAAACGCAATGGATCAAACCCCCATCTTTCCAGCGATTCCGCACGCAGGATTTTATCGCCCTTACTGATACCAGACGACTTTGACAAGTCAACCGTCTGCGGCGGAATATAGGTGTTTGAGCGGGTGCTGAAAAAGACGTTGACGGTGGGGGTCAGCAAATTTTCCTGGTGCTGCTGAGTCACCACCCCAAGGCGACCTGACTGGAGAAGGACCAGCGAACCTGAAGGATAGATGCCGATGCAGCGAATAAATGCCTGTACAAGGCGCCGACTATATTGGGTCGTGCTCCATTCATGGAGCTTGCCCAACGCATTGGCCGGCGACATGGCCTTATGGTAGCAACGCTCCGCCGTGATCGCATCGTACACATCGACAATAGCGGCCATCTGTGCCAGTTCACTGACGGCGTCCCCACGAAGCCCGTCTGGATAGCCATTGCCATCGAGCCGTTCGTGGTGACGAAGCGTGATTTCAAGCGGAGTCGGGCCGATACCGGGAATGGCAGACAGAATCGCATGTCCGTCTTGCGGATGGCGCTTGATGACATCGAATTCTGCTTCTGTCAGGCGTCCCGGCTTGTTCAGGATGGTGTCCGGTATCAGAGACTTCCCGATGTCATGCACCAGTCCTCCCAAGGCGGCCTGGTAGGTTAACTGTGGCCTCATGCCTTGCGAATGACAAAAGGCCGCTAATAGGGCACATACGTTCACGGAGTGGAGAAAAGTGTACTCGTCCTTGTCCTTGATCTGGCGCAGGGCAAGCAACGCACTGGCATTGCGCGTGATGGAGGCAACCATTTCCTGCACCATGGGCTGCGCGCGTTCGAGCGCAATGATTTTTCCGAGTCGCGCATCCTGCATCATGTCACGCACCAGATGCAATGCCTGGTCCTTGAGCAGGCGCGCACGCACGACTTCCTCAGTGAAGGGAACGGCTCCCGCAGCAATGGCTGAGACCGCCTTGACCGCGGTCGCCTCCTTGTGGACAGGTACTGGGATGACGGGTTCGCACACTGTCCCTTCGACGGCATTCAAACCTTTGACCGTATCGATGTCCAGTTCAGTAATACCTGCTTCGATAATTTTCTGAATTTCTCCGCTGGAGGTAATCCGAAAACGGTTTCTCAGGAATGGATGCGCGGCCCAATTCTGCGAAAGGGCATGCACATACATGCCGATCCTGAGTTGGTGCGACTGGATCTTCTTGATCATACGGACACTTTTTTCTTCTTCCTGATGTACCAAATTAGCCATTGCCCTAAAGACATGGCGTCATGCCCTCTCGGAACGATTTCTCGGATTGTCGCAAGTAGCGCCACGCCCTGGTTAACCCTTTGTTTCAACCCTTTGCTGTTCCACGAGTTTGAGGACGGATATGCGAATGGACGACAGGACTGCTTTCCCGTTAAAAGGTTTGACAACAAAACTGTTCGCGCCGTGTTCGGCTGCCTGCTTTATCATTTCAGCCGTGAATGCAGAGGACATCGCAAAAATGAGCGTTTTCGGCAAGCTGTTGCGCAAGTTCTTCAGCGTTTCCTGCGCATCTTTATGCTCCAGATCAAGCGCGACGAAGACCAGTTGCGGCGCAAGCAGAGCCAGACGCAATAGGTTGGCAGAAGCGACACCACTTTCACTGATGACATTGTGGCCGCCATTGGTTAGGATGGTCCGCAATAGTCCTCGTGCAATGCCGCTGTTATCCAGGATGGCTGCTCGTAGCATGGTTTTTCCTTCTATCAGGCTGCGACCTGATGCCTCTTTTCAAAGATTTTTGCAAGCTTGTCCTGCAGGGTCCTGGCCGTGAAAGGCTTGACCACATAGCCGCTGGCACCCGCCTGCGCCGCGGCAATAATGTTTTCTTTCTTGGCTTCGGCAGTTACCATCAGCACGGGTAAATGTTTCAATGCCACATCCTCGCGGATGTGCTGCAATATGGTCAGGCCATCCATGACAGGCATGTTCCAGTCCGAGACGACAAAATCAAAATGGCTGGTGCGCAGCTTTGCCAGGCCGTCTGCGCCATTTTCTGCCTCGGACAGATTGGTATAGCCTAACTCCTTCAACAGACTCATGACGATCCGACGCATTGTCGGGAAATCGTCGACTACTAGAAATTTCAGGTTCTTATTTGTCATTGCAGCCTCTGTCACTAATGAGTGTTTAAAGAATTGCAGTTGGCATCACGAGCCTTCGTCTGCCGATCTGGTCGGGCGCCACGGCTAGTAACACCCGGCCAGCAGGAAGGACAGGCCGACCACCAGCACCAATTCGCCCTCGGCGGAACGGGCCGTGCCGGTAATGCCCGGCACCGACAGCACCGTGAGCGGCTTGATGACCAGGTCGGCCGTGCCTTCCACCGCCACCACCGCCAGTACATAAGGACTGGCCGCGGCGACGACGATGCCGACCCGTTCCTCGCCCGCTTCGTAGCCCAGCGCGGCCGCCAGCGAGCGCACCGGCAGGGTCTGACCCTGGTCGCGCAGCACCGGAGCGCTTCCTACATGCATGAATTGTTCGGGCAGTTCGACCACCCGCTCCACCAGCGCCAGCGGCATCCCCAGCGCCGCGCCGGCGGCAGTCATCAGCATGGTCGGGACGATGGACAGCTCGATCGGCAGCCGGATCGAAAATTCCGTGCCCAGGCCCAGGGTCGAGTCGATGCTAATGGCGCCGCGGTGCTTGTCGACCGCGGTCTTAACCACATCCATGCCGACCCCGCGGCCGGACAGGCTGGAAGCCACATCCTTGGTCGAAAAACCGGGAAGGAACACCAGCTGATACGCCTCGCCCGGCGTCAGGCTGGCCGACTCGGCGATCAGGCCGTTGGCGATCGCCTTGGCGCGCAGCCGCTGCGGGTCCATGCCGCGGCCGTTGTCGGAGATGACGATCATCACGCTGTTTGCTTCCTGCCAGGCTTTGAGCATGATACGCGATCCGCCCGGCTTGTCGGCGGCCACGCGTTCGTCTTGGCTTTCGATGCCGTGGTCGAGCGAATTGCGCAGCATGTGGACCAGCGGGTCGTACAGGCTGTCGACCACCACCCGGTCGACTTCCGTTTCCGCGCCCTCGATTACCAGTTCCACTTCCTTGCCCAGGTCGCGCGCCAGCTCGCGCACCAGCCTCGGAAACTTCTGGAACAGCCTGCCGACCGGCTGCATACGCGTGGCCAGCGTGGCGCGCTGCAGTTCGGTCGCATAGCGCGAAGCCCGGCCCAGGGTTTCCGACAGGGTCGCCATCAGCGTGGCTGCGCTGCCGTCGAACTTGATTTGCTGCAGCTTTTCGAGGAGCACGGCGGCCTGGTTAGCGGCCTGCACCGACTCGCCAGCAACTTCCAGCAGTGCGTCGAGCTTGACGGCGTCGACGCGGATGCTGTCTTCCGGCGCACGACCCTCGGCCGGCGCGTTGCGGCGTTCTGCGCCGTCCCAGTTCTGGGCAGGTTGCGGCGCTGTTGGAGGCGTAGGGGATGCGGCTGCTAGTGCCGCTGTTTGCGACGCCGGCCCGAGTTCCATGGTAACTGCCTGAACCGGTACCACCTGGCAGCCGGCCGGCACCACCGCGTTGTAGAACGTGACCCAGTCCACGCCCTCGCCTCCGCTCATGTCCGGCTGCGCGGTTGCCGCAATAGCCGCGGGCGACGCGGCGACGGGCGCCGCCGCCGCCTGGCGTCCTTTGATCGCCTCGGTCAGGATGCGGTCGAGTTCCGGCGGCATTGGCGCCAGGTTTTCGGGCGAGGCGCCGTTGTGCAGCTGGTTGAGCAGGTCGGCGACAAAGCCGCTGGCCTGCAACGCTGCCTCGATGGCCAGCGGCGTGACCGCGGTCTTTCCGGTACGCAGCGCGTCGAATAGGTTTTCAGTCAGGTGGCAGGCCGAGACCATGCCTGGCAGGTTCATGAAACCGGCACCGCCCTTGATCGTGTGGAAGGACCGGAACACTGCATTGAGCGTTTCCGAATCGTTTGGCCAGCGTTCCAACTGCAACAGCCTTTCCTCGACATCGACGGCCAGTTCCAGCGCCTCGACCACGAAGTCCTTGAGCATGTCGTCCATCAGAAACCCAGATCGGCCAGCAAGTCATCCACATCGGTTTGCACCATGGCCGAGGCCGGCATCGCCGGGCCCGCAAGAAGGTCCACCACCTTTTCCTTTTCCTCCTTGTGCGGGGCGTTGTCGATCAGCAGCTGCGCCAACTCGCGCTCAAGCTTCTGGGTGATGATCACCACTTTCTTGATGATCTGGCCGGTGATGTCCTGGAAGTCCTGCGCCATCATGATCTGCATGAGGCGCGCCTTTTCGGCTTCGCCAGCGCTGACAACGGTGGCAGCGAACTGGCGCGAATCCTGCGCCAGCAGTTTGAATTCATCCAAGCCCACCTTGCCCCCGAACAGCGCGGCCCAGCGTGCATCCACATTTCTGGCGATATGGATCAGCTCATCCTGCACCGGCATCGCCTCGTCGATCGAGTTCAGCACCTTGTTGGCTGCCTGCTCGGTCAGCGTGGCAATGTACTCGAGCCGGTCGGTGGCGTCGTTGACTTCAGTGGCAATATCGGACAGGCTGCGGTCGTAATCCAGTTCGCGCAGCGAATCATGCAGCTGGCGCACGATATGGCCGAGCTGGTCGAACATGGGAGGCCTGTCACTTTGTCCGCCGGGAAGCATCGACGTGGATGGGTCCGCATGCGGACCTGTTGCAAGCGCACTGGCCATGTCAGACAATAGTGCAGGTTCGGCTGTGGCATCAGCCGCATGCTGTGCTGCCGTTGCCTCAAACAGCGCGTCCAGGTCTTCAATCGTATCAAGCATGCTCATGGTCTTTCCAAATTCGTTGTTTCGTGGCATGTCCCAGCGGATCCGGCATGGCAATCACTCCCTGATTGCGCGTGGGGCTGGTGCGGCTGATCGCGCAGCCTTGGCAAGACTGAAGGCACGTCATCTATCTGCGGACCCTCGAAAGCGGCCAGGTATATGTTCGGGAGAGTGAGGCGGCATCGGATCATTCGCTGGCACAGTCCATCGGATTGTGATCGCGCCGGCGTATGGTTGGCCGATGGACTGCATGCGTTGTCGTTAAAATTCTTCCCATCCATCCGTGGCACTGGTGGCCGTGGCCTTTTCGCGCAACGGTGCCGGCATGCGTGACGGCACGGAGGAACGGCTGTGTGGCGCTGAAAGGGCAGGTGTCGCCTTGCCTTTGAGGTGGCCGGATGCGGGTGCCGGCGTTACAGCCGTCACCGCCGTCTGGTTGCGGTCCAACTGGAACACACTCACGGCCTGTGCCAGACGGCTCGATTGCTCCTGCAGCGATTCTGCCGCGGCAGCGGCTTCCTCCACCAGAGCGGCATTCTGTTGCGTGACCTGATCCATCTGGCTGACTGCCTGGTTGACCTGCTCGATACCCGCACTCTGTTCCTGGCTGGCGGCCGTTATTTCGCCCATCATGTCAGTGACGCGCTTGACACTGCTGACGACCTCATGCATGGTGCTGCCCGCTTCGGCGACCAGTTTGCTGCCGGCATCGACCTTTTCCACCGAGTCACCGATCAGCGTCTTGATTTCCTTCGCAGCGGCAGCGCTGCGCTGCGCCAGGCTGCGCACTTCCGTCGCCACCACCGCAAAGCCACGCCCTTGTTCCCCGGCACGTGCGGCTTCAACGGCGGCATTCAGCGCCAGAATATTGGTCTGGAAGGCAATACCGTCGATGACGCCGATGATATCAACGATCTTTTTGGCGGAATCGTTAATGGCACTCATCGTATCAACCACTTGAGACACCACGGCGCCACCCCTTACGGCTACGTCGGATGCTGACATGGCAAGCTGATTGGCCTGACGCGCATTGTCGGCATTCTGCTTCACGGTAGACGTGAGTTCTTCCATGGAGGAGGCGGTTTCTTCGAGCGAGCTGGCTTGCTGTTCGGTACGCGAAGACAGGTCCATATTCCCTGCGGCGATCTGGCTGGTCGCCGTGGCAATCGTGTCAGTGCCGGTGCGGACTTCCCCAACGATCTTGACCAGACTCTCGTTCATGTCTTTTAGTGCCCGCAGAAGCTGACCTGTTTCATCCTTGCTGCTTACCGTAATCTGACTGGTTAGATTTCCTGCCGCGACGGTCTGCGCAATTCTGACCGCCGTGTTGATGGGGGCAGTGATGCTGCGCGCCGTCAGCCATGCCAACAGCGCACCGAGTGCAACGGCCAGTACGCTGGTACCAATCATTAACATGCGCGCGCTTTCGTATGCGACTGCTGCCTGGGAAGCGGCTTCCTGATTCAACTTTGTCTCGAGCGCAATCAGTTCACCCACCTGATTGATCAACTGGCGCTGCACAGGACGCAACTCCTTGATCAGAAAGGTAGTGGCTTCTTCGGCCTTATTGGCAAGACCCAGTTCAGCGGCCTTGTTGATCAAAGGCGTTACAAGCCGTTCTGATGCCGTTATTTTTTCCATCAGTGTTTTTTCTTCCTGCGTCGTGCTTTTGCTGGAAGCAAACATCCGGCTGAGTGCTTCGGCGGCTTCACTGAACTTTTTTTCTTCGCCGCGAATGCGGTCAACCTCAGGCTGCATGTCTGCGGCCTCAGTGAGCAAAACCAAATTACGGTTGGCAATTGCGCGCTCATAGACAGTCACGCGCAGTGTCGTTGCCAGCTTTATCTGCACATTGTTTACGTCGGTAATTTCGGTAAGGCGTGACTGAATCTGCCCCATGCGCTGGAGTCCCAGGACTGCAACAATGACCAGGAAAGCCAGTACGGTGACAAAACCGAGACCGAGGCGCATGCCGATGCGCAAGTTTGAAAGTTTCATAAAGTCGTTTCGAAAAAGTAAGTAAGAGAGAAAGAAGGAGAAAGCGAGGTGAAACGGGTGCAACTGATCAAGCTGCGAGGCGGTCCACCAGGCCCATTTCGGCTGAGGACAGCAGTTGGTCGATATCGATGAGAATCAGCATGCGTTGCTCGAGGACGCCCAAGCCCACGAGATAACGGGTGTCCAGGGCGGTGCCTATGTCCGGGGCCGGCTTGATCTGATCGGGCGTCAGGGTGACAACGTCGGAAACGCTGTCAACCACCATACCCACGATGCGGCTGCCGATGGTGAGAATGATGACGACAGTCAGAGCATCGTAAGTCGGCATGCCAAGATTGAACCGGATGCGCATGTCCACGATCGGCACGATGATGCCGCGCAAATTCATGACACCCTTGATGTAATCCGGCGCGTTGGCGATACGCGTGACGGCATCGTAGCCGCGGATTTCCTGCACTTTGAGGATGTCGATACCATACTCTTCGCTGCCTAGTTTGAACGCAAGCACTTCGGATAGAGCAGTTTCCATGCGTAATTCAGACATTTAGTTTCCATTAATTTCATCAAGGAAATACTATGTGCCGTAAAGAAAAATTGCGTCAATGAAATATTTACTTGATGTTGCAAAGGCACAAACGATCGGTTACTACTAGGGACTGCCATCAATTGAGCCAAATAACAGCGGCGGCAAGATGGATGGCGCCGAGGAAGTTGCGGGCAGTCTTATCGTAGCGGGTGGCAATGCTTCGATATTGCTTGAGCCTGTTGTAGGATTGCTCCATTAAAGTGACGGGCTCGGTACAGGCGCTTGTCATATTCACGCGGTGTTTGCGGCAGCGTTTGGGAGAAATGACGACGCCTTTGCCTGCCTTCTGCAAGAGATCGATGACGCGCTCCTGCGCATCGTAAGCTTTGTCGGCGATTACGGTGGCGGCAGGCGTGTCGGGCAGTAAAGCATCGGCGCCTTTTAGATCATGTACCTGACCCGGCGTCATGTGAAACACGACTGGATTGCCCAGCGCATCGACAGTAGCATGGATTTTCGTGCTCATCCCACCGCGGCTGCGCCCGATTGCCTCGGCTTCGGTGCCCCTTTTTTTGCACCTGTGCTATGTTGATGCCCACGCACGATAGTCGAATCGATCATGGCGTATTCATTGTCGGCATTGGCCGCTAGCGCCTTAAAAATACGTTGCCAGACGCCGCGCTGGCTCCATCGGGTGTGTCGCGTATGGATTACGCGGAAATCGCCGAAACGTTTCGGCAAATCGTGACATACAATACCGGCCCGATAGCGATACAAAACCGCTTCGACAAACAGGCGATTATCCCTGGCTGTTCGTCCGACATGTCCTTTCCGACCCGGCAGCCAATCCTTGATCCGCTCCACTGGTCATCTCGCAATCCATTACGTATTGTCATCATGGTTCGGCGTTACTCCTCGCAATCGTTGCACTTAACGGGCAAATGACCAGGCATTCTGTTCCAGGTTCAATTGATGACACGCCCTAGTTCATTTTTAATTTTTTTATGGTTAATATTTTTCACCCATTGTTTGGGTGATAGTCCATTTCTATATATAAACGCTTTAGTAAAGGAAGGCGGCGATCCAAACCCGACCGCTTCCGCCACCGATTTCACCAGATCACCTTGAAGCAGCAGCCCTTCGGCAATGGTAAGACGCCGGTCAGTAAGGTATCGCCCCGGACTCGTGCCAACCAGTTCGCGGAAGCGTGTAGCAAGCTTGGTGCGAGACATAGATGCGTGCGCTGCTAAAGTGTCCACCGACCAAGCCATGCCCGGTTCGCGATGGATCCCCGCCAGCGCTTGCCGAATCCCTTTATCTGCCATGCCGGCAAGCGTGCCGGTGTTCACGCTACCCTGGTCTATGACGTGGCAAATAATCTCATAAATCAAAATGTCGCAGAGCCTATCAAGCACGAATTGCGGTCTGGATTCGTTTATGGCTGACTCACGAAATAAAAAGTCGGTCACGTCTCGGATTCCACCTGATTGCTCGATATAAATCAATATGTAGTCTGGTAAAGCACTCGCAATGAGATTGTTATTCCGGTTTTTGAACGTTATGTTTGCGCAAATCAGTTTTGATAACGTTTTTTCATAAACAACCAAGCGATGGTCAAACGGTCATAGATAAAACACAATAGCTGGCCCCTGGATCAACAACGCATCCTCTCCAGCATGCTCGAAGTTGACAGAACCGTTACAAATAAGGTGAAGGTGACCCATCCCTTGCCGGGCTCAAAAGTCAGTCGTGCCGCAAAACTCGCCATCAAAAAAGACACCCGCGTCAAAGCCAACTCTTCGATCATAGCAGTCAAGAAATCGATTCCCATTTCTGCACTCAATGATAAAAATCACCAACAAATTGTTTCAAATTTCCCTAAAGTAATATACGGTTACGTCGTTACTTAGTTTGTCTATACAAACTACCGCTCGTTTTATTTTGAAATTTGTCACTGAATTGAATCCGCTTTTTTAATGTTGATGTCTTTTTACTTACAAAAAATTTACGCAGGCAGGAACCATAATGGCTACAGAAAAAAACATGCTTGAACAGCTTGCATTCAAGCTGGGAGATGAAGAATACGCGGTCGATATTCTTAAAGTGCAGGAAATCCGTGATTACAGCGCAGTTACTTGTATTGCCAACACTCCAAACTTTATCAAGGGAGTAATCAATTTGCGGGGCGTGATTGTTCCGATCGTGGACATGCGTATCCGCTTTGGGCTAGGTGCGCCGAATTATGATCAGTTTACCGTCGTCATCATTCTAAATATTGCAGGTCGGACTATCGGCATGGTGGTCGATTCCGTTTCCGATGTCATTACTTTTTCTGTTGACCAGATTAAACCAGCGCCCGAAATGGCTTCTGCATTGGATGCGGATTACCTGATCGGCTTGGCTACCATCAGTGACCGAATGCTGATTCTTCTCGACATAGAAGGTCTTATATCATCCGCAGAAATGGGCCTTATTGAAAAAGCCGCAGCCTAGTACGCACAATGCATTGATAGCAATGCAGTTATCTTGAAAAACTAAAATTTAGGAAGCGACATGAACATTGCAGGGTTTTCCAGCCTTACCATCAAAGCGCGTATTTATCTTGGTTTCGGTGCTGTACTAATCATGATGGTCATTCTTACGGCCATTGGAATTAGCCGAGTCAATACAATCTCCGCCAGTCTCGGCACGATTGGTGAGGTTAACAGTGTCAAGCAGCGGTATGCCATTAATTTTCGTGGCAGCGTTCATGACCGCGCAATCAGTTTGCGCGACATGACACTCGTGGCTGACGAAGAAATAAAGGCAACCACTGCAGGTATCGAGAAACTGGCATCAGATTATGAAAAATCGGCAATTTTGCTGGACAAGATGTTTGCCGAGCGATCCGACACGGGTGCTGAAGAGCGTCAAATTCTGGCTAGCATCAAAGAGACAGAGACCCGCACGCTGCCGTTGATGAAAAAGGTAATTGATTTGCGGCAGACAGGGAAGCTGGACGAAGCAAAGGATGTCATGCTGAAAGATGCACGCCCGGCGTTTGTAGAATGGCTGGCCCGCATCAACAAGTTTATTGATCTGCAGGAAAAAATGAATCAGGCAGAGTCAGGCCGCGCCCACGGTGTGGCAACTGGGTTTGAAACCCTTATGCTAGTGATGTGCGTCGCGGCCCTCATAATTGGCATTGCAGTAGCAGTCGTAATTATTCGTACAATCTTTCGCGCTCTTGGCGGAGAACCAAGCCAGGCTAGCGCCGTGGCCCAAGGTATTGCAGCAGGTAACTTGGCTGTGTCCATCCCGATCGCTGCGAATGACCGCAGCAGTGTGTTATTCGCAATGAAAGAAATGCGCGACAGTCTGGTAAAGATTGTGGCGGAGGTTCGCTCAAGCACAGGTACCATTGCCACCGCTTCATGCGAGATAGCTTCTGGCAACATGGATCTGTCCGGACGCACTGAGCAGCAGGCGTCATCGCTTGAAGAAACAGCGTCATCCATGGAAGAACTGACCTCGACGGTAAAACAGAATGCGGACAATGCCCGTCAGGCAAACCAACTAGCTGCTTCTGCATCCAGCGTTGCTGTGAAAGGTGGAGCAGTTGTGGCTAAAGTCGTCGATACGATGGAGTCGATTAATGCTTCGTCAAGAAAAATCGTTGAGATCATCAGTGTCATCGACGGCATTGCATTTCAAACCAATATTCTTGCTTTGAACGCCGCAGTGGAAGCAGCGCGCGCTGGTGAACAAGGTCGCGGCTTCGCAGTTGTGGCCACAGAAGTTCGAAATCTGGCTCATCGCTCAGCCGCGGCTGCGAAAGAGATCAAGTCTCTGATTGGCGATTCCGTAGAAAAGGTCGATGCGGGCAGCCAACTGGTACTGGAAGCCGGCTCAACCATGGAAGACATCGTGTCGAGCGTAAAGCGAGTAACAGACATCATGGCTGAGATCACACTCGCAAGCCAAGAGCAGAGTGCCGGCATTGAACAAGTCAATCAAGCGGTTGGGCACATGGATCAGTCAACGCAGCAAAATGCCGCGCTTGTCGAGCAAGCCGCTGCCGCAGCAGGATCGTTGCAAGAACAGGCAGATCATCTAGCACGCGTAGTGTCCGTCTTTATCCTTGATGACAGCGCTCCACGGCAAGATGGTATCCACCCACTGGCTCACTCCAGCAAAACGCCTGTTTCAACTGTTCCTCGTCCTATGATAAGGAATTCAGCCAATAAAAAATCGCAATCCAGGAAAGCGCTGGCGCCCGCCCCGGCATCAGCACGTGAAAAGCAGGTTGCTTCCAATGAGGCAGGAGGGTGGGAAGAGTTCTGAGCATAAACAAGCAAGCTGCATTTGCCTCTAGCACGTAATGACTGCGAGATCACGCCACAATAAAACTACCTTACAGAACAGTAAGGTAGTACTTAGGTCGGATTGGAAATTTTTCAAAGCACTTGCAATCGTGCTGTTAAAAGGCAGCTAACATTACCAATGATATTTGGTTTCAAGGCATCCTTGATAGGGGGCAGGACTACAATTTACACTTCAGCGCACTAGAATAATCGCCTAATATTTTTGATAGTCATATTGAGCAAATAGCATTAGCTGACCGAAATTCACGATACACAATCACGTAACCATTTTATTAATACTTGAATTTCAGCAGGTTTAACAAAATGTTTGTCAAAACCAGCAGCTTTTGTTGCTTCTCGATCCTGCGGCTGTCCATAACCGGTGAGCGCGGCAAGAGCAGCGTCTTCCATGCCGGGGATCTCACGTAATCGCTTCGCCAATTCCTTGCCATCCATATCTGGCAGTCCAATGTCCAGCAGGCATACCTGCGGCAAGATAGTCTGCGCATTTTCCAACGCCGTGCTGGCTTGGTATTCAACATAAACATCATGCCCAACTGCCTGAAGTAACATAGCTAATACTTCTGCTGCATCCTTGTTGTCATCAACAAGCATGATGCGCAGCCCGGCCTCGCTGAGTGATGTTGCATCGTCGTTAGCGACAGACAAAGCGTGATTGTTTTCTTTCTCAATTAACGGTAATGAGACGATCACTTCGGTGCCTTTATTTATTCCCTCACTGTTCGCTGTGACAGTTCCTCCATGTAGTTGTACAAGGTTTTTCACGAGAGCCAGGCCGATCCCGAGGCCACCTTGTGAGCGGTCCGGCGTTCTTTCCCCTTGCACAAACAAATCAAAAGCTCGAGTCAAAAGTTTGCTGGACATGCCAACGCCAGAGTCGCGCACAGTGATGAAGGCTTGGCTGTCCGCTACGTTGGTACTAACCGAGATACACCCCCCGTTTGGTGTATACCTGGCAGCGTTGGTCAACAGGTTGACCATGACTTGAATTAGCCGTTTTTTGTCACCCACAACAGTGCATTTACTGGAATAATTAAGAACCTCAATCTGATGTGACTTAGCTTCGATCAGCGGTCGCGCTTGCTCGATGGCCTCGATTACTACGGTTTTGATGTCGACAGCCTCTTTTTGCAAAGTAATTAGCCCACGGGTCACTCGAGATACATCAAGCAAGTCATCGATGAGGCTTGTCATATGTGCCGCCTGACGGGAAATGATTGTGCTTATTTCGTGCACTCTCGCCGTATCGTTCTGGACAAACCTCAGAAGCTGCGCAGCCGTTGTAATGGGCGCCAAGGGGTTGCGCAATTCATGCGCAAGCATTGCCAGAAACTCATCCTTTCGCTGATCGACTTGGCGTAACAATTCGGCAGCGTCACGTTCATCAGTGATGTCAGTATTAGTCCCCAGCCAACGTGTAATGTTTCCCGCCTCGTCACGTATTGGCACTGCCCTTGAAAGGAAATACCGATAACTACCATCGGCTCCCTTTATTTCAAATGTGTCTTCCCATACTTTTCCGTTTCGAATGCATTCACGAAATTTTTCATTGACTGCAACAACATAGTCAGGATTCTGAAATTTTTGCCAACCCCAACGCTGCATTTCTTTAAAAGTTGTACCGGTGTAGGCATACCAGCGATCGTTATACCAAAAGATCGATCCGTCTGACCCTGCCATCCATGCCAGCTGTGGAATATTTTCCGCTAGAGCTCGAAATTGTTCTTCATTTTCTTTTAATGCAACCTGGCTCAGCTTTTGTTCGTGAATATCAGTGCAGGTTCCCATCCAGCGAATAATTGCCCCACCATCATTACGTATTGGTAACGCTCGACCCAAAACCCAGCGGTATTGTCCAGAGTGATGTCGTAGGCGGTATTCGATTTCATAAGGCTCACCGCTTTGCAAACAATGACTCCACGTGTCCCACGCACGCTTTTGATCTTCCGAATGAAACATGTTGTTCCACCCTTCGCCATCTGTCGAGCCTTGAGGAACCCCTGTAAAGGAGTACCATTGCTGGTTGTAGTAATCGTGATGGCCGTTTGCCAGTGCAGACCAAACCATTTGCGGCATGGCGTCAGTGATCGATCGAAATTTCGCCTCACTTTCGCGTAGCGCTGCCTCGTTACGCACACGCTCTGAAATATCGGTTTGCGTTACCACGGCATTAGTGACACTGCCGTTTTCGTCCCGTATGGGTGTGGCACGTAGGAGCACAGTGCGGCGGGTGCCAGGCGCACCGAATGGTTCTATCACGATGATGTCGTTTACAACGTTCTCGCCGCGAAGAGCTCGCGCCAAACCCCATTCGTGTGGCGAGATTTTCTGTCCGTGCCGAGTAGAACCGTCTGCCCACCAGCCCTTCCACACCACATACGAATCAACATTTTCTGACATCGGATGCTCGCCCCAAATTCGCCGGTTTTCCGCATTGACTAAGGTCAGTGCGCCAGTAATATCAGCAAAAGCAATTCCTACCGGGGCAGCCTCCAGAAGCGCTGAAAGAAGGTTCTTTTCCACTTTTTGCAAGCGAATCGCTTCAAGAGCAAGCCGTTCGCTATTGTGGCCTCGCTCTTCCACATTTACATGGTCAGTAATGTCGTAACCTTCGATGAAGATGCCGTTGATTTTTCCAGCTAAGTCCCGCATGGGTTGAAATACAAAATCGATGTAACGGATATCAAGTACTTCACTAGATTGCCGATGCAAGGCCACAGGGAGTCGTTGCCCGATAAATGGCTCGCCGGTCGCGTACACCCGGTCCAAAATATCAAGGTAGCCTTGTTCATTTATCTCCGGAAATACTTCCTTTACAGATCGACCAACTAACTGCCTTTTTCCGACAAAACGCAGGTAGGCAGCATTGGCCATTTCAAACCGCAATTGAGGGCCAGAAAGCACTGCCATAAAACTCGGCGAGCTTTCGAATAAAGTAAAAATGCGGCTCGTCTCTTCATGTTGGCGCTGTCGTAGCTGGACATGCTCAGTAGTTTCTTCTAGGATGCAATAAAACCCATGAATATTGCCATTCAAGTCGCGCAGCGGGGTGTATGAAAAAGTAAACCAGGTGTCCTGCTCCTTTTCATCTCGATGCAAGGTGAAATGGGCATTTTCATAATGAAAAGCCTGTCCAGATAAAACCTTCGTTACGAGAGGCTGAATTTTTGGCCACACTTCCGGCCATACAGAGCAGAGTGGCTTACCTAGCGAGGACGGATGCCGGTCACCAAGGACGGTAACGTAAGCGTCGTTATATAGAAGGCATAGTTCAGGCCCCCAGGCGATAAATATAGCCGTTCTGGAATCCAGCATGAATCGCGCCGCATACTGCAATGGCGGAGGCCACCCAGAGGGCGGGCCCAACGAAGAGGACCAATTATCACTATTAATGAGCTGTTCGACGGAGCTCTTGCCCGAGAAAAAAGCTGATCCTGCATTCAAATACATTTTGCTTCCACAGCCCTTCCTGAAGTAATCAAAAAAAGACGATCGTTTTCAAAAGTAATCAAATTTTAGATACAAAATATACTCTAACTAGCATTGATTATCTGCATTGTTAGCTTCCAGCCGGGCTGGTCTAATCAACATTACCTCAATTCGAACAATGAAAACGCACACCGGCTGCTTCCAACTGTACGACCGTAACGCTAGAACCCATCGCATTACACATTAACGATTTCATTCGCAGCATGCCAGAGGAGGTAACACATGGCATGGTATTGCGTGAACTTCTGCAGTCTGATCGCGGAGGGCCCAACCGATCGGCATGCCTGCTAAAACCCGGATTTAGTTAGTCGCCAGAAGACCGCCATGCGACGCGGATTCGATGGTCTCCCAATCACTGTACAAATGGCGTTGAACATCAATCCATTTTGCGCCTATATCTTCCTTTTTCTCAGTAAGCGCGGCGATTTGATCATGGTCCTATGGCGGCCTACTAAAAAGCCAGTACATAATAATTTTCTAAAATAATCGAGGTTCGACAATTAGCTGCCAAATTAATATTAGAGGCAAGTCAAATTGACAAAATTATCTATTTTGATAAATTTTAGACATCATTCTCTCAACTAGCCGCTAATGCGGTTCGAGTGTTAGTTGCCAGGCTGTGTCGCCGTTAGATGCGTCAATTACTAACTCTCAGGCGCGTCTCAGTGTGCGGGTATTGGTTTACTACGCGGCATCCCTATTTTCCACAACCAATACCAAGCAAGCATACATGTATAGGGACCCCGGTTCAAATAGCCTCAAAACTAATTTCATTTTAAAGCGCCGGCTGCTATGCCGTTGCCACTTATGATTGTAATCCTCATCCTGTTAACCAGACTGCACGAACTAATAGCAGTATTCACGCCAACTACAGTTTTTCTGTAAACATCACTTAAAATAAGTTATCAAATTTCAGCATTTTCATACCCTGTTCAACGTTAAGTGCAGTCTTTACGCCCCGCAACGTTAATCCAAGCTCGACCAAAGTCATTGCGACTGCGGGCTGCATACCCACCAGTACAGTATGCGAATCTAAAATTTTTGCCATTGCTGCAATATTATTGATCATCCGGCCGATAAAGGAATCTACCAAATCAAGCGCCGATATATCAATCAGTACACCTTTAGCGCGATCTTTGACAATTCGGTTGGTCAGATCGTCTTGTAAGGTCATGGCTAGGCGGTCATGCATGTCTACCTAAATTGTGACAAGCAACAGGTGGCCCATTTTCAATATAGGGATGTGTTCCATATTCGGCTCAACTCGCTTTCTGCACAATAGCCGCATTTGTGCGCTGCAAAGCGACTTCGAAAGCGTCAGCCAGCGATGCCTTGGTGATGACGTCCTGTAAATCCACGCCAAGGTGCACAATAGTCTGTGCAATCTGGGGTCGAATTCCGCTAATAATGCAATCTGCTCCCATCAACCGAGCTGCCGCGACAGTCTTCAGCAGATGTTGCGCCACTAGAGTGTCGACCGTTGGTACACCGGTGATGTCGATGATGGCAATAGCGGCTCCAGTATCAACAAGTTTTTGCAACAGGCTTTCCATGATCACTTGGGTACGCGCACTATCCAAGGTATCAATCAGTGGCAGAGCTAGTATGTCCTTCCACAACTGCACCACCGGCGTCGACAGTTCCATCAGTTCCTGTTCTTGACGCAGGATTATCTGCTCACGGGTCTTTTGATACGCCTCGACGGTAAACAGACCGAGTTTGTCGAACAGCGCATCAGTAGCCGTAATCTCGATAACCAAAGCAGATGGGTCTCCAGCAAGCTCGTTTTGCAAATAGGCAGTGATCGGTTCCTTGAGCGAAAAAACAAAATTAGCCGTTTCTATGGAGCTGTACCCCTGACGCACCCGGTTAGCGGAAATTTCTTCTAGCAGCTGGCGCGTTCCTGTCCAAGCGGCGCTGTCAATTTCACTGCAGCCCGCTATATTTATTGCGTTACCAAGCAGGAGTAGAAAACGAGTCGCTTGGTTTCGGAATTCACTTTCAACAGCAGTTTCATGCCGCCCGAGGCGAGCAACAAGCGTGGCTAACCAACCTTCCAATAAGGCCGTTTGGTGATCGATAAGAATTTTTCCTACACGACTTTTTTCATTTGGCATTAGGTATCCAACAAAAATGAAGAAGAAATTTCCAATTTAGACATCGTCAATTTGCATGAGTCTGCACAATAGCCAGCAAGCGAACGCTAGGGCGAAATTTAATTCCAATCCTATTTAAATTATACGTATAGCATGTAATACAAAGATGAGCATTTCCTCATTTTTAACGGATGCAATATATCCCAGTTTTCAAATTCGGAATTTTTCTTTGTCTTTACCTTGAAGCCATTTGGGTATTCGGCCCCGGCCCGACCAAGTGTTTCCGTCTTTATCCTGAAACTTGACATTAACCGATTTTTTCTTTAACCCTTTTTCCTTCTTTGATTTTTCTGCTAGATCTTCAACGCTAATATTGTATTCTTGCATGAGCGTCTTTATTTTCGAAATAGCACTGGCGATTTCCTTAAAGCGTGCTTCTTCGGCTTTGGCCTGAAGCTCAGCAATTTCAGCCTGGATGTCTTTATATGAAGTCATTGAAATATCCTATTAAAAATAAAGCATTATAGACAAAAAAATTAAATTTTAATGTTACTTTCACAGAAGCTTATAACTATTGGCAAAATGTCCACGAGTTGCGTTTGACTAGTCATCTAGTGTACCTCGACTGCTGGCCGAATACTCGGTGTGTTATCTAACGTCCCGACGTTGTGTGCTATGGCTTAGCAGAGATGCGCAGAAAGCAGCTTGGTCATTTCGAACATAGTGACATGATCCTTACCAAATATGGGTTTGAGCTTTGCGTCGGGGTTGATGTTGCGCTTGTTTTCCGGTGCCTGTAGGTTATTGGCCTTGATGTATTCCCATATTTTTTTAGTAACTTCAGTGCGCAGGATGACCTCATCGCCAATGATAGCAGCGAGTTCCGTAGAAGGAATTAGCGCTTTGTTGAAACTAGTCGGTGTGCTTGCAGATTTTTTCTCAAGCGCTTTTTTTGCTACGGGTGATTTTTTTACGGTTGTAGCCACGGATTCTCCGATTGAAGTACTGTGATTGACGCATGTGCAGTGTAGCGGACTTTGGGTACATTGCACATTTTCCCGACTGCGGAAAGCAGTCTAGTTGACCCGATGCTCAAGGGACCTAAGAAATAATTAATCGTTGCTGAACAATTCTATTTTTCAATAAGGCCTGGGCCATTAGTCGGCAAGATTTGAGCTTGTTAATTAGCGGCGGATGTGGTGTCCGGTTCTGCAAAGCACTGCGTACAAGGCTTCATCCAGTGGGCCTTTGAACCAGCTGCGCCAGCTGCGTCTCAGCTTACTGTCGTTCCTTACATAGCCACGCAATTCGTCCACCTGATTTATTACTAAACATTAATTTCTTGATCCTGAGGAATCAATGTAATATTCTTTACACAAAGTATATTACGGAGTGCTTATGTTTGAAGCGTCCACTCCACTCAACGAGACTGCCCGCCTGGCATGTCTTCAACGGCTTGCTATTCTGGATACTCCTCCTGAAGAGCGGTTTGATCGTATCACCCGTTTAGCGGTGCATTTCTTTCAAATGCCTATTGCCGCGGTAAGTTTGATCGATGAGAACCGAGTTTGGTTAAAATCCCGTATTGGCGTGCCCTTTACGAGCATTCCGCGACAAGATTCATTCTGTGGGCATGTCATTGCCACCGGCGCAACGGTGGTGGTATGTGACACCCACAAGGATGAACGGTTTGCCGGCAATCCTTATGTCATTCAAAGTCCTTGCATTCGATCGTATGTCGGTGTGCCCTTGTATAGCCCTCAAGGTTACCCGATTGGTACACTGTGCATGCTGGATTACAAGCCAAGGAAGATTTCGAGAAAAAATCTGGAAGCTTTTATGAGCTTGGCCGCAATCGCCGGTAATGAATTGGCAGCGATTGATACCGATCGCGCGGTCGCTGAGCAATCCTATAACGAAAAATGGGGCCGGCTACTTTTAAACGACCTGTCCGATGGGATTGTTTTAGCTGACCAGTTCGGCATTGTCGAGTCTTGCAATCCCGCTGCCGAAGCCATGTTTCGGGGCGCGCCTGCTAGTCTGTTCGACATTATGGCCGGTACCATCACTACCGATGCCGTGGCGCACCTCTTGGGCGCGGCCGACGGCTCGGACCGATACCAGGTGCATAAGGCTATCGGCCGGCGTACCGATGGCAGCTTGTTTCCAATGCAGGTGTCGATCACACAGATGTATTTAGGAGGCAAAAAGAAATATACAGTGATAGTGTGCGATATTTCGGCGAAGGAAGCCAGTAAAGCGCTACGGCGGGTGGCGGAGGAGCGTCGGCGAACCTACTATGCCAATGCGGCCCATGAACTGCGCTCGCCACTGGGTAGTATTTTAGGGTTTGCCAATATGCTGGCCAAGCGGCGCTTGCCCGATGAAACCGTCAGCGAAGTAGCCGGCATCATGAGCACAGAGACAACACGACTGGTCAAGCTGATCGATGAAATGCTGGATTTTGCAGAACTCGAGTCGAACGGCAGCAACGATTTTAATACCCGGGTCCAGCCCCTCGGACCGGTAATAGAAACAACGCTGCTGTCCTTGGGTGGAATGGCAGGAATCGAACGCGTTGTTGTTCATCCAGCGCAAGCCATCCCGGATGTGGCAATCGATGCAAGCAAGATGCAGCAGGCGCTCACCAATATTATCAGCAATGCTATCAAGTATTCACCCGATGGCGGTCAGATTGATATCACGCTTCATGCGCTCCACACGGGACAGGGGCAAGTGGTGCAACTCGCGGTCGCGGATCGGGGCATTGGAATGACACCGGCGCAAACGATACGGATATTCGAACCGTTCTACCGGGCGCGGCATTTGCCATCGGCAGAAGGAAGTGGGCTGGGGATGACCATCACGCGCGAATTGATTGCCTGCCAAAACGGGGCAATTTCGGTCGAGTCAGTGCTGGGAAAAGGAACTAAGGTCCGTATTGACTTGCCCCTACGGCGCAACGAAGGCGGCTCCGCGGTTATTTAGTCGGTGCTGGACAATTCCACTTTGCAATACGCCGGAAATTCCTAAGGGGTTCGGGCCTTGCCCTTGGCGGTGCATTCCACTTTGGGCGCATGCAGCGCATACAACTTGTTCTTGTCCTTGCGCTGCTGCGCCAGGATACGGCCGGTCCGGGCCAGCAGGTCATCAAGCAGCTTGCGCTGCGGCGGGCATGCCTGGTCCAACTGACGTGTGATATCGCGGTGGACTCGTTCCACTCGTGAGCGCAGGTTGCGCAGGGCTGCAGGCATGTGCCGAAACTGTTTGGCATGAGCATAGCGGCCAATCTGCTGCACCAGCTAAGGCGCTTCAGGGTTGTAGTTCTGGCGAAGATGCAGACTGCACCGGCGTGCCGCCTTTATCAGGTGTTCACGACTGCGTTCCAGTAGTGCGGAATCGGTTGGATAAGCAATTGCCTTCTCCATGACTGTCGTATCGACAATCACCCGGTGAACACTCGACGGCTTGATCACATTGGCCGATTTGGCTGCCTCGATGCTTTGCGCCAGCAGTCCTCCATGCCGACTTCACCCAAACGATTGCGCCAGCGTGACAGGCTGGAGGGGTCGATTGGTGGCTCGGTCTGCAAATGCGTCTCGCCGGTGAACACCTGCCAATACAAATTCGCCAGCCAGCCACGACCTGTTCATCAGGGAGATTGAATGCATGCTGGAGGTAAAGAAGTCCCGCGACGAGACGGGGCCGCAGGATTGGCCGACCCGGTCCGGGTTGAAATGGCGCGGTGTCGACGCGGTCAATGGCTGCCCAGTCGAACATGTCAGCTAGTTCCACGAAAGGATGATGTAAGCCGAAATGGTTTCGCAACGGGTAGCCCTGCGTGTTGCTGTCCTAGAAAATACGGCATTTCCTACGCATGGAAGCCTCCGCCAAATTTGCAAGGAAATGGCCGGTTATATTGGCTATCCCTGCAAATCCAACACTGACCTATCTAAGCTAAGACCACATAGATACTGGGCGCTCGCCATTTTTCAGCACCGACTAGCTAGCCTGTTTCCTCGCAACTGCAAAGGGGAAGCATTACTTAGCTTCTCGTATACTAGCCCTATACTATATTTAGCCAACAAAATAATTTTATAAAATTATTCCTTCTCTAATAGCCATTTAGTAACCCGGATCACTTCATCTATTCCACCCGAACGTATGGCTTTTATGGGACTGCCACCATTTGCTAGCCAATGAGATTCCGTCGTTAAATATTGATATTTTGCAGAAGCCGGGATGTCCCCTAGAATTTGGCAAACTTTTCCTAGGCACTGCCTGATGTAGTCACTAGAATCAGCAAAAAAAGCGGGATAGTATTCCACTCCATCCGGTCCAGTTATATAAAACATACGACCCCATGCCATCGCAGTTTTAACTGAACGTTTGCTAATTCCTCTGAATTGAAGGAAATCTGGCAAAGTCAACAGCTCTTTGGATTCGATTTTTTTAAAAACCAGTTTCGGATCTATCACGACCCACTTTTGCAACTTTTCTTGATCTTCAAATTTTAGCTGTCTGGCCCGGGCAAACTCCTTTGTACGCATCTGCGCCTCTTGCGCCTTCGACCTAACCTTGAACGATTGTGCCGACTCTTCAATTTCTCGTAACTCAATTTGCTTTTCCAACGTTTCCAGCTCACCAACAATATTGCTTAACAAAGACTTTACCGTTGCCACCTCTGATTTTGGGGCTTTACTAAATTGAGCCAGTACTATACTAACCTGGTCATGTGCAATTCCCTTGCTTGTCACTGCCTCAGGACTAAAGAGAAATACCATAATTTCATTCAATATGCGACGAGCGTTAGGCGAACATTCTTGTAATTTCTGGATCATGTAATTTCCATTCGGTTCACTAGTTCATGCTGACTTCAAATTGCGCACATCAAATACGTAATCAAATTACGTAGCCCAAGCGTAGAGAACAAGAGCTGATGTCGCTTTTTCAGGTTTCTTTTAATGGCACGCTTGTTCGCTTTCGGAATGCTTTTGCTCTATCGACCACAATTTCTACTTCTCCTAAGGCCAAAAGTTCTAAAGGAGTTCTGTTTCCAAGCACCATATCAGGAGTAATGAAGAACCGATACTTTCGTTCGCCCGGTGATGCGCGCAAAGCCATCGATACTGTTTCAAGCAAAGATTGATCATACTGAGGATCAACAAAAAACGCGGGATAGTGTTCTTCACCTAAGTCTTTGTGTATCCAATGAGGAATACTGAAAATTCGACGATCGCGAATTTTTTGTGACAGTTTTTCTTTTGTTATGCCGGCGCGAGCAAGGAAGTTGGGTTCATCAAGGATGAGATCAGCATTAACAATTTCGGGAAACTGCTTCGCAATTTCTCTATCTAGAGCAGACTCTAGTTTATTGCGATAGTCATTATTTCGACTGAATTGTTCCGGCTGCTGTATTAGACGCAGCAAAAATAGCAATAGTGAGGTCTGTTCAGCTTTCGACATTCCGGCCGTTGCTTTTTTGAAGGCAATAGCAGCCGATTTGTCGTCATTAAGGTTTCTGACATCTTGCGGTGCACCTCGGTAAGCAGTAACGGCCGCTGTAAAAAAGCAATAACACGTAAGAAAATTATTAGAAAACATTTTGAAGTCACATGAAATTTTCCGATTAGATATCTTGGCGTCTTGGACAATCGGACCATACAAACTGAAAGATTTCCAAGAAGAATCATTTCAGCCTATGATACGTCTTTTGTTTAATTAAAATTTAACAGCATGTTCCGCCCAGCAATTCATCGGCTAATCAAATCATTACTAAGATGCTCATTGTAGATTCAAAGTCTGTAGACGTAAAGTCTGTGGACGTAAAGTATGTAGTCTTAAAGGCTGTAGACTCAAAGTGTATACGAGGCAATCCTACACCTTGTATGCATAAACCTATTACAGAAAAAGAACTTCGCGCGAGACTGGCGACGAATCTTAGGCAACATCGTGCTGCTCAGGGGATTTCCCAAGAGGGGTTGGCAGCCCTTGCTGGTCTTCATCGCACATTTGTTAGTCAAATAGAAAGAGAACTCAAAAATCTGTCGCTTGACAGTATTTCTAAGTTAGCCAATGCGCTAAAAATTGACCCATCGGAACTTTTAAAATCTTGAAACGGACTGTTCAGACCTCGACCGTCACGCCACTAAGCCGTCAGTAGTGGCAATAGTCGTACAAATCTGCTCAGCGACGAATGCCTTGACGGGCCGCTAAGCCATCAGGCTTGCAATGTTGATTAGTAAAACTATGCGACCGGTCTTGGCAATCATTTAGACGGTAGTGCCATCTACTAAAACTTACGATTGCACGTCAAGATCCACTTTATGCTGATCGATACCGTGATCCCTGGATCTAGGCTACCTTGGTGCATTGCGTTTGGAAATTTTGCGTATCGATGCGTAGACGGCGCTCCAGCGGCGGGTGCAAATATTACCTCCACAACCGCCTGACCAATATGCCGCAGAGGATGGTGGTTTGCGCGATAAAAGCCCGCTCGGCGTGCGAGCAGACGTATCATCAACTCAAGGACGAACTTAGCTTGGAACATTACGTAGGCAGATCTGACTGGGGCTACAGTATCATGCATTATTGACAATGTACTACGCTTTCTCCATTCAAGCCGGCACAAGGTCGTAAGGAGCTGGTACTTTTCTCAAGGTGGCAATACTGATGTGAGGCCAAGCGGCAAGACCGGGCTGTTCATCCTCTCTTGGCCGGAAAAAGTGCAGCATGACTATCTGCGAGTATTGCAACTGAAATTGGGTTTCACCGTTCGCATCCTTTTCGACCAATTCCTGGATCCAGAACGTCGACTTCATGCTGACCGGTTCGGCTTCGCGCACAGTAAACGGAAGGTTCATAATCCCGCCACTTTTCCGGGTCGAGTCAACATTTAGCACAGTTGTACGAGCGATCTTGGGACCATTTTGGCTTGCGAAACGAAGGATCGCATTCATGTCCGCCGGGTGAAATCCAGGAAATCCCGTTACGCCGGTAACGTTTCCCATGAATGGATTGTTAATGTAATGGTTGTATGGCTCAAGGTAAGGATCCGTCTTGAAGTCGTAGTCGGCAGTGCTTACGTCCTCAAAGCGGCCCGAGGGCAATCCACTGAGAAGAGGAATGTGCGGCATGCCATTGACTTCCTCTGAAGTGCCAATGGCAAGAACTGAGTTGCCGTGCGGAATGGAAGCTAGCCGTGCGACACGTAGTTCTACCTCTGATACGACGTCACCCTTTATTTGGTCGTCCTTTACCGTGCGATTTTTCTCGTAAAGCCACAGCCCCGGCTCGTGATGAATCGCCAGCTTGGGCGCTCCAGCCAGTCCGCCACTTGACGGGCGGTCTTCGGCCACGACTTGAGCAATCTTCTGCTGATAGTCGAGCGCGGCAACCACTTGGTCGAACCCCGTTTCACCATTGCGGGACAGACCACGGTTTTTGACCCGATCGTCTACAAAGTCGAACTTGAGCACCTCGTCATATTGATTCATTAAGACACGAAACTTAAAGCCTGCAGGCGAGGCTGGGGCACCCTGGAACGGCAGTGCGATCATATTCCAGCCTGTACCCTGCGCCGTCCACACCCCTACCAGATGCTTGAGCGGACCAAGATCTACTTTATGGGGCGCGTTCCGAGTCAGTGTCGGCAGCGATGCTGGCAGAACCACATCAGCAAACATGCGATCCGGTTGCCCTGGTTGATCCGGTTGAACTTGATGAGGAGGCGGATTATGCGAAGCCATATTAGTTCCTCTTAGTCTGATAGAGACGAAAATCAAAATCGACAATTGGCGCTACGCGCTTTTATCCGAGCATGCTTTAGCTGCCGCCAGAAATTCTGATAATGCGCAAGTCTGTGTCAATTTCGTTTGATGCTCTCCAACTAGGTAGGCTGATCCGTGCTGCTAGGCGAGCGTACAAAAATAATTACATCGGCAGCTGCTACACCGCAAACTGGTGCCAGCAAACCAAAGCCCTACATCACTTCAAAGAAACTTCATTCAGTAGCACCTAGATACACGTACAATTTCTCCACCAAACGAAATCTCTGCCGCGCAATTAGGTGTGGGAGCACTTTTGACGGCCGTCTTCCTGGCTACAGGTGCGGTAGTAACCAGTTCGACGATCCTTGGTTCAATAATAGTCAAACTTTTGCCCGTATCGATGCCCAGTTCGATAATACCCGCTTCGATAATTTTCTAAATTTCTCATGAGAAATAATCCGAAAACGGTTCCTTAGAAACGGATGTGCAGTCCAACTATGAGAAAGGGCATGCACACGCATGCACACATTCCTATCCCAAGTTGGTGCAACGCAATTTCTTTGCAAATTGTAATACAGGTTTCTTCTCTTATTTTTTCAATAAAAAATAAGCCGTCTCTTAGACAAGCATAGTTAATGCAGACTAGCAATGATTTAACAATCTGTGACAAGCAGCAGTTACGCGCTTTTTAAACTTTCATTTCAGCCCTCTGGCGCGACACAAGCTTGAGAATAGACGCACGAATTGCCGACATGACTGCTGCCCCATTGAATGGTTTGACGATGAACCCGTTCACGCCGTTTTCGCTCGCCTGCTTGATCATTTCAGCTGTAAATGCAGAAGTCATGACAAAAATGAGTGCCTTTGGCAATCTGTTCCGCAAATCTTTTAGCATCGTTTGTACGTCATGATTCTCCGTGTCAATCGCGATAAAAATCAGTTGTGGTGCTGCCAAGGTTAGGCGTGACAGGTTCGCAGAAGCAACACCGCTTTCACTAATAACGTTGTATCCATCATTCAAGATGGTCCGTAGTAACCCTCGCGCAATGGCGTTATTGTCCAAGATGGCTGCTCGTATCATGGAGTTTTCTCTTGGTCAGGTTGCCAACTGAGGCATTTTTTCAAAGATTTTGGTGAGCTTTTCCTGCAGTGTCGCTGCCGTGAAAGGCTTGACCACATAACCACTGGCACCCGCCTGCGCTGCTGCAATAATATTTTCCTTTTTAGCCTCAGCTGTCACCATCAGCACGGGCAAATGTTTTAATGAGGCATCCTCGCGGATGTGCTGCAACATTGTCAGGCCATCCATAACAGGCATATTCCAGTCCGATACAACAAAATCAAACTTGTTGCTACGCAGCTTTGCCAAGCCCTCTGCACCGTTTTCCGCTTCGGCCAGATTCGTATAGCCTAACTCTTTCAAAAGACTCATGACAATGCGACGCATCGTCGGGAAATCGTCTACTACCAAAAATTTCATATTCTTGTTCGTCATTGCAGTTTCCGTTGTTAGTGAATTCGAGAATAATTACAGCCTGTGTCAAGATGTCGCCCGTATCCATTTTTATCGGGTGCTATTGTCATTGGCACCCGGCCAGCAGAAAGGAAAGACCGATTTGAGCTAATGTCGGCAAGTGAATTGTTTACCATCCATAATCCAGATTTTCAAAAATCGTTACTCTATAATTGCTTCAGTATTGAACAAGATGTTATTGGCAAAATAATTACCCTAATCGCTATCTAATTATAGATTGTTTTCATGCCCGCATTTTTTGCTAACAGAACAATGAAAAATCGACTGGTATGCAAGCGTAATTCAATGGCAAATTCATTGCCCGACTAGTCACCTGATGTTTAGAAAATTTTAGACGCCTCGCGTGGTTTTTTACCAAAAAAATTATTTGTAACGGCTTAGTCGCAATATGAACCGCGGTCTTTAACAAAACTTTTTCTTTGGATTTTCACCCGCAGCACAAATCAAAGCCCCATAACTAATCAGAGGTTTGAGAATAAAATGGTAGAGAATCCAATTTTAGGATGCGATAGCTCGGTGATGGCTTCCCACCGGCGGCAGTCAAAATGTTCACCCGTCCCAATCTGGGCAAACTAATGCTAGTCAAAGTGACAGAGTTTGCTGGAATCAGTGAAGTTATGCTGTTCACGCGCAGCCCGGCCACACGGTTCTGGTAACGAATTATTATCAAGTAGCTATTTTCTGGGGCAATGTTTGTTGGGTTTTTATCCAGGTCGACTACCGGCAGCATGCGACCGCGCCAAGTGCAGCTACCCGAAGATAAGTTATGGTGATCAGGCAGGGGACGGAAGTCAGAAGGAAAAGCAATCACATTTTCTACGCAGCTTAGAGGCAACGCCCATGGGGTGCCGGCATCAAAGATGACATAAGCCTGCGGGTTGAGCGGCCTTGTTTCGGCCATTTCGTGTTGTCTGCCGGCTATCGCGCTTGATAACCCGTCCAAGCCATAGCGTTTCAGCAGGACATGGCCATCGATGAGCAGCGCCGGTGTGTTGTCTTCTAGTTGAACCGCTCCCTGAAAGAAGCCATGATTAGGTAAGCCGACGTCGGCTGGTGCTTGGACACACCGGCAATCAAATTGTCTCACTCCCAACACATTTTCAACTGGTACCGCCACGTAGCGTCCCTTCCAAGCAAGCACCATGACTAGCGACGCTGCGCTAGCAGGCACACTGATGTTGCCGATTATGCTATCCGGTTTTAGCACGGGAACATGGTACCCACGCCAGTTCATCATGCCGCTCAAGTGGCTTGTCCCACGAACCAACTGCTGTAGGGAAGGTAGCTTGCAAACCTCTGCCACCACGGCAGCATCCGCGCCTAATGTGCTCGTGCCAATGCGCACCAGCACTTGAGATGGTGTCCACTCTATTCGAGTCGCTGCATTCAAATCGGCGCCAATGTTCTGGTCACTCATCCCGGCTACGCCCGCTTGACCGATATTGTCAGCCCACGCGTTGGTCTGGCGCATGAGACGTGCAGGGTCCAGCAAACTGATAAGCTGGCCGTCACAGGTTACACCGACGCTGTGGAAAAGACCGGCCTCAGCATTGTCATGGTGCACCTGGCGGATGGAAGATTCCGGCAATCGTACCAAACCATTGACCGCATCGATTGCCAACCCCAGCGTCGCGCCTTCAGCGCGCAATACCATAACCTGGCCTGGGACCGGCCGCTGTTCGTCGGCATCTTGCCCTTCCATCCAGCCGCGCAGGTCAACCAGAGGAACAACTTGGCCGTTCAGTGTAAATGCACCCTCTAATGCGCCTTGCCTGCGCGGCAAACGAGTCAGCGATGTCGGGCGCGAAAGCGCGGAAACCACGTGGCGGGTATCAATGCCAATCAACATATCGTCCAGGGTTACTTTGGCAAACACCCTGATCCGATCAACTGGCGACACTGCACCGCCTTGCGAAAATGCCTCATTCGCGTTGTTCATGACTTAGTGCTGGTCCGACGACAGATGTAACTGGGCCAACAATGCGGCAACATTGCGGCTAGCTTCTACCTGGGCGCCAGTCGCACCGTTTATCTCGGAAATCGATTCCGTCGTGGTGCCAACCGATCGCTCGATACGATCAAAAGCATGCTTGACTTGGTCTGAAAGACTGCCACCCTCGTTGACGAGGCTGATCGTGTTGTTAATCAAACTGCCAATTTCGAGCGCGGCACGAGCCGATTTTTCTGCGAGCTTGCGTACCTCCTCTGCGACGACTGAGAAGCCTAGGCCATGCTCGCCGGCACGAGCAGCCTCAATTGCTGCATTGAACGCCAGCAGGTTGGTCTGGCTAGCGATGTCGCTGATCGTACGGGTAATCTCATGCACGTTTTGTGACGAGCGCTGGATTTCCAAAATAGACTGACGTGACTTGTTAAGTAAGCCGTTACCATCTCTGGCTTCCTGCTGGGTCTGGAAAGCGAGGTCATGGGAACGCTGCGAGCTGCGCGAAATGCTGTCGATCGAGCCTGAAAGTTCTTCCATTACCTGAGTAATGTTGCTGACCTTGTCTCTGACGATCTGTTCGCGCGCGACTTGCGCAGTAATGTCCATAGCAAACTTCACGACCTTGAAGGGCTTACCGTCCATATCGAGAATCGGGTTGTAAGTCGCTTGTAGCCACACCTCGGCACCGTGCTTGCCCCGGCGTTTAAAACGTGCGCTTTTAAACTGGCCTTCTCCAAGGTCAGCCCAAAAATTTCTGTACTCAGACGACTTGGCCAGTTCCGGCTCACAAAACATGCTGTGGTGTTTGCCAATGACTTCCGTATCGGTATATCCGACGGTGCGAAGGAAATTCTTATTGGCAAATAATACGTTGCCCTGCATGTCGAATTCGATGACCGCTTGCGAGCGTGAGATCGAATCGAGTTTGCCAGCTGTTTCAGAACTCAGCAGTTTGGCTGGTGTGACGTCCGTTGCGAATTTAACGATTTTTTGCAGTTTCCCTTCATGATCGAAGATTGGATTGTACGAGGCCTGGATCCAGATATCTTCGCCATTTTTTCCAACGCGGCGGTATTCTCCGGCACTGAATTGACCGCGACCGAGTCCTTCCCAAAATGCCACATATGCAGGCGAGCGGGCATAAGCCGGATCACAAAACATTCGGTGGTGTTCACCGATTACTTCCTGTGCATTATAGCCAAACGTTGTTAAGAAATTATCGTTGGCCCGGAGTACGCGCCCTTGCAAGTCAAACTCGATTACTGCCTGCACTTTTTCTACAGCAGTCATTTTCCCCAGAAAGTCGGCATTCGTGCGCTGGGCGTTGGTGATATCGGTCGCGAACTTGACTACCTTGATTGGCTTGCCGTCTGAGTCAAAGATTGGATTGTAGGTGGCACTGAGCCAGACGTCGCGGCCGCTTCTGTCAAGTCGTTTAAATTCGCCAGAGTGGACGTTCCCGTCTCCGAGCTGGTTCCAGAACGCCGTGTAATCGGCTGATCGAGCATATGCTGCCTCACAAAACATGCGATGGTGCTTACCAACGACTTCTTCTCGCTTATATCCAAGCGTGGTTAGAAAATTTTCATTGGCTTCAAGGACAATGCCATCCAGGCTGAATTCGATGACTGCCTGAATGCGATTGACTGCATCGATTTTCCCTTCAAAGTCGGCAGTTCGCAGCTTGGCAGACGTGATGTCAGTTGCAAACTTTACAATTTTTTCAATCTTGCCCTCTTCATCGAAGACCGGGTTGTAGGACGCCTGCAACCAAACCTTCCGGCCGTTTTTGCCGATACGAGCAAACTCATTTTGTTCGATCACACCATTTGCCAGCCGCTGCCAAAAAGCGCGGTAGTCATCGCCGGCCGCATAAGCAGTATCGCAAAACATGCGATGATGTTTGCCTATAACCTCGCTTGAGCTATATCCCATGGTTTTAAGGAACAGGTCGTTAGCGTGCAGGATCGTGCCGCTTGTATCGAATTCAATAATGGCTTGGATGCGATGGACGGCAGCCAGAAGGCTCGAGTTTGCGCCATTGATAGCCAAATTAGGGCGAAGCACTGATAGAGGTTGGGAACTGTTATTCATTGTTTTGTAATCCAGGTTTAGCCAAGCAAGTTGGTAAAAAAGAATGGCGGCGCACCAGCCATCCCCGCCTCCAGCTGGTTGCTGTCAACGCACATCACGTAAAAGATGTCGCAATCGGCGAGAAGTAAGAATGCGACACAAATAAGTTGCTGTGATGAAATATTACAATAAGTTTTTACCAGAAGCTAACTGCACATTAGTATTGTTGACTTATGACAACATTTATCGAATGTTTCCGTGTCTTGCCCTCGTAGAACGGCATTGGCCGCACTCTCCTAATGCTGTAAAGATCGGGCTCTAATGGAATGCTGACCAACGCAATCGCTTGATCCCCACAAGTCTGTCAGTAACCGTCGCAGAATAATGTTGGGTTAGCGGTTGGCGACATCACCGCCTTGATCAGGCCAGTCAGAAAAGCGTCTATGTGTCGATGTCGGATGACTTCTGAGGGTTTTGCACGTTTCCCAGATATCTCAAACATGGCCTTCATCTTCTGCCTGATTGCCATCGTCTTCGCCGCCACCGGTCTACAGCGCCGTGCTGCCGACGCCAGCCTTGAGCCCACTTTGGCGGGCGGGATGGCATCCAACGCTTCGTCGCCGACCTGGTGCAGCAGTTGCAATGTAATTCCCTCATCCTTGCGTCATTCGACGGCGTCAACATAGCGCGACTGGCCGTCAGGCTGGGGAACCATTCTGTGAAGTCTCTCGTGGCGCATGTAGATGCAGCGGCAAAGACAGGAGAACCATCCATGAAGAATGGGCGATTAACTGACCCGATCCAGTTTCACGCCGCATTTTCCAAGCATCATCGCATGAGCAAAAGCAGATCGTCGATTGGTGCACGCCTGCGAACTTAGCCAACAAGGTAGGCTTAATGGAAAGGTATTAGCGCTGTTCAACGCGCTCCTTCAGTCAGGTTGCCGACATATGGCCAGAAAAATTCCTTAGTCTTCTAAATCATTCGCTTTGTTTGCTATTGTCCACGTCCTGCGAAATGTCTTGTCGCGCTTACCCCCCGCGCTCAACCCCCATTACGCTCTGAAACCGATCCCGAACTTGGGCGTAGCACTCACAGCACACCTCTTCGATGCCCTCACGGTTCAGGATTCGTATCAGTCCGCGGCTGTATTGGAGAAGTCCTGCGGCTTGGAACTGGTTAGCAATTAGGCTAACGCTGGGGCGATGGACGCCTAGCATCTGTGCCATGAACTCCTGAGTGAGCCTAAAGTCATCTCCTTCGACCCGGTCATGGGTGACGAGCATCCATCTGGCAAAGCGCGCCTCGACGGCATGCTGGCTATTGCAGGCAGCCGACTGGGCCATCTGCGCCATGTAACACTGCAAGTAACCGAATGCCAACTGACGGAGTTCTGGCATCTCCTTCAGAGCGTGCTTAAAGTCAGTCACTGACATGCGCATCGCGTGTCCAGGTATCTGGCACATAAAGGTATTGATGGGCGAAACCGCGCCGGCCACCATTTCGACTGCAGATAAGCCTTCATTGCCTACTGTTCCAACCTCTACGGCCGCCCCATCCAGCATCGGCAAAACAGCCGAAATCATGCAGGTAGTGGGAAAGTAGACGTCGGCGAATGGCTTGTTGCGTTCGTGCACTATCTGTTTGCTGTCAAGTTGGATTAGTTCCAAACTAGGCAACAAGTCTGCATAGTCATCATCGGAAAGCCGCGACAAGAAATAACTGCCGCGCGTCGGCCGGCTTTTTTCAGCATAAGACATGAAATTTCCCTTGTAGAAATACTACAGTAACTGGAGGAAACAAATCGTTAGCTGAAAAGAAGCTAGAGAGGCGTCTCGACCTTTAACAGGTCTTTAAAAAAGAATGTGCGGTATAACCTAGGTCTGCAGAAAAATGTGGAAAGGAATAGAAATGCGGTGCAAACTGACGTTATTCCAAATAGTTAGGTAAGTTTCGTAACGTTAGAAGCTCACCTTGTGGACACCTTTAGCAGTGATGCCAAAGCGTTAGCAAATCGTACGGCACGCAGTCAGCTTCGTCTGTAGTCAAAATGACATATAGGAAATTATTGATGAACTTTCAGCATTAAAACAAATATGTTTTATGTCATCCTGCGGGTAATAGGTTATGAAATGACGTACAACAGGGCCTGAATGGACGACTACTTCTGGTCGTGTCTGATGGAAGTTCACCTCTTCTAGTAAGGAAAAAACGGCTTCGTTCCTATACGGCCATGCGACGCCTTTAAAGCGGACAGCGATAAGATCGTATCAACTTGAGCATCATCATGCCAAGCACAGGAATACCGAAGGGGCTAGCTTATAACGGATGATGCTCTCGCCAGCACCGAAGGCTGTCGGTAAGAATTGTACCCAAGGATAAGCTATACAGCCGGCAAGACAAGAATGCTTGAACTAGCGCCAGCATCCGTTGTAGTTAGTAAGCGCTGGGAGTGGTTGCATACATCGAAATAGCACTCGCAAGCCGCCTCCTCGATCCCTTGCCGGTTCAGGATATACACATGGCCCCGGCTGTACCGAAGCAGGCCTGCCTGCTGGAAGCGGTTGGCAACGACGCTTACGGTGGGCCGGTACCCACCCAGCATCTGCGCCATGAACTCCTGGGTAAGCTTGAAATCGTCACCCTCGACGCGATCATGTGTCAGCAGCATCCAGCAGGCAAAGCGAGACTCCATTGCATGTTGGCTGTTACAGGCAACCGATTGCGCCGCTTGGGCCATGAAAACTTGCAAGGAGCCGAGTGCCAGCTTGTGCAGTTCGGGCACCGCATCAAGCGCCTGCCTGAAGTCAGTCATCGACATACGTATGGCTTTGCCCGGAATTTGGCATAAATAGGCATGGAAGGGCGCCTTGGCACCAGCGAGAATTTCTACGCCCGAGAAGCCTTCATTGCCTACCGAACCGACCTCTACCGCTGCCTCATCGCTTAGCGTCAGAATGACAGAAAGAACGCAGGTAATCGGAAAGTAGATGTCAGAAGAAAATAGCTTGCCGCGCTCGTGCAAGATCTGCCCAATTTCGAGTTGCACTGGATGCAACATAGGAGCGAGCTTCGTATAGGCATTGTCGGAAAGCAGCGACAGCAAATGATTGCCGCGGGCCGAGAAGGATTTTCCTGAAACGGGCATTTTATTTCCTTTATGCAATAATGCAAAAGGGGAGGAAACGAATTGGTAACCGAAGGATTGGCTCGAAAAAAGTGTCAACCTGGAACGGTCTTTAGAGAGATATAGGGCGGAAAGGAACCGCCGCAGAAAAGTCTGAAAAGAGAAAAGACAATGGGGCACAGAAGCGCCGATTTATGAAACTATTTTAATATGCAGGTAAAGGTATTGTCTGTCTGCATCCGTACATACTCCTTAGCATTGATTAAGCCTAAAATTGTCAATTTGCACGTGGAATGACTCGGATTCTAATCGAAAGCATTACCCACGCTAGTTGCACGATCACTTTTTGATAAGCGTGGATGAGCAACAGCACCGGGTTATGATTCAATGGAAAGCGGGTTAATAATCCGTGAAAATCCAACATTGATAAAACAACACGTCCGCTTTGGGTGGATCTTTCCTGTTAAAGCTTTGGCGCCAGTCAGCTACCGCGGCTTCATCAGTATCGTACAAAGGCTAGAACTGAACTGGGAACAAAGGGAATGGACCATGCTTCTTTGGGCTCGGTATTGTGCCCTTCGCTTAAGTACCCCCTCTCTATAAGAATGACTAACGACAGAGCCGCGTTACAATTAAGTGCACTAATAGGCTCCGGTGTTTTCAGTCGTTCAGAGGCCGCTTTAGAGAACCGCGACGGTCGGGTTCTTGGGCCAAAAGCTGTCGGTTATAACACTTGCAGCTTTTCCTATGTAGCAGGCTCCTATTCTGAGCGGATGGCCGGGTTCGGCCACGGGTCGATGGGTACTCGCCGCAGCGGCAGCATATTCTCGTCATCAATTGGCGAAATGAACATGAATTTTAATGTGGGCTATGGCATGCTATAGGCCCTTTTCTGCGCAATATGAAACTGTGAAAGACAGAACTCTCCAAACGCTTATAACCGCTCGTGCTCTTATCGAACAGGCTGAACAGTTATGCGAACTTGGCGATCGCTATCTAGCTACTGCAGCTTTGATCGTTTTACAGGATGGCGTAGAACTCGTGTTTCTCGCTGTTTTGATCGAGAGAGAGGTCGACGAGCAAGTTGCTATTGAGAAATTGTCATTCGACGACATGATTAGTGCGGTCAAGAAGTCAGGCATTGATCTTCCGAAGTCTGGCACCCTCAAGACCATGAATAAGCTAAGAGTTACCGCAAAGCATCATGGGCAAGTTATGGAACCGCTCACGGTTCAAGGACATTTGAGTACAGCGAAACAAGTAATCGATGCGGTTTTAAGTTCAGCCTTAGGAAAAACGCTTAAAGAGATATTTCTTGTTGAGTTAATTGGCACGAATACGGCTCCGCGAATATTTTTGAATGAAGCAGTAGCTTCCCTTGAAGCGAAGGACTACCTAGGGGCACTGATCGCGACCAGAAAAGCGTTTTATTTAGAATTTGAGCATGATTACTGCATATATGATTTTCGTGAAATAAAACGCGACCAACCTGTGCATTATCCTCTTTTGGGAATTCTATATGGTGGTAGGAAAGCGGCTTACTGGACGCGAAACAAAGAATGGATGGACACAAACGTTAAAACGCCCTTTGATTACATTCAAATAGACGAAGAAACTTGGCGGATCGATGCGATGGAATGGGGAATTAATACGCAAACGCTCAACAATATTCGCCGTCTTACTCCAACCTTGATTCGTTTTGATTATCAAGACCCGTGGTATATTCGAAAGTCTGCTGGCTATAACGAAAATAATGCTAGTCGTGAAAATGCGTCTACATGTCTTGACCTCACCATCGAAGCAATTCGCAGGAAACATTCACATATGCGGGCAGCACGTACGCTTTCCGACGACAAGCCGTACGAAACCCCGCCCGCATACGTAGGACAAAAGCTATTTCAAAAACCGGACATAAATAGCAAAGTGGTTTATGTGCTAAATGAAGAGGATAGATACGAAGTTAAAGCAACTCTGACCGGATTTGATGTGATGAAAACGTTCTATTGGATCAAGTGCACACATAGTTCTGGTGACATCTCTATGGGTTTTGTGGAGCGGAGTGAGGTCGAGCCATTGGACGAAACGAGTACAAGGGTTGAAATTTCAGATCCAACAGTGTTTTACCCCCCGACTTCCGTACCCGGTGTACACTAGTTTCCCGGACACACTTGCTAATTTGGGTGCGAATTGTCCGATTTCGCCGTTTTTCGGACGTTCTAGGCAACGGCTCGAACTTCTGCTAAGGGTCGATTTTTCCCATTGGGGCAAAGGCAACAGCCGGCCATGAGCGAGTGCTGCCGACAGACCGATTCCGAGGCGCTAATCTACTTGGCGCTATCGATTGGGGCGCACCGCCGGAACTTGATCTTTCTCCGAACCGTTTCTGATGGTCGTGCCACAACGAACGTTAGCGTGTAGCCAGTGCTAGCCGATCACCCCGAAGCCAGCAGTTGCTGATCCGGAAACTCAGTGGCAGTCCAGCTGCCTGTGGTGGGATCGGTCAACGGATAGCAGGTTTGTATATGGAAGGAAGTTGCGTGGGCACTGCGGTCAAGGATCAATTTCACGCCGGATGTTGACTTAGTCTGGACGTTGGTATCGCCCTTGGCGACGGCAGTGGCATGCGGTGCGAGTGTCCCAGGGAGGAATCCTGCTTCCTTGACGCCTGCGACCGTCAACACAATCCGAATGTTTTTGCCCATGTTGGCTGCACTGTCAAGAACGACAAGCGCTACTTGCCCTAAAGGCGAATTCAAGGCTTCGCAGACGGCAAACCCTTGCTGGACTTGGTTCAAGAACGCACCGGTTGCGCCAGCGCCGCGCCTTTTAAATTGGTTGTTGGACTCACCAGCCCGCTTGGTCACGCGATCAAGTTGCTGTGCCTTACCCAGGTTACCCGGTGACATGGCGTGCAGAGATTGAGCGTGGCCGTGCTGCCCCGTCAGTGGCGAGTCGGTCTTCCCCGCATTGGCCATCATAGGACGAATTTCGAAATACTCGTACTTGCGCGCAAATGACATGTTTTGTGCCGTTGGAAAAGTTGGATAGAACCCTTTTAATGATTGGCGTGTGCTCACGGAACGACCAATCCACCAAATATTTGCTCGCAAATTGTAATGCAGTTGCTGCACACGCGCCGGTGACGGGTGAAATGTCAACCGTGGGCCGCTGCGCCCAATCATATGAACCAAGCCCATGGACCCCAATGCCCGGCGCCAACGGCGGAGTTGTTTACGGTTGCCCATTGCGGGTTATCCCATATGCCATAGGCACAGCGACACAGCTCGCAAGCCTGAAGAAGCAGCCGACTCCAACGGCCGTGGTCGCCGGGCCGCCTTCTCTGCAACCACCTTCGTCATGCCCACTGCGTCGATGCCGTACGCATTCCTTTTGCAGGTCGTGAAGTATGTCAGCGATACTTTTATCAATAGAACTTGTCCGCCTCTCCTGATGATCATCATCTGAACCGCCGTCACCTCTAATGCTAGCAATCCGGGGACCTCAATGGCTGAGGGTCGAAAGCACCAGTTGCCGTCAGACTGGAATCGGCCAGATGCAGAAGTTCGGTTGGTTGATACTAATGTCCGATGAAGACTGAAAGCAGACATTTTCCGCCATAAAAAAATCTTATGTGCTTATAACGAGATAAGCTGCTGCCGAGTATAAAACTGAGTGCATCAATACGTCCATTTTTTCGATGTCGTGATCAAGTTCGATAACATCTGTATCATTTGCCATCGTGTCACCATGAACGATACTATGACGCCGGCGCATTACTTCTTCGATAAATGCATGCCAAAGCGAGTTTCCCCCCTTTCCCTTCGCCGTTTTTGCAGCCTTAAAGTTAAATGCATACGTGTTGGGCAGCGGTTTATAAGGAAAACTATATAATGTCGATCTAAAACGGCGAATGTCGCGTCGGAGTATGTAACTCAAGTTGGCATCATTTTTAAAAATGTTTTCTAAGCGACCACCAGCGATAGAGTGCAAGACCGCTGGCACTCCCATTTTTTCAAAAGAAGTCTCTAAAACGTCAGGGCCTGGATTTTTATTATTGTTTTCTTTATACGAAAACGCTTGGAAATCTATAGCAACACTATGTGTTGAAAAAAATGCTATCAGTTGCTTTACTCTTTGATTAACATCTTCTTTTGGCACTCCTTCATAAAAAGCTATTTTTTCGCAAAATGATCGTTTCATAGCCTCCGGCATCTTGGCAAATGTTTGCAAATTAAAGTAAAGATCAGATGCCAAACTTTTGCTAAGGTCTTTTAAGAACCCCTCTAGATGTGACGCTAAAAGTACACAACAAGCTCGACACAGTGTGTTGTAGGAATCCTCATCCTTATCCACAAGATTATGTGCAAGAGAAGTAATTCTATTAAGTTCTTGCATGCGATGAGGAATTGAGCAGGCGACTTCAAACACAGCCGTGCTCATGCTACAATATATTTCGAGAATAAGTCGATACGTGTCGCTACTTTACCAGCGTCATTCACACTTCCAGAGATAGATTCAAAAAAATCTTGATTTGAAAACAGCACAGTTCTAAATTCACTTAATTTCCTTTTTAGAACTGCTGTATTTAGCTCTTTAATATGCGCCGACTTAGCAAGACCAACTGCTATAGCATCAAAAACTGCAGCATTAAAATTGGACATTTTCTTAATGGAGTTTCCATCTTGCCGCCATTTAGAAAATGCCTGCGCTCCGACAATATCAAGCAAGAATGTCATGTATTCCTTAAACTCTTCTCCTCTTCTGACTATTTCTTGCGGATCCAATTTATTAAATTCGTTTAAACTCGTAGTCAGGAACTCTTTGAATCCTTTTTTGATTTTATCATGTCCTTCATACCTCAATGAGAAAAAACGAAGTACGAGTTCAACATCCTCCATTTTCTTAACTTTAGTGTTTTCTTCAGGATTTCTTTCATCCACTTGGATCAGTTGGCGAAACGCTGGAAATTTAGCCATTTCTTTAATAGCGTCGTTAAAGGGGCCGCGTGCCGTAACGTTTCTTAACTCCTGAGACTCAAGTTTGATCGACCCTGTGTTCAACCGCTCAAAGATGTCGAACTTGACTTGAGGATCAACGGTCGAGTCAATTCGCAAGCATTTTATAGTTCTTTCTTCGAGGCGACGAATGAGGAATGGAGGGAGATCTTTGTAAAAAGAGCCGTTAAGTTCAGAAAGTGTCTCAAGTCCTTCCAAGGGAAGCTTGTTTTTCATAAAATCGTAGACAGCTGTAAGGCGCTGCTGACCGTCAATTACAGTGTAACGTGGTGCCGTCTCCAGAATCTCCTCATCCACGTCAACGTCTTGTGAGATAAATATCACAGGTATCGGAATATTTAAAATTAAGCTTTCTATTAGCCTTGATGAAGTTTCATCCGTCCAACGGTGACGGCGTTGATAATCTGGATCCAGCTTAATCGACTTGTTGTCAATGCGCTTTATTAAGGTATCTAAGTCATATTCTGCAGACTGCGTTTTTACAGTTCTCTCTCGAGCCTTTTGCTGAATAGAATCGAGATTTCTCTTTAATGTCGTCACAGGTGTTTTATCCATTTATCGCCTTCAATATCATTTCTTTATTGATTATTTATGTTTGATAATCTCTTCTTTATTAGATTCGCCTAAGCTCCACACCTGTTGGTTGTCACAATGATAAGTTATTAAAAGTTACTTTCATATTCTGAAGTCCATTTTCTGCTCATATTTTGGTAGATGCCTTATTCTTATAGTAACGTAAATGCAGTGCTCAACCATGACTCTGCAAATGCAACAACTGGTGTAGCTCGACTCTAAATTGATATATGAGTAAAAAGGGATTCGCTTAGATCGGTCTGCCGCTTGGCGTTACTCTATAAGTAGTTGAATTGAAGCTGCATAGTTAGTTGTCTTTGTTCCGATTGATAGGCTCGTACGCTCGAATCCCAGGTGGAAGACTAGGCCCTCGAAAACCTGTTTTAGCATTCCCTGGCAAATGCATTTTCTGCTTAGGTGCTTCGCGCTCGCCTAGAAGCTGGACGCCATTCGCTTCTGCCTGCATTCGGACGTAGCCGCGTATCATTTTTTCCTTATACGTGTACCAGCCGCTGCGGCCACGGAGTGGCTCAAGAATTTCACCGAACGGCTCTTCCTTAAGCTTCCGTATTGTCGCCGTATATTTTTTCCGATCCATTTCAATCCGCCCAAGGCGCTGATGAACTACCGACTTGTAAGAATGGTAAAGATCGTCAAGTGATCGAAATAGTTCATCACTGTCTGCAGTTGACCAAACGACATCTTCAAATTCTTCAGACCTATAACTTACTGCCATGTCATAAGGCCTTTTCAATTTGCCATCAATACTTTCGATGGCAGCACGCAGGCCAAGGTGAAAATGATCCCAGTCTAGAACCTCAATTTGTTTGGGTTCTACATAAGCCTCCCAAAGAATTTTTTCCATAAGCAAATGGATGTAGTGTGGAAATCCGTCACTGACTGTTGCAATACGCCACGCTACGCTGTCGTCGATCGATAATTGAAATCGGTCAGTAACTCTGTCGATGATAGCCCGTCGTGCGGTCCAGTCAATTCGGTGTAAATGAACGCTATCCAGTTGGCGGAATGCTGAAAGGTGGGCACCAAGAAGTTCGTCTAAGGTACTGCCAATTCCTGTGAAAATAAACTTCAAATTAACTGTTTGATCACCCATTTGCTTAAGCAGTCCTGCAAATTTAGCCTTTTCACTGACGTCTTTAATCATATCAAATTCATCGAGCACGACAATCGGCAGCTCAGCGTATTGATCAGCAACCTGCTTCAAGAGCTCTACGGCGTCTCCAACGGATTTAAGTTGGCTTGCGATATCGTGGCCGATCACTTCAGTTCCGCTATTGAGCTTAATCTTCCAGTCAAACCCAAAAGAAAAAGATCTTTTGACGGATTCGGTTCTTGATCGCCCTATAGCCTGTTGAGCAATGTTTGCAATTATCGTTGTAAAAGTGTCTGTAATTGACCCCGATACAAATATTGGAGACGCATTGGAGCTTTGGTACTGGAATGCCGCAGATGCAGCTAGTGAGCTTTTACCAACCCCGCGGTCTCCAAAAATGAAAATATGGCGACCTGGAGCAAATAGTGAACGGCTGATTGTTTCGAGTTCGCGTTCGCGGCCCTCGAGAAATTCTACACTCCGGATTGGATGTGAAGGAGATACAACCTGATGCAAAAGGACTCCAAATTCGTGTCGACTAAGATCTTGGATCATTGATTTCCTTCGCATGGTGCTTTCTATAAGCCTAATGTGGCTGGTGGGCATTGATCTGGAGGTTGGATGTATGTACTCATTCTCGCCCCCGGTAAAACGAGATTTTGCTATCTAACGGTCGACGGGGAAGGACTGTACTGGATGCACACCATACCTCTCTGGTAGCCATCCGTAGCTGGTCCACTCCTGCATATACGTATTTTTATTTTTTGCAAAGTTCGGTTATTAGAGATAATTTTAGAGTAAGAAAGTGCGTTTCATTGAATGAATTATAACAATCGCTAACAGTTCTTTGCCTAATTACAACTTCTACCGATTTCGGATTGTAAGTTACTTCACTCTATTACAGCCGCGACTGTACATTGACTGACTACTCACTTACGCCCCCAACACGTATGCTTCGAGGACCGCTTCCGCTGCATCTCGGCCTTTCAAGTTGCCAGTTTTGAAGGGCTGATAATGAGCTTAGTCGAGTCCGGACAAGGTCGCTGTACGGATAGGCAACTGCGCCTCTACCATCCATTAGGAAGTGGCTCCCAGTGATATATGCCCGAACCACGCCCATAGGCAGAGCGTCAATGTTTCTTATTTCATCTGGATCTCCAGCAGATTTAACAATGCATAAGTCAAACTTGATGCAGTTTGCTAAGGCGTGCGAAACGAAAATGCATCAAATTTTCTTTTGCCTAGGCATGCATGAGTCGGGTATGAGGAAATAGCTTCCAAACGGGCTTTTACGTCGACTGATTCGATGATTGTGCATGCGTAGCCTAGACTTGCTTGGCGTTCAAGCTCGGGACTGAATGACATGGGATTGGTATTAGTTCAGCAGTGCCAAACCTGCCAGCTTTCGTGCTAAGGTGTGTTTCCCGTTTTCGCCAAGTCGCACCACATCCTGCGTCATCATCGAAAAAAATGCGCGCACTGCAGCGTGTTCAACTGTGATATCGAGGGGATCTTCTCGCGCTACGTCATCTCTACGGTACAACATGATGTCATAGAATCGCGAAAAGCCTAATGCAGCATTTACCGGCAGCACTTGCGGTACGAAGTAACGCAAAAATTTCGGGTGACTGGCGTCGATATAAATAAAGTCACCTCTGCCATCACCTCGTGAACGTTTATCCGTCAAGCCCTCGATATAGTAAGGTAGCAGATTGGCATCCTTACTGCGAGGCAGATTTTTTTGATCTGGCGGTAATGACGCGATCAGTTCATCGAGTTGTTCGTGGAGCAGCGGCTTCCCTTCAGATCCAATAATGCGAGGGATTTTGACGGTGGTGCCGTCGTACACTAACAGGCACACTGTCTCCTCGTTGGTTTCGTCAATCGATTCAACCTCCATGATAAATGTCGCGTCCCGTAATGATGACGTTGCTACCTTTTTAGCCTGAGTTGCTTCATTCTTTGTCGTGCGTGGCACTCTGCGTATCAGTGGGATGTCACGAATCGCTTGATTGATACCATCGTAATCGCCTGGTGGGACACGGGTAACCGAAACCTTTGCTCCCTTACCGTCTAAGGAAGTCAACTTCAGTTGAGCGACTGATTCGATCCCTATACGGTTGCCCATTTTTCCCGATCGCGTATATGTCGCCTTAATCCGTACATTTGGTATGAAAACCTGGCTTTGAAACATCCCTTCTGTCAGCACCCATTTCAACGCTAGCTCGGCAAGTGCTTTGTGCATTTTATAACTGTCAAGCAGTTCGCTAACACTTTCTATAACATCAATTCCTTGCAGACAAACTTTGAATGCTCGCGCGCTGATGACATTCCGGTACTTGGCTCGGGTATAGGTATCGACGTCTAATAGGGATGCTTGGGAACGCGCAAGCGCAAAGTAAGCTTCTTCAGGCGAAACCAATTTTCCCTTTAACAGGCAGCTCGCAGCGGTTTCATCGGGGCTGTCAGAGTCAGGTAGTTCCGATTCCCCAGTATTGATCCCTGCAGTTTCGGTATCTGCCATGTCCGCCGCTTCCACCTCTCGTTCATAGTCAGCCAAGTCAGGATCAGTTTCTGCAGGCGTGAGCGCGCGGTTGATGAAAAGGTACGCTGCTCCTTCAGGCAGGTGCCCATCGAGCAGTACAGGATGTCCCAGCCACTTTATACTAATGTCCGTGCGGCCGTAGCCGCCAACGTTGGCGCGAATTTGTGTTTCCATTGCGTTGCGCAGCGTGCTGTTGATAGTGAGTGAGGCATCCGCGTAAATGCATAACTGCGGTGGAAACCCGATTTGCTCGGGCTTGATCTGATGTTGCTTTATATAGTGCGTCGCCCGGAAAGTAAGGGCTTGGTGAGGCACCTTTGCGTTCTGTAGCTGCTGCTCGACTAAAGAGACAATTTGTGTGATGCCGATCCAGCGGGTTGCTCGCACTTTGGTCAGCCGAAAATCGATATCGCCAATCGTTTTACGCGCGATCTTGCCGCGGGCGTCAAGTTGACTGCAGGCGCGTTCATCGAGCCAAGCGATTTTTGTCACGTCATTACCGATGCGCTTGGCGGAAACTGTTGATCCTGGTTGATCGTCCTCGTGCGACACGGCAAAGACCCGGCGCATTGCGTCAATCTGTATTTGGTTATGGGAATCAAAGACAATTTCTATTTCAAGGCAAGATAAATAAGTCGGCGCCTTACTCTTTGATTTGCTCGCGTGCATCAATAGAAAAAGCCTGCTGGAACGTCCATTGGGACCGACTGCAGAGGAAAACCGGTCAGAAAGATAGCCGCAGTCACGCAACATTAACGTCATCAACGCCACTTCACAGATGCGGCGCGCGTTAGATTCATCAACGCCGGTGACCAAATGACCAATGCGGCATGTTTTGGTCGCCAAGAAATAATATTCAGAAGGCTTGTCCGGATTGCGGCGTAGCCCGAGATTCTGCGGGGCCACGCCATTGGCTGCCGCGATTTCCTTCCTAAGCTTGACGAGCGTGCCGGCCCATTTGGAAGATTCTATCCCGGCAGCAAGTGCAAACCTGCGAACGGCCAGTCCATCGGCCCGACCATCATTAATCTGTGCAAGTAACGCGTCGGCAAATTCGACTGCCGGCATATTTATTTGAAAGCCGCTCAACCTTGCGCTGTAGGCTTCATGCGGTTTCAGGTGAACAAACAAGTCAGCCGAATTGGCGATCGCCATGAAATATCCTTTTAAAACTGGGAGTGAGTCTTCCTGCAGCATCTCGATCATTGGTAAAAAGGCTAATGAATTCGATGTCGAAATTTTCATCACGCACTGGCGGGTGGTAGGTGCCGCCAAAGGTGTTGAGATAGATGGCAAACGGGCGCTCGCCGGTCGCCTCGGCTACCATCTGTGCTTTCTCGGGTCCTCTCCTGATCAGGTCCGCAGAGTGTTTTGCATCTGTGGTTCTGCTCCAGTATTTACTGTCAATCGAACTCAGTCTGCCGTTTTTCAGGCGGCAATAGGTGTCATAACGCTCAAAGATGCCGCGGCTGATTGCCCACTCATCTGGCAGGATTTCGATGCCGGCGCTGCGCAAAGCCTCTTCTGTCAACATTTCGCCGACAAACCCCTGAAGAAAGTTTTTCAGGAAATGAGGGCGCGGGATGAAATCGGAAAACACCTTCGGGTTATCAAATCCAAGCCGACTGCACATGTTGCGATAGTCGGTTGTCTGAGAGGCGTTGAGCAGGTCTTGATGGAACAGTTCCTCTGCAGGTCGGTAGGTTCGGCTTCCAGCCGTGCGGTTTTTGAAATCCAGAATAACCTGAATGGGTTCAGCGCCATGGAAATGATCCGTTGGGCCTACGCGCAAATAGTACGTGTCTCCGCCATACGCATTGGCGGACATGTAGCAATACTCGATGAAGTGTCGCCGGCTGTCCTCGCCATAGGGCCATGGCACCAAGCGTAATGCTGCGATGTAGGCAGCAGGATCAGTGATGGCGCGCGGATCCCGAATCGCTGCCCAGGCCCGGCATACCGCAGCCCGAAAATTCGCATCTGGGACGTAAAACAAATCGTGCGTGAATCGTTCCACGACATCGAGAAAATGCTGCGTGAGCGTTATTTCTTCGTCCAGATATCGTTGAAAGTCGATAATTGCCGGACTCTTTGCTTCCATGAACTGCGCGGCGGCGGTGATGGCAACATATCCGGTCTTGGACGAACGCTTCAGGAAATTTCCGGCCGCTTCATTCCCGTCAATCAGAATAGGCACGTAATCTTCGTTGATGAAGAACCTTTGCAGATCGGGCCGCATCCGCCCGCGATCGCCTCTGCCTAACACCTGGATAAGATCTGCGAACGATTCGAGCAGTCCGTATTGGTTCAAGAACTGGTACAAGTTGAGCACTAGCGCGTGGGAAAGTTCGGTGAGAGACAGTGTGCCGCCACCGTCATCGGCATAAAGCCTGCGCATAGCCCCGAAGAATTGCTCGATGCTTGCTCTGTTACCATCCTTTCTGCGAGTAAAGGAATTGTAATAACGGTTGTTGGATAGGGTAACGAAATCATAGTCTCGCTCCTCGGATTCGCCGGCAGGATTTTTCTGATAACAGTGGATCGACAAGCCTCGATCCGACGAAATGTAGCGGGTGACGAAGAGTATTTCGTTCCGGTCCAGATGCGAGTAGGGATTTAGTGCTTCCTGCAACTTATCCATGACTTCCTGCGGGATGTCTTCTTCATCGCTGGCTGGCGGCGGACCTTGATCGCTGACCGGTTCGATTCCGTCTTCGTCATCGTTGTCGAGAAGAAGATATTGATTGGGAAACGCGGTCGGGCCATAGTGCCGACGCTTCAAGAACGATGCTTCAAACAGTACAACGATAATCGGGCGCGGGTCGCTTGTAACTAGGCCGATGGCGGTAGGATCGATTTCGTAGATCTGCGCCAGTTTGGGATCGGCTCGGCGCAGCCCGATCGACCCCTGCGCAATGCCGGTTTCGAACGCATCGAGGATGTGCGTTGTGCTTTGCGTGAAGAACATGCCTGCGTGTGGCCCTTCTTGCTGGCATAGGTACGACAATGTGGCAAAGAAGTTATCCATCTCATTGCGCTTATGCCGGTTATCGCGGTAAAGCGGATTGCCGACTGGCGGTGGTATGGCAGCAGCAAGCAATTTGGGATTGACCGGGTCGATCTGCATTACTTGTGCCAACCCGCCGTCCCTTGCAAAGCCGATTTCGAACGTTCTGGGTGACAGATCGCGCAGGGTCTCGGCAATGTCTTCCTCTTTGATCGTAAATCCTTCAAACGCACCACCCGCATTGACGATGCGGGGTTCCATGTAACGGCGATCCAGTTCCCAAAATCCGCCTATGCCAGCTGTGTGCGAAAGGTAATAGTGCATGTTGAACCGATATGGATCTTCCGATCCCTCAGGCCCGAGCAGCCCGGCCAAGCTTACCGATTCAGGGGAGCGTGTCAGTGCCGAGATCGAAAAGGAGGCGGAGACGTACCTCGTTGCGCGAATCGTCTGCGTATCGGTTGCGATGGTCAGAAATCCTTTTGCTTTCTCAAAAATCAACTCTTCATCAACGATCAGGTCTTCACCGCACTCCAATTGATCTAAAGTCACTTCGGCGAGGCGTAAGCCAAATGCCTTGCGGTGAAAGTAATGGGAGAAGGTATTGATCTGTTGGACGTCATTCACATCTGCTTCGTCGACTAGCGCGTGGTGAGGTATGGAAATAGTGCGATCGGTTGCGACAATCGCCGTCCACAAAAACAATCGCAACAGGACATTCAAAGAGAAGAGGTCGGAGTCGACTCGCTCCGGCCGGTACACGATCTCCATATCTCCGTTATCAGGCAGGATACGGACAAACACTTCATGGAGCATGCGCTGGTCAACCAACCGGAGCCTGTCGTCAAAAAAGAGGTATTGCATTTGGCCGCCGATTTCGGCGAGGTTGTCCCGATCGATCACCAGCCGGTGTTTTTCCGTCACCATGTATGCGAAGCGATTCCACCGCTCCATTTCTGTAGCACTATCCGCAAAAAGCTTGAAGCGATCGATGAATTGACGATAACGAAGGATCGTTTTCCAGCAGTTGCAGTAGTATCCCAGGCCATACCAAGGGTACTTTGTCCCGACATGTTCTCCACGGGCTAGTCGCGGGCGATACCATTGGTGCACCATCAAGGAGAACAGGGTGCTCGCGGCGATGCTTTGGTCGCCTTTCTGCAGCCCTACTGCGGTGAGCAGTTCTTCTTTGGCGCTTTCCTCTGCCATCTGGCCATTGCGGAAGCTTTCTATAGCCGATTCAATTGCGTCAATACGACTTACGACGGATTGAAGATTGCTAAATAGCAATTTCCTCCATCCCGACGGGTCGCCGGACTGATCTGGCTTGAACATATTCCACATGAAGAAAACCGCCATGCTGGTTATTGTAGGAAACCAAGTGTGTGGGCTAGTTACCGTAATTTTGAGCGCGTCCAGCAAGCGCTTGTAGTAGTCCTCTTCCTCATCAGTGATCTGCATGACCCCCTTGTTAAATTCTTTGTTGATGAAGTGGCTCCATGCAACGTGAGTGAGTGGAACAGGCGCGTCTCCAGATGTCTTCTGCTTCGGTACGGTTCGTGTCGCCATTACCGGCCCGGTCGCATATTTGCTGTGATTCAGGATGATCGGACCGGGCTCGATGAGCAAAGCATAGTCCAGCGGAAAGATGCGACGACATAGGCGCCCCGTCACTTTTGCATGCGGTCTGGTGAAACGGTTAGTGATATCAACGCAGGTAAGAGTTTTGACAAGGAGGTCGAGCTGGCTAGTCCAGTAAGTGCGCTGCTTTTTCAGGTATAGCTCGTGTTCAAGATTATTAGTTTGGGTCGACTGTTGATCATGGACAATCGTTTTTAACCGTTCATAGGCAAGGCGACATTGCCCGAAATAGACTTCAAAGTCATTGAACGCGTTGCGCCTGCTGTTTTTGAAGTGCTGAACCAAAGCATCCCAAATCTTCGGTACCACTTTTTTTAACGCATATACCTCATTCAGCATTTTCCCAAGGTCGACTTTGATGATCTCATCAGACCACTGGTCGTCGCGGCTGTAACTTACATAGACCGGCATGTTCGTATGTTTATGAAAGAGCGCTCGTGCCTGCTCTACCAGCGTTTTGTTAGAAGTGACAAAAATCAACTGCATGTTGCTCTTGAAAGCAGGATCACTCATAAGTGCGGCAAAGTAGGTCTTTCCGGATCCTGTTCCGAAATGATTGCCTTTGAACATAGGAAAAGCGCTTTGAATTGCGCTGGCAAGCGGTCCTGTAAATGAATCACCCACTTTATTGCGCACACGAATCATTTCCACACTTTTTTCAGTTCCGGCATTTCGTTTTGCAGCAGGTACATCAGGATCTGAGGTGAACAAATTAAGTTGTTTCATATCAATCTTAAATTGGTCTTGATACCAGGACTTTCCGGTGGGAAGTAGCCTTAATTGACAGGCTGCATGGTACGATAGGCTTTTCTTGATAGCGCGTCAATATGTTTAAAAACGCAGTATTGTTGAAGCGGGCAATGAAGGTTCTCGGATTATCCGGTGTCAGCTTAGCAGCCATGATTACCAGATACAGAGACGATGGAAGAATCACTGCCCCGGAAACCATAAGCCGTTGGTTAAATAGCGGAAGCCCTGTGGAACCCGCTGTCCTTGGTTGGTTATCGGAAATGCTGCGAGCAAAGGTGATGGAAAAAGCTCCGCCATTTATCGAATGGCCAGCTTCGAACAAGCTCGCGATCGGCGTTTGCAGTTTCGATGGTGGTTCTGACGTAACGTCTACCGCGCAATCATTGACTGCCGCAAGCCATCTGGATTACAGGATCAAAACCCTTCAGTTCCTCGTTGGGAAACGAGGAGGTAGAGAATCTATGATGCAACCCATGCGCGGAATAACAGACGCGCATGTCGTTACCCCGTCAGGAATGCTAAATTTTCAGCAACCTACGAAAAGTGTGGTGATTGCTGATATTTCCCTTCGGGTAGCGATGGAGGCAATGTCTTCAATTGACTCCAATAAATTTTTGCGCGAATTCCAACCTGATTTGGTCGTGATTTCTGGTGATTTAAATTCTTACTTAGAATTTAAAGAAATTCAAAGATTTCTCGCTATGGAAAGCTTCCAGGGGAAGAAGCGGATAGTGCATCGTCCGAATGAGCTGAACTTTGGCTTCTTAGATAACGCTAGACGGCTAGGATTTGATCTAGAGAGTGAAATCCTATACCCGTGCATGATTCCTGTTAATTCCGACTCCGGAATCTTACCGCCAGAAAGCTCTTTTGAATCCTATACAGCGCCTAGCCAACAAAAGTATTTTCATCGCCTTTTTCGTTATCTAATGAGTCAAGCGGGTGGGAAAATTGGACTGCCGCACGAGCAGCCATTTGACTTCATGCAAATGGATCTCGCCGAATTGCTGGATCGAACAGAAGATTATTTGTTAAGATAGAAGGTACAGACAAATATTTCATGAAAGCGTGGAAGTAGTTTTTATTTGCAGAACTGAAAGTCTGCTTCTGGCTATTTGCGTCCTAGGTCAAGGGTACCGATGTGGTATGAGTAGGAATTGCACACCATTGAGCTTGAACTATCTTCGTTCTTCTTCGCTGACGAAATTCGGACCCGCTATGCTGGCATGATGATGGCTGTAGTGCCCGCCGTCTGAAGCGATATGACAAGCTGACGGCGGCACAACTGGCGCAGGTGCTGTTGCAGATCGCTCGCCATGCTAATCCGAAGGCATTACGCAAGCATCTCCGAATTACTAGAAATGAGACAAAGAAAAGCTACGTTTTTGGAGCCCTTGTCCGGCACCATGTCGTAATAGCCCGCGTGCTCAAGGACGGATATTTTAAGTAATACCTTTAAAGCGGTGGCTCGAAGACGTTGGCGTTTCTCATGAATTGAGAAATAAGGGTTTCCAGCGAAGTGTTCTGCCGTTATACGTGACTTCTCCGCTTGCCCAAAACAGGGGTAGCGTTGCTTTTGGAATCGAATGAGCAAATGCATAAGCGAGGCCGAGTCCGTGCATACCAAGACTGGCCTGGCCCAGCTTTTCAGGCGCCCACATCGTCCAACCTTTCGTCGCCACCATCGTCTGCAGGTAATGCTCGAAGAGTTGACGGCCCACTGCGGAAAAAAATTGTCGCGCCACGTCGATTTGCGTCTGAGCCATGCCGTCAGAAGAAAATGCAGTGATGATATTGGGGATGAGGGGGTTGCCAAGCGGTCCGCTTTCGCGCATTTCCATCACGTCGAATTCGCCGTTAGCCAAGCCAAGTAACAGATTGGGCTGCGCTACCTGCACCGTGCGTGCGCTCAGTACCTTTATATTGTGCAGGCCGCGGTCATGGATGAATCGTTCCACTAGCGCTTTCCCGTAGTCGGTGGCGATGCCATAAACAAGTGTCAAATCGACTTTTTCCAACAGTTTCGGATTCGACAGGGGTGCTGTTTTCTCGCGGCCAGGCCTTTCCCCAAGCAAACTTTCAATAACACCTAGCGCTTCCGTGCCAGACCAGAGGCCGTCCTCAAATAATGCAATCTTCGACGTTGGCGATGCCTCGATCGCTTTTGCAGGGCTGTCATGGACGATGCCGCCGAAGCGTTTCGTCAGCAAAGTAGCAATGACTTCACCGCTTTTTGCGGTGCCTCGCATGTCGCGGTTGTAAGCAAGACTGAAGCTCTGATCAATCGGAAGTGCTTGGTACAAGTTGCCCAGGGCAGCTGCCTGAACCAGATTGGTTTGAGCTAGTAGCTTTTCCCCAAGCCAGCCGAAGGTACCAAGCTGGGAAAACTGGCTTAGCCAATGGTCGACTGCGGCCCGGTCAATGGGCGAATGGTTCCAATGTTGCAACTGTGCGGTAGCGACCGTGCGCAGCGACAGGCTACACTGGTTTAGGAGCTGTTGAACTGGTACTGATGCAGCGTTCCCTGGACTGCTCTGGGTCAGGCGCTTTAGGGTCTCTACCTTATACTCAACGTCAAATGTCTGCGCCAATTTGATTGCACTGACCTTTCTGCCGGCGTCGCGCGTGTAGCAAAGTAGCGCCTGCTGAGAGGCACCAGCATGCCCAGAAGTCATCCAGTTCGCAAGTTGCGCTTTCTCTGCGTGATACTGGTAATCGGTCGCAATATCGACGGGGAAGATATATACAAAGTCAGCGAATACCGCAGGGTGACAGAAAGTACGAATGTTTGCTTTAATCCGGTCGGCGTGCGTCGCCTCGCAGATAACCGCCAATGGACGCATCAGCGACAGACCTTACTGTTGCGACTGCAGCGTAGCTGCAACCATGATTCCTGCAGGAATGGGTAGCGCTTCCAGATCCTTGAGGGACATGATGTCGATGGCATTGTGCAATGCACGTCGCAGCGCTCCAAGTTCATCCTGTGGATTGCGGTTCATCTCCTTTCCCATGGCCTCATGTTGGGCAGGAGGCAGTTTCGCCAACTCAGAAGTTTGTGAGTGCTCGCCAACCAGACGCTGGCGGGAAGAACGGCCTGGCCGAGCTGCTGCAACAATCTCGGCAGCGCGAACGACATCAACTCCCGCCCCCACCAATGCGGTCGATAGCCACTTCGCTACATTTTCCGTCCGCAGTATTTCCCATCGCTTCACCAAATTTGCCTCAGTGGTGCAATGATTGCGCAGGGCTATGATCCAGTCGTTATAGAAATTGTCTTTTTCCAGCGTCGCCATGAGATGCTGGCGGGCAGGCTCTTGAATTTGTTGTGCAAATTGTTGAGCTAGGGTCAGATAATGCGTAGAGGTAGGGCGCGTTAACACTCCAGTTTCGAGCGTGCCAGATGGGATTGTCGTACATGCATATACTGTTCCTGACGGCATAGCCATCAGGAATCCTGGAATACGTGGATTGGAAAAAAACCGCCACAATTCAGCGCCTGTGGTTTCCACCGGCGTATCGGGTACGCGACGAATTGGTTCGACACTGCTACCCCTAATCTCAAACATGACGTCTGTGAGATTGGTTCTGGGTACTGATTGGATATAACGGGACAGTGAAACTTTAGCCACATGGCTCATTCCCCCATACTCGCGCAAGGAATCAGGGCGGATGGCGGCATTCAGCAAAGCGCCTAACTGAGCGCCAAGGATAGTTGGGCCACGTTCTTTAAAGTGGGACTGCAATGACTCAACGATTGTTGAAATTTGTTGAGGACTTAGTTCAGATAACGGCAATGCAAGCTCCCAATGTAAGATCACCTCAAACGGATTTCGTTTGAGGTGAGTTTTGTCCGTCGGAGATTGTGCGCGTGAATGTCCGTACAAGCTTCATCGCGAAAGGGCAGACTCCCTTTATGTGCCTACCGATAATTACCGGCGACTCGTCATAAGTCTAAAAGGCATCCCATTGCGTCACTCTTGGTCATGGGGTTCCTCAAGAGAAGAGCTTGTTGCAAACAACAAAACTCAGCACCCGAACGCATTTTGCGTGTGATTGCCCTAGGTAACCTGATTCGCATCAAAAAGGCGAACCGTACCTATCAGGTTCAAACAGTATGAAACACAACAAGTCGGTCGTCAATCACTTCTTGCTCAAATATATTGATGTCAAGCAAATGATTGGGAGCGCTGACGTTGATCTCATAGGCTCTATTGTACTCTCTTCAGCATGCCAAGCTGGTTCGAGTACGCGAATAAGTCACCTGACGCGAGGTGCACCCCAAGTCAATTTCCGCTGCAATACTTTCTCTAGCTAGGCGCTGCTGGAAGCCGGCAAACCTGCCCTGCTACACATAGTTTGATGGCCCTATTCGGGTCACTGCAGGCCTGCAAGTAGCCTAGGAGGCTGCGCGGCAGAAGGATTGAAGCCATTTTTAGGAATTTTCGGGGGGCGCTCACCCTATTGCCGAAGCTGAGAAACCCGATTGTGGCGCGTTCTGAGAGGTCGAAAAATTTCGCGCTGATTCAAATCCCTTCTGCCGCGCAGACTCCTAGAGCGGCCTATGTCCTAAATGTTTCCAGTAGAGCCGGTAGCACTGCTGGCATCTGGCGCTCATTCCATATGCAATATACGTCTGAAACATACCGCGAATGGGGAATCGGCAGAAAACGTACGCCGGCGATGCCTGAGTCAGTCAGCGCGCGGGGCACAAGCGCAATGCCCATCCCTTTCGAGACAAGCGATACCACACTAAGCCAGTGCCGCACTTCATGCTTGACGCGTGGCTGAAGGCCCTGCTCGGCGCACAAGGCCAGGATACGTTCGTAGTAATCCGGCGATGCATCACGCGAAAACAGCACAAACGGTTCCTCATCCAAGGCGTCCAGCATCACCACTTTTTCCCTTGCGATCGGATGTTCTTCGGGTACGCAGCAGACAAAGCGTTCTGATCGATAGAGCATTTTCTTTAGCTCACGCGGCACTCGCTCGGTATGAACAAAACCAAGGTCAATCTGACCACGCAACAGTGCGTCAATCTGTTCAGCCGAGTTTAGCTCGGTGAGCACGATTTCCACTCTTGGCTGTTGTTTCTGAAACGCCGTCAACCGCTCGGGCATATCCCGAAACAACATGGATCCAACAAATCCAATGCGCACCTGGCTGAGAACCCCTCTTGCCACCTGCTGCACGACATCCCTTGCCTGCTCGGTTTCTGCGAGCAAGCGCAGCGCCGCTTCCCGAAACGCAACTCCAGCTGGCGTGAGCTTAACGCCTTTGCTGTTACGTTCAAAAAGAGTAACACCCAGAGAACCTTCCAACTGCTGAATGTTGAGGCTCAAAGGAGGCTGTGAGATCGACAGGCGCTTTGCTGCGCGACCGAAGTGCAGTTCGTCGGCCAGTACGACGAAATAGCGGAGATGTCGAAATTCCATTGGAAACTAACGATTAAAAATATGTATCGTTCCATTTTAAATCAATATTTGACTCGTATAGTTCAATGACTAAGATGGCATGACCACTTCAGGAGCCAGCCATGGATATTGGATCAGACGCCGCCGTTGATTTGCCGATCCCGGATCGTTTCGGCGCAAACGCGTTCGAGGAGGACAGGGAATTCGAAGCGCTGCTGCAGCTGTATTTGCCCAAGGACTTGCTGCAGCATTTACGTCCGCACCTGCTCCGTCTTGGAGAACTGGCAGGAGGGCCGCTGGACGCGTTGGCCTATACAGCCGATCAACATCCACCAACGCTTGAGCACCGCACAAGGAGCGGCGTCGATCAACAGCGCATCGACAAGCACCCCGCATATGTGGAAATGGAACGCCTGGCATTTGGCGAGTTTGGCCTGGCCGCCATGTCCCATCGCGCTGGCGTGTTCGGATGGCCAGCCACCATGCCTGCCGCTGCTAAATATGCAATGACCTATCTGTTTGTTCAGGCGGAATTCGGTCTCTGCTGCCCGCTTTCGATGACGGATTCGCTGAGCAGAACCTTGCGTAAGTTCGGTACGCCCGAACTGGTCGAACGTTATCTGCCTGCGTTGCTGACACAGGACCTCGATAGTCTGGCGCAAGGAGCGATGTTCATGACGGAGCAAGGAGCAGGTTCTGACATTGCAGCCACCGCGACCATGGCGCATCGTGACGGTGAAGCCTGGAAACTGACTGGAGACAAATGGTTTTGCTCGAATCCCGATGCGGCGCTGGCCATGGTCCTGGCTCGGGTAGAGGGCGCACCTGAAGGAATGCGAGGCGTGTCGCTGTTCCTGCTTCCCCGTATATTGCAAGACGGCAAGTCAAACGCGTACCGCATCATCCGCCTGAAGGACAAGCTGGGCACGAAGTCCATGGCCAGCGGCGAAATCCGCCTGGAAGGGGCAACAGCTTATCTAGTAGGCGAACTTGGGCGCGGCTTCGTGCAGATGGCTGACATGGTGAACAACTCGCGGCTGTCGAATGGGGTGCGCGCTGCCGGCATGATGCGCCGGGCCGCTGCTGAGGCGCTTTTCATCGCCCGCCATCGCAAAGCCTTCGGCAGGCGTCTGATCGACATGCCGCTGATGAGACGACAGCTTGCCAAGATCGTCCTGCCGGGCGAGCAGGCTCGCACCATGATGTTGCAGGCAGCAGAAGCATTGCGCCGCTCGGATAGCGGAGAGGCAGCCGCCTATCCGCTGGTGCGTATTCTCACGCCGCTGCTGAAGTTTCGAGCATGTCGCGATGCGCGCCGGGTCACGGGTGATGCGATGGAAGTCCGTGGCGGCTGTGGCTATATCGAGGAATGGAGCGACCCACGGCTGGTGCGTGATGCGCATTTGGGATCCATTTGGGAAGGTACCAGCAATATCGTGGCGCAGGATGTAATTCGCGCCATCGTGCGTGAGTCTTCACTGGAAGCGCTTCGCGAGCATGTGAACGGCTTGTTGCAGCGCAGCCGCATTCAAGCGTCGGTAGAAGCGCATCTGTCCGACCTGTTTGAACGTGCCTGCAAACTAGCCGAAACGGCAGCCCAGTCAGGAGGCGATGGACTTGCGCGGCAGGCCGCGTCCGGCCTTTATCACGCAGTCAGCGCAATTGCGATGGCATGGGAAGCATCGGCAAGCGGATCAGCCCGTCGCATGGTGCTGGCGCAGCTTGTCGTCAGGCACCGGCTGATGCCGCGCGACCCGTTGCAGGCGGACCCGGATGACGGACTGGACTTATTGCTGGGCGACGGCCTGCCAGACCTTGACCCGGCCCAGATGAATCTGCTGCAACCGTAATTTGAAAAACCAACCATAACAGGAGACGACAATGAAACTAACGACCTTTTTCCCCGCATTGCTGTTGGGATTAGCGGCTGGCGCACCGTCCTATGCGCAGAACGACTTCCCCAGCAAGCCCATCACGCTGGTAGTTCCTTTTCCGCCGGGTGGTCCGACCGATGCCATGGCGCGCGCGATTGCCAATGAGGCAAAAACGACGCTGGGACAGCCTGTCATCATCGAAAACCGGCCTGGCGCGGGCGGGAATCTAGGCGCCGACTTCGTTGCGCGGGCTCCGGCTGACGGCCATACGCTCATGTTCGGCACTTCGGGGCCGCTGGCCATTAATGTCAGCCTCTACCGCAAACTCAACTACGATCCGCTACGCAGCTTTACGCCTGTTATCAACATCGGCTATTTGCCGAATGTGTTGATCGTCAATTCCGCAGTGCCCGCCAAGGATGTGCGCGAACTCATTGCGCACGACAAGGCCAGCGCCACCAAGCTGACCTATGCTTCATCCGGCAATGGTGCGTCTTCCCATCTGGCGGGCGTGATGTTCAACAGCATGGCCGGCACCAGTTTCCAGCATGTTCCCTACAAAGGGACAGGTCCGGCGCTGAATGATCTGCTGGGCGGCCATGTTTCGATGGCCTTCACCGATGTGCTGACTGCGCTGCCTTTCATCAAAAGCGGCAAGCTCCATGTGCTAGGCGTAACTACGGCCATGCCATCGCGGGCGCTGCCGGGCGTTCCGACCATTGCGGAACAGGGTGTCAAGGGATTCGATGTCAGCGTGTTCTTCGGCATCGTAGCGCCAGCGGACACGCCGCCGAAGGCTGTGGCGAAACTCAACAGCGCATTTGCAGCGGCTTTGCAGAAACCTGAGCTGGCAAAGATGCTTGCCGAGCAAGGACTGGAAATGGCTGCCAGCACCGACCCCGCGAACCTGCAGTCATTCATGACTTCCGAGATCGCAAAGTGGAAAATGGTGGTAAAGACCTCCGGCGCACAACTGGATTAACCGGCTCAACAAGGTTAGGCAATCATGACAACATTCTCAGCAGGTTCGCTAGACGGCATACGGGTCATCGACCTTTCACGCGTGCTCGGTGGTCCTTACTGCGGCCAGATCCTGGGCGATCATGGCGCTGACGTCCTCAAGATTGAGCCGCCACAGGGCGACGATACCCGGGCATGGGGGCCGCCATTCCGTAATGGCGTGTCATCCTACTACCTCGGTTTGAACCGCAACAAGCGAGGCATGCGCCTTGATCTGGCCCAGCCTTCCGGCCGCGACACGCTGCTGGAACTGCTGGCCGATGCAGATGTGCTGATCGAAAACTTCAAAACGGGCACGATGGAAAAGTGGGGGCTGGGCTATGAGGAATTGTCCACGCGCTTTCCGCGCCTGATTCATTGCCGTGTCAGCGGCTTCGGCGCTGACGGTCCGCTTGGAGGACTCCCTGGCTATGATGCAGCAATCCAGGCAATGAGCGGGATCATGAGCGTCAATGGCGAAGCGGACGGCGATCCACTGCGAGTGGGCCTGCCAGTCGTTGATATGGTGACGGGCCTAAATGCGGTCATAGGTGTGCTGCTGGCGCTGCAGGAACGCCAGCGCAGTGGCAAGGGACAGTTCGTAGAGGCCGCGCTGTACGACAGCGGCTTGTCGCTGCTGCATCCGCACGCGGCGAACTGGTTCCTGGACGGAAAAACACCTCAACGAAGCGGCAACGCGCATCCCAACATTTATCCGTACGACGCATTTCCGACAAAGACCGAACCCATTTATCTGGCAGTCGGCAACGACAGGCAGTTTCAGTCGCTATGCAGGGTATTGGGTCAGCCCGCGCTGGCGTATCAGCCAGAATTCATGGATGCGAAGGCACGCTCCACGAACCGCGTTGCCTTGCGGGAGAAGCTTGTCTCGCTGCTGAAGGAACTAGAGGGTGACGCGCTTGGGGAACAACTCATGAAGGAAGGTGTGCCGAGCGCTCCCATCCTTGATGTAAAAAGCGCTCTTGAGCATCCTCATACCGAACATCGAGAAATGGTAGTGCGCATGCCGGAGGGCTATACGGGCATCGCCTCGCCGATCAAGCTCAGCCGAACGCCCGCAACCTATCGCCTCGAACCGCCTGACGGAATCTGATCCAGTGCCATGCCGGACACCTTGCCACTACTACGGGATTAGCCATGTTAATGAAAAATCAGAAAACACAATTCCACTGGGACGATCCGCTGTTTCTGGACCAGTAGCTTACCGATGAAGAACGCATGGTGTGCGACGCCGCGGCGGCCTACTGCCAGGACAAGCTGCAGCCGCGCGCGCTGGACGCTTTCCGCAACGAGACCACCGACCCGGCCAGCTTCCGCGAGATGAGCGAGCTCGGCCTGCTCGGACCGACCATTCCCGAACAATACGGCGGCCCCGGCCTGAACTACGTGGCTTACGACCTGATCGCGCGCGAAGTCGAGCGCGTCGACTCCGGCTATCGCTCGATGATGAGCGTGCAGTCGTTGCTGGTGATGGTGCCCATCTATGAATTCAGCACCGAGGAACAGAAGCGCAAGTACCTGCCCAAGCTGGCCACCGGCGAATGGATAGGTGCTTCGGCCTGACCGAACCAACCACGGTTCCGACCCCGGCTCCATGACCGCCCGCGCGAAGAAGGTCGACGGCGGCTACGAGATCAGCGGCGAGATCGTGATGGACGGCGTGTTCTGCCCGGAAGAAAACGCCTTCCCCGACGTGCGCGGCCTGAAGGGTCCGTTTACCTGTTTGAACTCGGCCCGCTACGGCATCGCTTGGGGCGCGCTGGGCGCGGCCGAAGCCTGCTGGCATACCGCGCGCCAGTACGTGCTGGACCGCAAGCAGTTCGGCAAGCCGCTGGCGGCCAACCAGCTGATCCAGAAGAAGCTGGCCGACATGCAGACCAAGATCACGCTGGGCCTGCAGGGCTGCCTGCGCCTGGGCCGCATGAAGGACGAAGGCATCGCGGCGACTTCCATCACGTCCATCATGAAGCGCAATTCCTGCGGCAAGGCGCTGGACGTGGCGCGCCTGGCGCGCGACATGCTGGGCGGGAACGGCATCTCCGACGAGTTCGGCGTGATCCGCCACATGGTCAACCTGGAAGTGGTCAACACCTACGAAGGCACGCATGACATCCATGCGCTGATTTTGGGGCGGGAGCAAACGGGGATTGCGGCGTTTTAATTTGGTTGGGCTTTTGGTTTTTGAAACATAAACGCGGGGCGTGCGGATAAAACTTGGTCTTTCCTGATCCAAGAGTGAAGTGGTAATGCTCATCGGCATCCCGGACGCGGCCACGGGCATCCCGTGGCCGCCGGTGCCGGCGTCACCCCGTTCGTTCAAGCCGGTCGCGTGAAGGAAATGCCCGGATGCTAAACGGGCAGCTTAGTGAGGTTTATTGCGATTGCTGTGTTGTATATGAATAATCCCGTATGCAGTATTTGTGCAATGATGATTAGAAGTGCCTGTTATGTTTAGGGTTGGACGATGCCTGCCGTTGCCATAGGACGGGCGAGGCATATCGAAGCCAAGCGCGCAGTCTTCGTACAACCCTAAAAAATTTTTTCCCGTCCTAGCTAAGGCAACAACCGGGCAAAAGCGGACGTATACCAACCTTTCAGAAATACACGGTATCTGTCGGATCAAAGCCCTTACGGGTCTGGATTCCACATCAAATATTGGGTGAAAGTTGACAAATAAAATTTATCTGACTAAAGTCAGATAAATGGACGCTTCCGATATTCAGCAAATCCGTAGGTTCAACCGCATAGCGGCTGAAGGTATTGGCCTCATCAATGATCGCTTCTTAGGCCGTGAGCGTCCAATGGGCGAGTCGCGCCTCCTGTGGGAGATCGGTCCCGATGGAGCGGATCTGCGAACCCTTCGCGCACGTCTTAGCCTCGATTCTGGCTATCTCAGCCGGTTGCTTGCTTCGCTCGAACGACAGGGACTTGTGCTCGTACAGGCCCATCCAGGCGATCGCAGGGTACGTCATGCTTGTCTTACCAAGACCGGACTTGATGAGCGAGTTGAACTCGAACGACTTTCCGACGAGGTTGCGACCCGAATGCTGGAGCCATTGAGTGATGAACAGCGCTCCAGACTTGTTGCAGCAATGACTGAAGTGGAGCGCCTGTTGCGGCCCTCCCTGGTGCATTACGCAGTCGAGGATGCAGGTAGCAGAGAGGCGCAGTGGTGCTTCGAGCAGTATTTCATAGAACTCAACAAACGATTTGAGTCAGGATTTGACCCCGCAATGAGCCTATCGGCGGATGTGCACGAACTGACGGCCCCGCAGGGTGCATTGGTCTTGGCAAGGCTTCATGGTGAGCCGATTGGATGCGTCGCCATCAAGTTTCACAAAAAGTCACCCGCTGAGCTGAAGAGAATGTGGGTAAGCCCTTCCGCTCGAGGCTTAGGCGTGGGTCGGCGATTGATCCGCGAAGCCGAAAAACATGCGCTTAAAGCCAAAGCACGAGTTATCTGGCTAGAAACCAATCAAACACTGCACGAGGCGATCAACCTTTATAAGCAGTGCGGATATGTAGAAGTCGAAGCGTTCAGCGCAGAGCCATACGCGCACCACTGGTTTAAAAAAGAGTTGGCCTGACTACTGAGTTTATTCATCAGCGGGAACATCTTTTTGAATTGATTGAAAATATGTTCAAGGTGACCCCTGGCTGGATCGCTGACTTCGACTTCTACAGGAGAAGGCGGAAGATGTGGCATTTCTTGAACTCGGTTGTGGATCACGACGTGATACAGCCACCTTGGCTATAGCTGGGCAGCGCATTATCGTAATCGACCTGTCGTCCGCATCGATACTAACGGCCGAGGTGCGTGTGCCAGAAACACAGTTTCTTTGCCAAAGTATTCTTGACCCATTTTCGGAGGAAATAGATGGGAACTTGAACCGCGTGATTATAAAGTTATAAAAGACTGGATCGCTCCATACCTTCGCGTCAACTAGATTTCTGTGACCGTGTAATACCTTCCAGCCGTACTTTCAACGAACCTTTTTTACACAGCTTATGCAAAAGCGATTTCGCGCCGATGTGCTGACTAACCATAACAATCGCGTTATTCTTGATCGCTGGAATACCTTGGCTCTTCCTGACTGCTGGCTGGTTGCTGGTTGCCTATTCCAAACGATATGGAATCTTCAGGCGGGACGCGCGCCAGAGGCAGATATTAAGGACTACGATCTGTTTTATTTTGATAACGGCGATCTGAGCGAGAAGGGCGAGCGAGACATGCAGACGCATGTTGATCAGGTACTCGCTGACTTGGGCGTTCCAATTGAAGTATCAAATCAAGCCCGAGTTCACATTTGGTACGAGTCATACTTCGGACATCCATACCAACCGCTGCATAGCACATACGAAGGAATTGACCGTTTCCTCATTCCAGCTACCTGCGTCGGTATTTGCCCAGATTTGACCTATACACCGAACGGTCTCGAAATGTTATACGACGGCGTTCTGACTACCAATCCGTTGACGCCATACATCGATCTTTTCGACAAAAAGGCAGCGTCGTATTGCGCTCGCTGGCCGTGGCTTCGCATTTCGAGAACGGCGAACGTTAGGGCTTAAGGTTACCGCCTGGAAAGCTAGGACAATGTAGCGGTACCTAGCTGGCTATGACTGCTTTGGTCGTACGCCGTGATAAGGCGATATTGTTCCAATGGGTGCAAGCCCTACCTGCTGAAGTATTCTAACGGGAAGCAATCGAAGAAGCCGTGGAGGTAACGAAGAGGCTAAAGCGCGTCACAAAATACAGTGGCAGTGCGAGTATGCAGACCGTAACGCGAGTGACGCCGAGCAAGCTTTGAAGGGACGATACAGGCCAACCCGACGCCTATTTAGGGAAAAGGCTGACACAACGTAACGGATCGCAACTTCGCACGTACTTTGTAAATAGTAGCCTGCTGGGAAAGATAGAATTCTGCTATAGGAATGTTCACTCTAAAATGGGCCTAATGACCGCTATGGGTTAAACCCAGCCTCTTGCTTTGGCTAAAGGCTGCACTCCTAACAAATGGTTGGAGCGATGCAATTCAGTCGCTCGCGGAAAAATGGAACTTAGTACTTAGAATTCTGTTCCTCTGTCATGTCTGTTCGGATCTACCCTCATCAGTCTTGGAGCGATCATAAATCCTATCAATTGATAAATTTCCCCTTCCTCATTGCGCGAAACATGCACCATGTCACGGATCAGAACGAACTCGCCGCTGATTGTGAGAGCTGAATATTCAGTCTCGAAGTCGCTGGTCACAAACGCTTGTGTTAGGTAAAACTCGATTACGCGATCACGATCCAGGGGATGGATCCGGTTCGCAAAGTTATGCGCTGTTTCCCAACTCTCTCTAGGCCAACCTAGGAGCTGCTCAATTTGAGGGCCCATGTACGTAAAGCGTTTTGTGCGCCAGTCCAGAATCCACGGGATGGCAGGTAGGGACTTGATCAATTGCTTATAGTCCGGCCTTTCACTATTCGTAGGCATTTTGGCATCGCTGAATTTGCAATATTTAAATTGTAAACTGTTTATCTGTAGATATTTCACAGAATGTGAAATTTGAAATGTTGTGTCTCTGGGAATTTTGCATTTTAGACACAAACTTATTGAGGCAATCTTCGCAGGGAGACCAAGATGCCACTGCTTTAACCAGGCAAATTTAAGATCAGTGGCAGATAAACTTGCTAAACAAGTAACTTGCTGCCCCCATCTGGCAAGTGAATTAAAGGATAGAGCGACAACTTTCAGATTTTATACACACAAAATTTGGAGTCCAGTAACAGAACAATAATATATCTTTTATGACAATAAATTGATGGAACTGGAAACTTGATGGTAGCTTTGGTCTTAGATTGCACCCGCAGAGACAAAAAATGGTGGACTGTCTTTTTGAAAGAGACAGCCGCTCAGATATAATCCACTGCGTAATTCTTGATCCGCAACGCTGGCTGATAGTTAGTTTTTTGGCCTGTGATGTAGCGATTTGCCTTTCTACTATCGTGCTTATTCTCTGAGATAGGCATTCCAACGTCCCTATCCGCGAGTCAACTAGCCCCGCCTAAAGGCCGGAGCTTGAAAGGAGACTGACAAGCTCGGTTGACCAGACGAAGCGGTATCCAACCCGCTACGTTGCAACGAAGTACAAGACTCACCTTGGAATGCTTCTTTAGTTCCAGGCTCTGAAAGCGGCAGAAGCAGACAAGCGTAGGGTAAGCACGAAACGGTCTGTCGCAAAGGAGAAATCCTGAAGCTGCGTTGCAACATCGTCGAAGAGAGACTGCCGAAAGGCAGCGTAACAAGGTCCGTAAGGGCAAGAATTTCAGGAGAAGGAAGTGGCGGTTTTTGTGTTGGATCGAAACGGCAAGCCGGTGATGCCGTGTACGGAAAAGCGGGCGAGGTTGCTTCTCGAACGCGGCCGTGCGCGCCTCCACCGCGTTTTGCCGTTGGTGATTCGGCTCGTTGACCGTACTGTCGACTCCTGCACGTTTCAACCGCTGCGTTTGAAGCTGGATCCGGGCAGCAAGGTGACGGGGCTGGCGCTGGTGCGCGAATTCAGTGTTGGCATCGCCGTGCTGAATCTGTTTGATCTGATGCACCGAGGCCGGCAGATTTCGGAGGCACTGACGGCTCGGGCCAGCATGCGTCGTGGCCGGCGCGGCCGCAACACCCGGTACCGGGCCCCACGGTTCCTGAATCGTCGCAAGCCGAAAGGCTGGCTGGCGCCATCCCTGCAGCACCGGGTCGATACCACGATGGCCTGGGTCGATCGCATCTGTCGCTGGGCGCCGGTGACGGCACTGAGTACCGAGCTGGTCCGCTTCGATATGCAGGCCATGGAGAATCCGGAGGTTTCCGGCATCGAGTATCAGCAGGGCACGCTGGCCGGCTACGAGTTGCGCGAATACTTGCTGGAAAAGTGGGGCCGCCAGTGCATGTACTGTGACAAGGAAGGTGTGCCACTGCAGGTAGAACACATCCATGCAAGGGCCAGCGGCGGAACCAGCCGCCCGAGCAATCTCGGCATTTCCTGCCAGCCTTGTAACCAGAAAAAGGCGGCAAGGGATGTCAGGGAATTGCTGAAAAAGGATCCAGCGCGTCTTGCGAGAATTCTGGCGCAGGCGAAGCGAGCGCTGAAAGACGCGGCTGCCGTGAATTCAACACGCTGGGCTCTGCTCAATAGTCTGAAGACGACTGAACTGGCCGTCGAGGCTTTTTCAGGCGGACGCACCAAGTACAACCGGTGTCGGCTGGACGTGCCCAAGACCCATGCGCTGGACGCGGTGTGCGTCGGGGAAGTCGAGGCTGTGACAGATTGGCGCCGGCCGACACTGGCCATCAAGGCAACCGGCCGAGGCTCGTACCAGCGCACCCGTATGGACAAGTACGGATTCCCGCGTGGCTACCTGATGCGTGAGAAATCGGTCGAGGGCTTCCAGACAGGTGACATGGTGCGCGCGACGGTCACGAAGGGGAAAAAGGTCGGAAAGTATGTTGGTCGCGTGGCAGTACGCGCTTGCGGCAACTTCAATATCCAGATGAGCAAGGAAGTCGTACAGGGAATCAACCATCGCTACTGCACCATGGTGCAACGTGCAGATGGTTACGGTTATTCGTTTAACATGGATAGCAATATTTCAGCGGGTGCAGGGCACGCTTCGCGTGCCGCGCTATCCTTCCCCGGCATCAATGCCGGGGTATCCCGCGCAAAAGCGTGATGAAATCCTATCTTGAAAACCTTGGTGCGTCGGACAACAATGATCAGAACGAAATTCGTGATTGGAAGATTCTCCATCGGCTGAGTATTAAGCTGCTGCAACCGGACACGTTAGAGCAGAAGCTGACCCATATTCTCGATACCGTTGCCACTTTTCACAATACCTCCAAGGCCGTCATATCGCTCTTAGAGCCAATGTCGCCCACGTTCAGTGTCAAGGCCAGCATAGGAGTGGATGAGGCTGCGGTCTCGGACCTTTCCCACGTTAGGCCTGGTGAAGGATGCTGTGGCTATGCATTTGAGCAGCGTCGGCGCGTAGTGGTGGAGGACTTCGCACAAAGCGAGATGTTTGCAGATTTTCACTCGTGGGCGCAGAGAAACCAGATAGGTGCGGTGTATGCAACCCCATTTTATGACGCTGACGGTGAGCCGCTTGGCGCCCTATCTGTCTATTTCGACCAGCCACATACACCGAGTGCACGGGAGATGGAACTGACCGACATGTGTGCGAGCACTGTGGCGCTGATTGTCGATCGGGACCGGACGGAGAATGCATTACGTATAGAACACAACCGTCGCGACAGGATCCTGCGTGGCATGGCCGAGGGTCTCTGCATTGTGGACCACAACTTTGTTGTCATTGAAATGAACGCGGCTGCAGTGCAGATAAACCAGCGTCCGCTACATGAGATGCTTGGCAAGAGCCATTGGGACCTGTGGCCTGAGACTGTCGACACCGAAGTCGGCCGCCTGTACAGGAAAGCCATGATCGACCGGGTTCAGGTCAGCTTGGAAAACCGATGGGAAGACCCGCACGGCAACGTCGGCTGGTTTCATTTGACTGCATTGCCAATCGATGAAGGTCTTGCCTTATTCGTCGAGAATATTACAGAACGAAAAAAGGCAGAACAATCGATTGCCGATAGCGAAGCACGTTATAGGGCGCTGAGTGAAAGCGTCTCAGAAGTCGTCTGGCGTTGCGACGCCCATGGCATGGTTGTTCATGAATTGCCGTCTTGGGCCAGCTATTGCGGACAAACTTGGGAAGAATACTCTGGTGCCGGCTGGGCGCAGCGATTGCATCCAGACGACGTGGAAAGAGGCCTGAAGGCTTGGAATCATTCACTTTCAACCGGCGAACCGTACCATATCGCGTATCGTCTTCAGCGTCATGACGGGAAATATCGACATATGTTGGCAAGAGGAATTCCGCTAAGAAATACGGATGGCACTATCTATGAATGGGTGGGCAATTGTGAAGATGTCACGGATATGCTGGCAATCCAGGAGCAGTTGCAACTGGCTGACAAACGAAAAGACGAGTTCTTGGCGGTTTTAAGCCATGAACTACGTAGCCCATTGGCTGCAACAAAAATGGCAGCGCACTTGCTTGAAAGTCCGGACATTACGGTAGAACGCGCGAAGCAGATGGGACAGGTAGTTACCCGGCAGGTTGGCCACATGTCGCGGCTTGTGGAAGATTTGATTGACGTCTCGCGCGTCGCACGCGGGCTGATCCGGATGGAACGTAATCAAGTCGACTTGGGCGAGGTCATTCAATCGGCTATTGAGCAAATCAAACCGATGATTACCGCCAAAGGCCATACATTGAATGTGGCAATTCCGGATGGCGCCACACCCGTCCTTGTTACCGGCGACCGCACAAGGCTGATACAGGTCGTAACAAATTTGCTTAGCAATGCAGCTAGGTACACTCCTGCTAACGGTCATATCTCAATTTTTCTCACTCAGACAATACACTCCGCAAAAATCAAAATCGTCGACAACGGTGTAGGCATAGCACCGGATGTGATGGAAAATCTTTTCGACTTGTTCGTGCAGGCCGAAATCTCAACGGACCGTAATAATGGCGGGCTAGGACTGGGACTGGCATTGGTCAAGAGCCTAGTAGAACTGCACGGCGGAAACGTCGTTGCATCGAGCGACGGCGAAGGCCTTGGAAGTACCTTTTGCGTGGAATTACCGCTTAAGTAACGCAGATCGTTGTTGCATTCTGTTTTCGCCCTGAGAACGCAAGATGGCGAGGGCCATGAGTCCGCTGACGGCGACTGTGGCGTCCCCTCGCCCTGCGACTCAGAACCGGCACTACGCCCTACTGATTCTCTGAGCCATGCGCCGAAAGCGGTTACGGAGCTAATACCTTGAGCCGCTGAACAGGTTTTTTATCGTGACAGCTTCATCACCATCGATGGAGCAACATGCACCAAGTCCGCCTGTGTCTGTATTACTCTTCCGGCAGCTTGCCGCATTCAAATCAGGCGGCGGTTCATTAGGGAGAATGGAGTGGATGTTGTACTCGGCAAGAGAACCAACATCGTCATGCTGGATGAAACAGCCTATAACAGACTGCTAAAGTCGCAAAAAACATCATCTATCGACGCGCTGACGGCAACAAGTGCAGTTGCTACAAACGCTAGTAGTTTTCTTGATCAAGAATGAAAAGCTTAGTTGCTCAAAGAAACACGCACGAATAACCAGTATAAAACCCAATAATAAATCTAATATTCATATCAATTGATTAGGGAAATATAGCAAACGCCTCTGTGCAAGCTGTAAAATTTTTTTTACAAAAATTCTGACTGATTTAATTTCCGCTTGGCAATTCTATAGAGAAAAAAACACCGCAGGGACTTTTTCCGCTGCGGTGTCTTCAACCACACTTCTGACTAGCAAGCGCGATAACTGGTGTAGATGAAAGTCCTTATTTGTGGTCTTTAGACATCTTGGCACCAGCCTCAACGTGCGTTTCAGCAACGTCTTTCTTAGCAGCCAAGATCTTTTTGTCTGCCTTGGCTTGTGCATCAGCCTTCGTCTTAGCAGCCTTGGCATCTGCCTTAGTTTCGGTTACAGCCTGGTCAGCGACAGCCTTGTTGATTTTCTCGGTTGCATTGATTTCAGCCTTCTCAACTTTCGCCGCGGCTTTCACGTCGCCCTTTGTAGCGATCTCGCCTTTGGCCGCCGGAGCCACAAAGACAGCAGGTGCTTGAGCAAATGCAGCACCAGCAAACAGGGCTGCAGCGATTAGAGCGGACATCTTTTTCATATATAACCTCAATGGTAGTGTAAAAAGCGAAGGTGCGTGCACTGCTCTCTTCTAACGCAGAACGATATCGAACTGTTGACCACGGAGTTGTAAAAAATTGTATGTATAACGCGAAAATTTCACGTATATCGACTTCTGAGGTCCCCGCTTCAGAAAGCGATTGCCAATTGCCGAACGACCCCAGGTTTGCACCGTATTCATGATGAAGTAGATTTTTTCCAAAACTGCCAAGTTGCGCCAAGCCCTTCTACAGGGTGCTTCTCTTGAACGAATACCATGGTCGGCCTGCACCCAATCACACAATTGCTGCAGAGTCCAATTATTCACTATAGAAAATAAAGGAATTTCAAAATGCGGAAACGACAAACCGACATTTCGTAGTTCTAAGCAAACCGTCACATGTGAATAGCCTGTAGTTCACCCAGCTGTTAAGTAGGCAAACGGCATGTCGAACTACGCTAAGTAATCAAGCAATATTTGCCGTCGAAGCCTAACGGAGCTTTCGGAGAATGCCAGCGTGAAACGTTTGGAATTGACCCCGGTGGAAGTTCGCACACTGCGCGACATAAGCATTTTCCATGAACATCCACGTACCTAGATGCGGACTCAAGCAATTGTGCGGCTGAGCCAGAGATTAGCGCTGCAGCAGGTTGCAGAACGGATGACTGGTCGGAACTATGGGGCGCCAAACAATTTTTTTTGCTCAACCTATAAATGGCAAGGACAAGCACTTTCCAAAAAACCATACATTTTGTCGGTGTCCAAGACCGTGACAGGTTATAAAAACTAAAAATCCAGAAAAACTTTATTCAAGAGCTAGCGGTTTTTGCCAACGATGGCCTATAAGAAATCTGCTTGTCTAGATGGCATCATGTCGGAAAAAAGCCAGCACTGGAAAATATCAGTGCTGGCCCTTAAGATCTACGAAAACAAAGCGCAGCCAATAAAAATTTATCTAGACATATAGAAAATGCAATTATTTTTTTAAAACGTTATCAGTACTATTCGCATCTTTGAAGCGCGCGCCTTCAATATTTTGAGTAACGCCGGTTTGATCCACATCCACAACGGTGCTACGTACAGTGTCTGCGATTTGCTCTGTATGCGTCGTAGCTTCTTTTCCAACAATTACCTCTTCAACAACATTAGCTGTCTTACTTACGACAGCTTTCTCCGCAGTCTCGCGCACTTCTATGCTTTGGCCTTGCAGCCCTGCCAGATCGGCGTCGGACGCCGGACGATCGACTGGGCGACGTTCAATCGTTGCATGTTCCTCACGCAAGGTCACCGATTCAGAGACAGGCGTTTCCACAATACGCGATACGACTCTGACACTTCCGAGGTCGACTTGGCGCTTTCCAATTTCAATGTCTTCTTGAATAACCGGTATTACCCGAGAGCGTTCTTCAGCGATTTGCTCTGAAGTATAAGCCGATGAATTTTTTTGATAACCGGTATAACCACCAGTTTCGCGCCATGCAGCCACACGCTCTTCAATATTGACGGCGCCAATAGAAGCCAAGGCTGAACGGACATTATCGATCTTAGACTCCTCGTCGACAGTAACTGTAACAACTGCACCGCCACGGCGAACTGCCTCTGAATAATGGCCGGCGGTTTCGTTATCTGAACTACCAAAAAGGTCAGCGAAAAAGTTTTCGACGCCCTTCATGAATCCTCCTTCAGTATGAGTCTCCGATGTTGTCGGTTTCCCAGTTGAAGAGCTTGCAGACATGTCGCCTTCATGAGCGCTCACAGCGATATCACTTGGGGAAAATCCTTGCTTGATAAGGGCTTGTTTCGCACCATTTGCCTCAGTAAAAGAATTAAATAATCCCACGATGCTTTGAGTCATTTTCTTTCCTATAAAATGTAGTTGTAATGGCCAATTGGTGAATACTTAGTTAATGCTATAGTGACAACTATATCTACAATAAAATCGTATAAGACATAGCATGCGGAAACATTTCTTCCAATTAAAGCCGGCGAAAAACGAAAAGCGAGCCAAACTATAGTCCAGCATGTACTTTTGGATATGTGTTACTAATTGCACGTTTGTTCAAATCGATGACTTGGTAATTTTTTTGACAATGTGCAATAAAAATCTCGACGTTCAAGGTGTGTAAGATAACTTAACTCTTCTATTGATCTGAGTGCTTGCAGTGCATAACAACAAATGCGCCGCTTAGTTCACTGACGGAAGAATTAGTACTGACAATATATATTGCCGACTGCAATGTTTTAACACCACAATAATGTAAAACCCTGTGCATGGATTTGCACAGGATTTTTAAAACAGTTGCTAGAAATTTAGCGCTGGCCGGTCACTTTCGTCCAGCCGTGGCGAGCCGCAGCTTTGAACCTCTCCCAATCGCTTCCTGGATGTTTGGCTTGCCAGTCGCTGCGAGCACTGATTTCAATTTCATCCCACGAGCGGTTCGCATAGCGCTTATCATTGGCCAATGTCGAGCCATATTCATAGGCCGGAGCATAATCTTCATAGCGAGCGCCAGTGATCGCATAATGGTTTTGAAAGTCGTCGCGGTAGGCTTCCGCAGTACCAGTCACCTCTTTATCTCGCTCAATATCCACGACCGTTTTCCTAACGGTGTCGTTGATTTCTTGCGTAGTGGTAGTAGCGGTTTTGCCGACTACGATTTCTTCTACAACGCGTGCAGTTTTGCTAACTACTGCCCGCTCAGCGGTCTGGCGAATCTCGATGGTTTCCTCTTTGAACGCGTCAAGATCAGCAACAGATGCTGGGCGGTCGACTGGGCGGCGTTCGACGGCAGCATGCTCTTCGCGCAACGTGACGCTTTCTGTGACAGGGGTTTCTACTACGTGCGATTTGACGTGCACGGTACCAAGTTCAACTTCACGCTTTCCTATTTCCAGAGACTCTTCAATCACTGGAATGGTGCCTGACTCATTTCCAGTGCGAGATGTAACGCCGGCCGCCATCGGCTTTGCTGCGTGCGGAGCGTCCCAACGCGTCTTGAAGTGCTCCCTGTCAACTTCAGACTTCGGATTGATGCCCATCAGAATGCCGCCTTCTTTGATCCCTTTCTCATAACGCTCTACGGTCTCTTCAGGAATTCCCATGCCGATCAACGCGCCAATTAATCCGCCAGCAGCGCCACCTGCACCCGCGCCCACCAAAGCTGCAGCTAATGGTCCAGCAATCACTAGTCCAAGCCCGGGTAATGCAATTGAAGTACCGACAGCAGCGACTGCTGCCGCGATCGCACCAAGTGTGCCTCCGATACCGGCCCCTATGCCTGCACCTTCCGTAGCTTTCGTGTGTAAGTCTGTCTTAACTGCCTGGTCCCCTGAGAAATAGCGCTGACGGGTTTCATCTGACATCACCAGGTTGACGTCATCTTGACTGTAACCGCGTGTAGAGAGCTCACGGTAGGCATCCTCAGCACTATCGCGATCTGGAAATAGCCCAGTAACCATCGTGTCCTTCGTATTAGTACTAACCATTTTGTGTACACCTAGCAGTTGATTGTCGAACGATTAAGATTCATCAAAGCAAGCATAGTTTCATCGAACTTAGTAAAAACATAGCGTAGGCGCAAAGTCACTTTATTATTGGCAAATCATCTAGCAGAATCCTGGAATTTAAAACCATCAGAGAGCGCTGATCTCCTCTGCCTTCAAGCCCGAGCGATCATAGTTCACCTTCGCCTTTTGCTTTGCTTCAGCCGCTCTCGACGTTAACTCTGTACCACATGCATTACGTTCTTTGCGGTTTAGCTAACTGCGCTGAGCAGGCGCTTGCTTGTCATCCTCAAAGATTCTAGTTTTATCTATGCCATGCAAGATCTTTGCGGCACGCAAGCCAAGTTTGCAAAAAGGGGACAAATAGCCGGATCCGCACTGCAGCCTAAAATACGGAGCTGTAAAACGAAGAGAGAAAACAGTTAAATGGTAAAAGAAAAATTTAAAAAATTTTTTTCGTTGGATCTTAATACGGTTCCATAGGAAATCTGCTAAAAAATATATGAATGGCTTCTAATTTTTAAATTTTCAACAGCAATTACAGACCAAACTGAGCTACTTAAATTGCCACTCTTTATGAATATATTTCATTAAAATAGATTGCCATATACGACAATCAGTCGACTATATAGGAGAAACGTGCTTCATCATTAGGTAACTGGAAAAAAATTGCATAGATGCAAGGTCTATGCACTAATTCGAGATGTTTGTAACGAGTTGTTGAATGTAATGCACAATGTCCAAATACTTGGTATACCACACATACCTATTTTGTAAGTACACCAACTATTTATTTTTGTGCGAATCGCCATATTTCATAACCATTCTGGACAAGCAGATTTTATCTGCAGAGTATTGTCGGCTGAACATCACCGTTGCGATATCTTGCGAGACGCAGATCGGTTAGTGGATGAGCTTCATGCCAAATCTGTAGATCTTTTGGTGGTTTACTGGCCGGCATTGAAAGGTCAGGGCCAAAAAATTTTGCGTCTAATTCGCGAAAATTTTTCAGCCACCATGCCGATCCTCTTTATTGCGAGTGGCATAAACGAACATGACGTGTTTGAAGGCCTTGCATCTGGAACAGTGGATTACTTTATTACTCCAATCCGCGCCAAAGAATTGGTGACTCGAATAAGAGTTTGTTTTAATCTCCACTATGCACGTGATATGTCAGTTGCGGAAAAAAGTTATGGTCTTTTTCTGTTTGATTTTGAAAAAAAGCAAATCATATTTCAGAATGAGGAAATTCCAGTTACAGCAAAAGAGTTTGAATTAGCACATATTCTTATGCAGAACCTTGGCCGCCCCTTATCACGCGCGGCCATAGTTGAAAAAATTTGGGGCGATGCTGCATTGGAAGAATCACGCACTCTTGATACCCATATATCGCGAGTAAGAAACAAACTTAAATTACGTCCAGAGAACGGGTACAGGCTCTCGACTATTTACGGATATGGTTATTTATTAAATTTTACTCCACTCATCTCATAACGTTATTGCCCGCCACCTAAAAAAATTTTTTGAACGCATGAAATTTATTTTGAAATGTATGTATAGAAATGGCGTTGCTTTGTCGAATGATGAATTTGCGTTAATGCCATCTTATTTCGGTGAGTTGGCGATTCAAGAGGTTTGCCAAAATAGAGAACGAAGGTTGCCAATTCTCCAGGCTCGTTTGCTGTACATTCCCGACGATCGTCGAAAAGTCGACGTCTTACCTCCTTTATTTGATCCGTCAGTAAAAGATGAAGGAAATGCGATCATAATGCATGGTTACCAGCTCTACATTAACGAGGTCGTGGGTGTGAAATGTTTTGAACAGTGCTGGCACTTATCCGCGCCTGTGCGCTGGAACCGGTAAGCCTAATGTGTCAGCGCAAATAACCTGGCCCTTCCCCGCATCTTTCGCTTGATACATAGCTTGGTCAGCCTTCCGGAGCAACTCGTAGTCTGTACTGCCAGCCTCTGGATATCCTGCTAGGCCAATGCTTGCCGATATGCAGATTGCCTTGCCTTCGAAAGCGTAGGCGGCGGATAGAGCAGTAACAAGTTTGTCAGCTACTCTCTTAGCTTGTGAACTTGGTGTCCCTACAAGAATGACAGCAAATTCATCCCCTCCAAAACGCGCTGCCATGTCCGATTCACGCAGTTCACCGCGCAATCGATTCGCCACTTCGCACAAAATTTTGTCGCCAGCGGCATGACCGTGGATGTCGTTGACTGGTTTAAAACCGTCTAGGTCAATATATAGAACCGAAAAATGAGTTCCGGCACGTTCTGATACTGCAATTTGCCGGCCTACCAAGTCGTTAAATACTGCCCGATTCGGGAGGCCGGTCAGCACATCATGTGTCGCTTGATGTTTAGCATCCCGCAACATGACGGCTGCTTCCCGTAGAGCAACCCCCACTTGATTTGCCTCTCTAAGTTGTAGCGATGGAATGTCAACCTGCTTGCCTTGACCCAAGGCCAGCGCCGGTTCCCTTAACCCTCGAACAGACTGCGCAATCCGAGTTGCAACAAAACTGGCTGCCCCAAGACTAGTTATCAACAAGACAAAAATAGCAAGCGCAAGCCATCCGACCTTGGTGCGTAGTTCTTTCGTCAAGCTTGCCAGCGGTATACCGATTGCTACCGACCAGTTGGATATCTCTGAACGGCTAAATACGCCTAGAACCGGAATGCCTTCACTTGTCTGTCCTTCAAACGAGCCTTGATGATCAAAGGACAGCGCATACAGTAAATCTGGAGCCGCCTTTTTCCCAAGGAAACGATTTATTTGATGAGTCCTAGCAACCAGCACTGCATTACTGTCGACCACTGAAACAATCCAGTCTGACGGCAATTGCTGTTTCTCGAGCAAACGGGAAAACTGGACGGGAGAAATATCAGCACTTAGATTGTACACATGTTGGCCTGAGCGTCGAACAGGAACACTAATGACTGTAATTAATTCATTCATAATAGCATCCCTTGCAAGTGCGGAAATAACAGGACCATCTGTGTCGGCAAGCAGACGCAAATGAGTATGATCTTTTATAACAGGCAGTCGGTCCCCAAATGGGCGCAACGTATTGATGAGTTGCTTTCCTGAAGGGTCTAAAAGAACTATGTTTCGCACCTGGCCACGTTTCTGGATCTCGCTGGCCTGATGAAAAAAGGCTAACAAATCTCCATTAGTTAAGCTTGGCGAAGTCGCTAATGCTCGTAGTGTTGCTTCCGTGTTAGAAAACTCCTTGTCAACGGAATACACGATCGTGCGAGCAGTCATAATCGAACTGTCAATTCGCGAGTCTTGCGCACGAATATAATCATATGACAGCAATGTAATAGCTATAAATGATGCGGGAACAATACAAACTGTTACCAAAATCACTAGAGCAGATTTAATAGTAAAGTCAGTACGAAATATCATGCGGATAAATTAGAGAAACCAACGATATAAGTAAGGACTGCATGCTATATTGAGCCAGTGTCAAGCTCAAGAACAATGCAACAATATGCAATCCTGCATTAGAGATTTTAAAATCTTAAGCGGTCGAGTCATGCTTGCAACGTCCATCAAAAATTTTAACTCTCTAATCGACGGAGGAACTCTTTTATGGGGTTAATTACACGATTTGGAATGCACGCTTCGCAATCCGAAAAAATCGATTAGTGCTCAACTTAATTAAGCTAAGCATTTAAGTCTTGCGATCCGTACTTAATACTTTACTTTTAGGATCTGCCTAGGCACATTGTTTGACAACTGTCGCGGCTAACCAGGCCTGGTAGCAAGGAAGCTTTTCTAAAATTGTATTCACTTGCCGTGCAAACTCCCTGAGTTTGAAAGGCTTAAACATTATCGTGTTGCCCATCTTAGCGGCTTTCTTACTTATATCAGTACCTTGTGGATAACCGGTCACAAACATTATCTTGATGTTGGGATGAATTCGCCTTGCATAGGCAGCAAGTTCAAGTCCGTTTGTTTGCCCTTCCAACAGGATATCGGTCACCAAAAGGCTTACTATACTTGCGGTCTGTAAAATTTCAAAAGCTTCTTCACTTGATGACACTGCTACAACGTCCATATGTTCCTCATCCAAAACTTCCACAAACAAGTTTCTTTGAGGTCGATCGTCTTCGACTACTAAGACACGGCATTTTGTAGCGTTACTAAATTGTTGCATTGACAATCTCTTGATTTAAAGTAACTTATGTCCGTGGAGGAATGAATGAGCAATTGTCCAACAAAACTAGCTTTCTTGTAAGGTCTGTTGAGTAATTTTTGATTTCCACAGGTTTGTTTGTTTATATCGCGTGATGAAGAACCATTTAAAATTTACAATTTAATATGTTGCTTTATGGTATGTATGGCAACGGTATGGCCGTTTTCAACTCATCTAGCTTCTTCGAAAAATGTCTACGACTCCGCCCCCAAATAATAATGGTGGTCTTTTAACAATCAGCGATACTTTCTTGTTGGAAAGTATTATCGATTTTGCCATTATTGGGATAAACAAAGATGGCCTGATAATACGATGGAATGCAGGCGCTGAAAGCATACTTGGCTGGTCTGCGGCGGAGATGCTTGGCCAACCCGTCGCTCGGTTTTTTACCCTGGAGGACAATGCGATCAGTCGCCCGGAAACCGAGATGGAGCAAGCGCTACTATTCGGACGTAGCGCAGATGAACGCTGGCATTTGCGGAAAGACGGCACGCGGTTTTGGGCTACAGGCGAAATGATGCCTTTAAAAAACGGAGGGGACCAAATTGTCGGTTATGTAAAAGTTTTTAGTGACCGTACGAGTCAACGTCTGGCTGCGACCGAAATGTTGCAGCAAAATCAGATTCTCGGGGAGCAAATCCTGCTTAATTTTGCCGCGAAAGACTTAATTTGGAAGAACTCCCCCGACCTACTACTTATTGTTGGTAATGACGGCATTCTGCGGGATGTCAATCCAGCGTGGACAAGTATTCTTGGCTGGTCGATTTCCGATTTGGTCGGCAAGCATTTTCACACTCTGGTACACCCAGATGATTTGCCGGCAACTTATCAAGCTTTCAACGGTGCGGCAGGCCAAAAGCTTCCCAATTTTGAAAATCGTCACTTGCATAAGGATGGTTCTTTTCGTTGGATACTCTGGACTTCCACACCTCAGGCGAATTACATCTACGCAATTGGTAAAGACGTTACTAAAGAAAAGCTGCAGGCAGAAGCCCTACGCAAGTCCGAAGACGCACTGCGCCAGGCGCAAAAGATGGAAGCGATTGGGCAACTCACAGGGGGTTTGGCCCACGATTTCAATAATATGCTAGCTGGAATTATGGGCAATCTCGAACTGCTCCAGGTGCGTGTTACTCGAGGCAGTTTTCAAAACGCGCAACGGTATATTGATGCGGCGATGTCCGTCACCAATCGTGCCGCCGCACTTACCCACCGATTACTCGCTTTCTCCCGACGCCAGACGCTAGATCCGAAACCGACCGAAGTAAATCGCTTGGTAGAGGGAATGAAGGACTTGCTTGAACGCACTCTTGGTCCAAGTATTATCTTGGAAACAGCAAGAAATGCTGAAGCCTCAACTGTGGTTTGTGATCCTAATCAGCTAGAAAATGTTTTGCTTAACTTAGCAATCAATAGCCGGGACGCCATGCCCCAAGGTGGACGCTTGATTATTGGGGTTTACAACACAAAAATTGACCAAACATCGCACAACAATCACCAAAACATAGCGCAAGGCGAGTACGTCAAAATCACCGTGAGTGATACCGGAGTTGGCATGACGCCTGACATCCTGCAGCGAGCCTTGGACCCTTTTTTCACAACTAAGCCCATGGGCCAAGGGACTGGGCTTGGGTTATCAATGGTTTATGGGTTTGTTACGCAGTCAAAGGGATATTTGCTTATTGATTCTTATCCAGATGGGGGAACCTCAGTTCACATATTTTTGCCGTCAGTCAATCAAACATCAGAGCATGTTGAAAAACTGAGCAAGGAACTGGAGTTTCCAAAAATTGCCCGAAAAATGTCGATTCTTCTAGTCGAAGACGAAGAATCAGTACGAAAAGTTGCATATGAAGTATTAACTGATATGGGCTATACCGTGGTAGAGGCAAGCGATGCTTCACAAGCCTTACAGCGCTTTGAAGCTATGGATTCACTAGACTTGCTCGTAACGGACGTTGGATTACCAAATGGGATGAATGGCCGGCAGCTGGCAGATGCGATAAGGGGAAAAAAACCGGAAATCGACGTTCTGTTTATCACAGGCTTCGCAGATGTTGCTGCGACAGGAAATGGTTTAGATGAAAGCGGTATGCAAACCCTGACTAAACCGTTTTCCATGACTACACTCGCAACCAAAGTGCAAAGTATTATCGACGGATCATAAAAAACACTACTTGCTTTTCTTTTTGCCACGACGGTTACGAAGCAGAATCTCAGATTGAACTACTGCAATGGCGTCGGCATCCGCGTTAAAAGCTTCCGAAATTTTAGTTAAACTTGCTTAAGCTAACTAAAGCTCCTGTTTTCCCTTGAATATAAGTAAGCCTGACGCTACTACGTTTCTAACGCTGACGGATTGAAGGTCGTTAGGTCGTTTATCAGTGTAGCTGGTCCGCGATGTTTGAGAGCAGAAGCCCTTGAATGCTATTGACGGGATGATCGGCGATCTGGGTTAGTATATAGCCTAGACAGACGTGCAGATTCATCCCGCGGCTAATGCGATTACATAGCCGTTGCGCGCTCGCCACCGCTGTCGACTCCCGTAAAAAAGAAGCTGGAATAAAAGAATGGACTTGTAGAAATTGTCGGACGGCACATCGTAGTGACATCAACGTTGCCAGGAACATTCTCGCGGCCCTACACGGCCGCCTCGCACGAGGAAGCCCTGTCCTTACCGCACAAGCGGCAGCCCTTCAGTGCTGTGGGCGGGTAGATGTCAAAATATTCCACTGTTGCTCTGTAAGTTCTTTAACACTTGAGCATGAAACGTCTTCCACGTTATCAGTATTTTATCGGCGATATCAAGTAGAGCCGGTGCTAGTTCCAGTTTAGCATCCTGAGACTTCGTACTAACCAACAGCTCCTTCAATAACTGAATCTAATCTCCTGATTCAAGGACGGACATGGCAACTATAACAAAGTAGCTCGCTTTCCCCGCCCTGCGTACCATAATTTTCCTCAGTTCGTATGCCCTAATGCCAAATTTATAACCTCCAAGCAAAGAGAACCCTGACCGTAACTGATCGGATACTAAATTTTAGTGTGTTGGAAGCTTCAGAAGTGTATAGGTTAGTCGTTAAAACACTTCTAGCTAAAAAAGTTTGCTAATTTTATTAATTTAACATCTAAAGATGAACAAATGCGTGTCGGCTTTCCTATCCACTACTCATTAACATAACTATTATGCTTAAAAATTTTACAATCAAACTGCGCTTAGTTTTTGTCGTTGGCTTTCTTTGTCTTATTTCAATTGTCATTGGTATCCAAGGATTGGTAAACCAAGGGGCTACGAATGCTTCTGTAAAAACTTTGTACGAAGACCGCGTCGTCGCTCTTGGTCAGCTGAAAAAAATCCTTTCGCAGATCCAGCAAAACCAAATAACCATAGCAACTGCGCTTCATGGCGACCCCCAACAATTTATTGCTGCTACCGACGAGGTGACAAATCGTATTGCCACTGTCAGCGCGACGTGGAAGGACTACATGGCGACGTATCTCACTCCAGAGGAAAAAAAACTTGCCGAACGCTTTGCTGAGAGTCGGAAGATGTTTGTTGAGGGAGGCCTTCAGCCCGCTCTTGCTGCGATGCGTGCCAACGAAGCAGATAGGGCAAAAAGCTTGCTTCGCGGTCCTTTGACTTCATTGTTCAAACCGGTCGAGAAACACATGGAAGATCTCATCCAATTGCAAATGGACGTAAGCAAGGCTGAGTTTGAACAATCACAAGCCCGCTACTCATCTTCACGCACAATTGCGATTGTTGCTATTGCGCTCGGACTGCTAGTCGGTATCAGTATGGCTTATTCGATGATTTCCAGCATCATGCGCTCCCTTGCTGAAGCATTGAAACTTGCCAAAAGTGTTGCCGAAGGCGACCTGACCCAGCGAGTCGATATCCGATCGAATGACGAACTCGGCCAGTTGCTGCATGCATTGGGCACAATGAATACCAAACTGGTCGACATTGTTACGCAAGTGCGGTACGGCACCGACACCATCGCCACGGCGTCATCACAGATCGCTGCAGGCAATATGGATCTATCTTCTCGTACCGAGCAACAGGCATCCTCTCTTGAAGAAACTGCCTCTTCGATGGAAGAACTTACGTCTACCGTAAAACAAAATGCTGATAATGCCCGCCAAGCTAATCAACTAGCGATTGCTGCGTCCACTATCGCTGCGAAGGGCGGCACAGTAGTGGCAGAGGTAGTTAATACCATGGACTCAATCAACGATTCGGCTAGAAAGATTGTCGATATTATCAGTGTCATTGATGGTATCGCTTTTCAAACTAATATCTTGGCGTTGAATGCAGCAGTAGAAGCAGCTCGCGCCGGCGAGCAAGGGCGTGGTTTTGCAGTGGTGGCATCCGAAGTGCGCAGCTTGGCCCAGCGTAGTGCAGCAGCTGCAAAGGAAATCAAAACCCTAATCGACGATTCAGTAGACAAAGTCGATACTGGCAGCCAACTCGTGGCGCAGGCGGGCAGTACGATGGACGAAGTGGTTGAGAGCGTTCGGCGAGTCACCGACATCATGGCGGAAATCAGTGCTGCTAGCAACGAACAAAGCGCCGGTATTGAGCAAGTAAATCAGGCGGTAAGCCAAATGGACCAAGTCACGCAGCAGAACGCAGCACTAGTAGAAGAAGCAGCGGCAGCGGCAGGTTCGCTGCAGGAACAGTCAGGCCAACTTGCAAAAATGGTCAGCGTATTCAAGATCGACAATCACAATGGTCGTGGAATCGAAAAGACTACGGTGCCTATGGCGACGCTGGAACGTAAAAACAAGCAAACACGTGTCCGGCCTTCGACGGAAACGCATGCAGTTTCTACGACCAACGACCTTGCACATTACCGCTCTACCAAACCAGTGCAGACAATTAGTGCTGATGGTTGGGAAGAGTTTTAGGCAAATATTAGCTTGCATGCCTAAAAAGCCATATGTGGGAAATAGGTTCCTTTTGATTGGATATAGCATTAAAAATTGATGTAACTGTCATTTTGGAATTGCCGATACAGCAAAGGTTTTAACCCGTGATATGCCGAACTATATTATGAATTACAAAGGAAGCGAATTACTGAGCAGCTGCGAGCCGTCATCTCTTGCTCATTCGGTCTCTACTGCGGCGAAGTGGCGACTAGATGGGCCCTTCATTGTGGATGGTACCGGTGTGAAAGTCGCGCTAATGCAGGGCGAACCTGCGGAATATGAATGGCCACAGCGACGCCTCCTGGCTGCGGTCAATGCGCTGCAGGATACACCGACTCAATTTATTGAGGAGTTAATAGAACAGTGCCCTGATAATATAATCTTGGAGCTAGTCACCCGAGACAAAGAAATGACGGCAACCCTGCAGCAAATGAACCAAAAAATCGCTGCTCATTATCGCGAGATAGAACAGCTACGTGAAATAATGGAAGCATGCCGGATTTTTGAAGAGCAACGTGCCTTACTTCAACAAAAGCAGGGATCTACTGAGTATGAAGCCTTGCTTCGCACGCTGGGAATACGTGAAGCTGAGAATAAATATGGCTTCAAGTGAGATTTTTATGGCCACATGCCATTGCGTTTCACCAATGAGTCAAGCAAAACAGGCAACAAAATAGATGATGCAGATAAAGTCATAAATAGTTTTTTGCCCGAGCTGGTAATACTACGATATTACAAACAATTCCAGTGGACCCAATATTCCTTACATCTTCACGATATAAATTTTAATACTGCGCGTTTTATCAACCTAGGAAAACAGCATACGCTGTAGTTTTACCTTCTCACCAAACGCAAACCTTAATTTGTTAGGTTAGCAGAAACCTTCTCGCCGTTCTGTGCGAGCGTGCCTACGACCTGTTTTTTGAAGAAATACCTATATAGGCAGAATTATTGATATCCCTTTGATAAGACAATTTATGTGCCAATCCGGTAGGGATTTGCAATTTACTATCAAGGTGTAGCAATTATTGGCATGCACCAGCTATATTGCGGTCTCAGCCACATTGCACCTAGAACGCTCATTACGTCCACTGCCAATTTCGTTGCTGAGATTTCAGCAGCAACGAAATTGACAGCAGACACCTACTGCATACCAAGAGCCCTCCGAAAACCTTGTTTTGTTCAAGCTATGAATCAGCGCATTTAACGGGGTCTACACAACTGCGGAATGATTTAACGCTACACTTTTTATTAAATGTTGAACACAACACCCGTTAAAATATTCAATGAACAAGTTCAGTAAGCAAATGGCTTATATCCTAGGAGGTATATGATCATTGATGCTAGTCGCAGCATCTTTTATTTTCGAAGCTGTTTCATCACTTTCGTTGTACCATTTACTCACAATTTTCGCTGCTGTTTCTTTGCCGCCCAATCCAAATGCCAGTCCAAGTGCCAGTGCGACTGCACCGATGAAGCCCATGAAAAGCGTGTTAATAAGGGTGACAGCAATTCCCAACTGGTTCACTGCGATGACAATAGTAAAAATCCATACAGCTACTTTTGCAATCTTGGCGATTAACTCTGGGTTGGAAAAGCCGGCTTCTGAAGCCGCGCCGCGGACGATGCCTTGGAGCGCCTGAGCTGCCAACCCACCTAGCACAATAATGACTAGTGCTACTATAAGATTTGGAAGCCAGAGCAAAAACTGCGTGAGTACTGCGGAGACGGCAGGCAGACCGAGGCCATCAAAGGCAATCACCATTACTATAAGACGAATAAACCATTTAATTATTTCACCTAAAAAGCTCGATGCATCAGTCTTGACACCCATCTTTTGCACAAATGACGAAATTCCAGCGCGGTCCGCAAGTGTATTAAAACGCACAGCCTGCAGTAGTGCAGCAACAGCTTTCCCTATAAGCGTAGCAATGAACCAACCTATTACAAGAATGAGGACAAAGCCTATTAATCGTGGAATGGCAGTGAAAAACATGGCCATTGCACCTGCTATGGACGCCATGAAGGCAGTACTGAAATCGGTCACAGTATTCATTTTTACTTTCGTCAAATTTAAAAATTAATGATGATATATCTTACAAATTAACATCATGACAACGAGTAAGCCAAACACTGAAGTTCATGTAAGAATTAAGGTAAAATAAAATTACCAATTTGTATCAAAAAAATGTTGTAAAAAAATTTTTCTTGGAAAGCTTCGAAATAATTTTGAACTGGTTTCGACTAACCGGATGCAGGGCCTATTGCAAAGGGAAGCGGACATCGCGGTTCGTATGATGATTCCAACTCAAAATCTGCTCATTGCCCGGCGCGTAGGCAAGGTAAAGGTTAGGTTGTATGCGCATGCGGATTACCTGCAGCGTCAAGGTATCCCGTCTACCCTAATGCAACTGTTGCAGCATGCACTGATTGGATTCGATGAGGAAACGCCATTTGTGCGCGCTGCAGGCAAAAAGCTGCCGGCGTGGACACGCGACGCGTTTTCCCTGCGTACAGACAGCGACTTGGGGCAGCTTGCACTAATCCGTGCCGGCTACGGTATTGGCTTTTGCCAAGTGGCCTTGGCTAAACGCGATCCAAACCTCATACGCATACTTCCGGAACAGTGCACCCTGGTGTTGGACACATGGGTCACAATGCATGAAGACTTGCGCAATAGCCCACGCTGCAAGACAACTTTCGACGCCCTGGTGCTGTGTTTGCAGCATCATGTGACGGCAGCCACAGAACATTGAACCCGGTTACGCCCGCAACTCGTTTCACGATGGTATCGACAGGTTGCCGCTCAAAAGTGTCGTCAGAATGGACTACAGACAATGACACTCCAAAGCGAATAAACCTATTCAGGTAATTTTCAGTTTCTATTTGGAAAGGCATTTAGTCTTCTTAGGTCGGCTATGCCACTTACTGCCATTGAGTTTTGCAGATTACTGCTATTCGCCACCAGCAACGACGGCTCCTAATGTATAGATACCAGCCCTTTTGCAAAATCGAGCTGAATGACCGCAGTGGGTCGAAAGCACCACCTCGCCGTCTTGCAGTTTCCGGCAGGCACTTTAGAAAAATTCTTGCGACGATTTTTGATTCGCCGACTCTTAATTTTATAACGCAATAAAAATAAGAAGTTTTAACTTTTTGATCGAATTGAGCTGAACACAAAAAATTTTTTAGTTGCGTCGAGCATCTGGTCAGTTAAACTGCTTGCCGCACTCGGGAAAATTTTTATTGCTGCCAAAGGCTGCAAGCCCGCTACTACGTAAATCACATTAGTTCAATCGGAGAATCCATGGCTACAGCCGTAAAAAAATCACCCGTAGCAAAAAAAGCACCTGCCGCGAAATCTGCAGGCTCACCAACTGGTTTCAATAAAGCGCTAACCCCTTCGGCAGAACTCGCGGCTATCATTGGCGGTGAGGCCATCCCGCGCACTGAGGTTACGAAGAAAATATGGGAATACATCAAGGCCAACAACCTACAGGCACAAGAAAACAAGCGTAACGTCAACGCCGACGCGAAGCTCAAACCCATATTTGGTAAGGATCAAGTCACTATGTTCGAAATGACCAAGCTGCTTTCCGCGCATCTTCGCTAAGCCACAGCACACGACGTCGGAATGCTAAGCAGGTAAGCAGAAGTCTTTTGATAAAACGTAGTTCAACCAAAGATGCGGGGACAGCATGCTCCACGGCTGTCGCCAGCTTCGATCAACAGGCCGCCTAAACACGGGACGATCGATTATCCCTATTCATTGATGTTATCACTGCTTGTCGGCGCTGAACGATTTTTTGCCTTGTCCGTACAGCATGCCCATCAGATTGCGTTCCGCACTTACGTAGATCGCACACTGGTCGTAGGTTTGCATCCATGGTCCACTCCTGGTTCTATATGAGATCCATTTTTCACATGGCGCCTCCGTCAAGTTCCATTGAAGGCCATAAAAACGGGCTGTTTCAAAAGACTTTTGCGTACCTGCTTAGATAGTCCACCGGGCAGTTCCGGCTAAAAGCATTCACTAGACGATCGCAGTTCGCTCCATTATCAGAAGCAGCTCCGCATGCATGAGACGCGGCGGCAGATGCTCGTGGATGGCCTTGACGCCGCAAGTCCGACCTTTAGGGTTGGCTATAAAAGTGCCAGCCAGTTTAACCGTGAATACAGCCGCGTCTTCGGCCAACAACCCATGCGTTACATGCGCACATTATGCGTAGTGGGTACTGGCGTATCCATCTAATGATACTGTATCTGCGTCATTGCCTTTCCGATGAACAAATAAGGGAGCGAAGAATGGCTATCTGGAACGACAAATGTTGGAAGCGTCCTGAAATCCAATACCTTTCGCTATCGAACCTTATCCATCAATTGTTTGTGCTGGCGATTTCTGTGTGGCTGCTTTTTGATTTTAACTCCGCTCACGCTCGAGAGCCGCAGATGATCGTTCGGATCTCGGAAATCCAAATACATGTGGAGCATCTTGCGCAGTACAAGGCGATTCTCGAGGAGGAGGCCGAAGCTTCGGTCAGACTGGAACCGGGTGTCATTGCCATTTTCCCGATGTATCAGCGAGAGAACGACACCGAATTCAGGATTCTAGAAATGTATGCCGATCGCCATGCATATGAAGCGCACCTCAAGACACCTCATTTTCAAAAGTACAAATCCACGACACTTCACATGGTCAAATCGCTAAAGCTGGTGGATATGCATGCGCTTGATGCAGTTACGATGTCCAGGATGTTCAAAAAAATGAAAAGTCGGTAGTGATCGCGAGAATTCGTGACTCACTCCGGTGGGCTTGGCAATTTGCAGGTATGCCAGCCTAATTGAGCAAGTACATAGTGAGCGCCCGCTTGTTCACGCAGGTGCAGTACAAACGTCTATTGCGAGCTGATGTGCGAAATGCCTCTTCGCAGATGTTCAATCGGGCAGATGCGACTAGCCAGCAAAGACTAGTGTTGCCGAGATGGCCTACCAGGTTCACTTTAGGTCGGATTTTCCCCATTCCAGCTAAGGCAGCACTCGGCCATGAACGGATGGCCGTGAGTGTTTGCTTTGCTAGGTACGATCTACGCGCCAACTGTTGATTTCCACACAGTCCCGTGATGGCAACTTGGAAGATTATTTGTTGGGATTGCATTTTTACCATTGAACACAAGCACTTGTATTCCATCCGTTGGACAAGCAGTTAGTTGCGGTGCCGTACATGGTACCGAATGGCAAGCTCCCTAAACATTTCTTCAAATGTTGGAACAGGTTGCCCATCGACACCGTCCACTTCGGCCTGTTCTAGGTCATATTGGCCAATACAGAATTGGAGAACAACGAGGCTGTAGGAATAGACAATATTCTCCGGGTTTAGCTGAGCAATGCCGAGATTGTCGAGAAGTCGTTCCATATCTGGAGGATGCGACTTAACTTCAGGAATTTTGAGCCTCGGACTGTCTAGCAGTGCCATCGCCAGAATTCCGGTCGTAATTCCAAAAGCTCGCTTTTGTCTTTCTACTTCGTTAGCGCAGCCCGCCATGACCCACTGGCTTGCACTGCGGTCCGCATCCATCTCTTGCCTAATACTCTCTGGCCCTATGCTATTGCCTTGATGTTCCAACTCAACATGGGCTCTCTCATGGTGCAATATCCAAGCAAGGGTTGCTAGAAATATTTCATTTGTCAGGTGGATGAGATCACCCTCCTGATTATCAAGCGAAGGCCTCGGTGCATGGTCTGGCCAAGTAAGATTTCCAACAATTAAATATTTGCCAGCCCAATTGAAGAGATCGACTGCAGCATTCGCCGTGGCATCGCTAGCTGAGTCTAAATTCGTCTTACCATCTTCTTGAGCGGCAACACAGGCCTGATACAGCGCAATAAACAAATGAGTGGCAGACCATAGATAGTTGAGCGCACCGACTGGCAACTTTATAGTGTTGGTAGCTAGGTTGACACGAATGGTAAATTTTTTATCATCAGTGAATTCGATTGACACCCCCTTGGCATCAGAAAATTCACCGAGTTCCAGTGCCTTCGTCGGCGAAATTCGCGCCGCACATTCTGCAATATATTTCTCTAACACCAATATGGGCATGGCATTTTTCATAGATTCTCCTTTATATATAAATTTCAAAGTCACTTCAAAAGTGACCGTTCCAAGCTCCATTCAGATACGAAATAAAATTTAAATTGATTATGCCGCTGCTAGCTGGTGATAGGTACGGTTGGCTCGCGTGCTCCGTTCAGCAATTGAAAAAATAAATGCGCTTTATTTTCGACAGAAATAGCGCATTTATTTTATTGGACTTGAACATAACTGCGTTTGTAACCGCCACTACACCTTAACTTTAGATGTAATATCGCGTGGCGCTCTTTGATGCTCCATACATTGCTGCCAATGCTCCCAGAAGCGAAGCGATGAATGCCAGTAGTGCTGCTCTTGATACTGTTTTGGCAGTTGCATCTGCTGCCTGGCGAGCTTTCACTTCTGCCTGTTGCTTTGCTTCTTCAAATTTAGCTTTGGATTGTTGATAGCTCGCTTCCCAAGCGACAACCTGCTGTTCTGCTTCAGCCCTCGATTTACCAGTTCTCTGTACAACTACGTTGATTACTGCATCGCGGTCAGCACTGGAAGCTACACTTTTTCCACTTGCAAACAAACGATCAAGCATAGAACCAATATCTTGATTTCCTTGACTTGCTTGGTTCGAGGGGGATGCAGCGTCTTTTGCTGCTTGTTCAACAGCACCAGGTTGCAGGTTTGGCTTACCAGTTTGCGCAAGAACCGTCCGTGCCTGGGTTTTTAGATCTTCAAATGAAAACCCGGCGTTACTAGCCGCTTCTTTCGCTGCGTTTGTGATTGTTGGTGCAGCAGACGCCGCACCTTTTGCTGACACATCAGCGACTTTACCTAGAACGCTAGTTGCACTGTTAAAAACAGAGCCTGCGGTGCTAGAAATAAAGTACAGCATCAACATGGTCACAAGAGCCCAAGCTGCCAATCCATGTAATACGGCATCACTTTTTCTAGGAGCGCCTGACAGATGGCCGGAGATCCAACCTGCGCAGTAAAGAGAAATAAGGCTGGTGATTACCCACCAAACACCTGCACCAATGCCAAAACTGGTTCCACTAGGCGACCCATCCGCTTTGGTTGGATCGATGGTACTTGCGCCAATTGCTGTACCAAGCATACCAAAAAGTGCTTGTAGGGCTAGAGCCACAACGACGGCAGCAATTACAGCCCCCCAAGAAATTTTTGGGAGCACGGTATTGTCTAAATGAGTAGTAGGAACGTTGGTAGTTGCCATTTAATAGCCTTATTACTATTGAAAAAAGATTAATGAAAAAAGAAGAATTCTCAATGGTCCGCATACCTAGCCGGCCAAAGCCTGTATCTGAACCTATCCCTATGCCAATGGAAAGTGTTTATTGCTACTTTTTTTAAAATTTACAGATTTGTAATATTTGTCGATATTACAAATTAATTCTAAGTCAGCTAGTAAGCCAAATGCTGAATTCCATGTAAGAATTAGAGTAATTTAAAGGTGGTTTTGTCCGACTCCAAAACCCAAACTATTTTTAAAGAAATGATTCCAATGTGGAATTAGCTTTCAAAAAGAATTGAAGTTCAGGTGCGGATTCACATAATCGTCTGCTGGGTCGTCTCGGACTGGCCAACCAGCTGCGCAACCGGTGCACCATTGGCTAGCTCGTCCGTCATTTGATAGCGAATGTCAAACCTGATCGAAATCTCAGCCTGTCCGACAGTCTGAGTTCGGCCATGAGGAGCCATTTGTCTAATCCGGATTAGCGACCGCTTCATAGCGACTATCGGACACTCGTTTGTGGTTTCAAAAGCACGCGATGATATTCATCGTTAATCGAAACGCTTGAATGCTATGCGCCACAATTCGGCGCAGGCCCCTTCGCATACCGCTGGGGTCCATAGCAGGCGCAGCATGCTGACCAAACCGCTCGCGTGGAATCATGTGATCAACCTGCATGCCGTGGCAATAAACTGGTCGAATGCTACAGGTTTGCTCATGTGCGTTGCAAAGCCCGCGGTAAGGGCGGTGGTGACATCCGTCGGCCGAGTGAATCCGCTCAGTGCGATCGCAGGAGTTGCCCTGGTGGCGGGCAGCTTGCGTAGCTCCGCCAGCAAGGTATAGCCATCCATGTCCGGCATGCCGATATCCGAAACGATGAGATGATACGGTTTCAATGTGTCCTTCACGATGTCTAATGCTTCCGGTGCACTAGCCGCATGCGTGACCTGCGCCTCCTCAAGCACGAGCAGCGTCCTCAGTGATTCAAGGACGTCCTTGTCGTCATCTACCAGCAAAATGCTTTTTCCAGCCAAGTTCGTGCTGTCGGCTAGCATTGCTTGCGCGACACTGCGTTCCTGTTTAAGCATCGGCAACAAGATACGGAACAGCGCGCCCTTGTCTCGACCTGCCGAATGCGCTTCAACTTCCCCGCCATGGCTCGTGACCAGTTCCTTGACCAGCGCCAGGCCAATGCCCAAGCCGCCATATTGCCTCGTGGTGCCCGTATTGGCTTGCCGAAACATGTCAAATATGAAAGGCAGAAATTCCGGCGGGATACCCCGGCCAGTGTCCTCCACCTCGATACAGGCGTTGTCACCATGCTGGTGAAGTCTTATCTCTATCTTGCCGCTGGCCGGCGTGAACTTCAGCGCATTGCTCAACAGATTCCAAACGACCTGTTCAAGACGGACCATGTCGCCATGAACGATCAGCCCCTTGGTCACTGGTGCGAAAGACATGGCAATGCCCTTTTGCGCGGCGTCCGGGGTGAGTGCAGTAAGGACATGGGAAATTACTTCGTACAGGTCAACCTGGGTGCTGTTCAAGCTCAACTTGCCTGTATGCAAGCGCGACAAATCCATTAAGTCATCAATGATTCGGGCCTGGCTTTCCACCATCCGCTTGATCGTGGTGCTGCCGCGAACAATGGCAGGGACCTTTGCCGTTTCGGGCAATCGGCCGAGCATTTCCGCCGTCAACTGGATCAGGTTCAGCGGCTGCTTCAGTTCATGCGACAGCACCGCAAAAAACTGGTCCCGCACTTTTGCTGCTTCCTCGGCACGGATGCGCTCCTTCCTCTCCCATTCCAGCCTGGCATCCTGTTGGTCCCGCATCCATTTAGAACTTGTCATGTCGCGGGCGATCTTTACATAGCCGTACATCGTTTCATCCGTCAGCGGAGAGGAAATACCGCTGCAGAAAACCTGCGATCCATTCTTGCGTATATGCCAGCGATCATCCTCGGCGCGCCCGTCATTCCGTGCCCGGCGCAGCTCGTCGGTAAACGCGCCTTTCGCGCGGTCTTCCTCTGGGTACAGTATTTCAGCGCTTCGCCCGATCATTTCCTCCGCACAGTAACCAAATAGTCGTTCCGCGCCGCCATTCCAGCTCGTGACAATGCCCTCGCTGTCCATGGTGACGATTGCGTAATCCTTGGTACTGGCAGCGATAAGCCGCATGCGCTGTTCGCTGAGGCGTAAGCGCTCCTCGATCGCCTTGCGTCTCGAAATGTCAATGAAGCAAACCACAACACCGTCGATGCGGTCCTCTGCTGTGCGGTAGGGCAGCAGCTTGGCGAGATACCACAGGCCATCGTCACTACGCACTTCCTGATCGATCGGGAGGAGCTTGTCGAATACCAGCTTGATATCCTGAAAGATGTCTGGATAGTGAAGACGGTGCGTGATGTCACTCAGCGATCGGTTGATGTCCGTCTGGATTAGGTTGAACAGGTGGCTGGCTGGTTCGGTATAGCGCTTGATACGCATGCCACGATCGATGAAGATGACGGCGATGTCCGTTGCGGAGACGAAGTTTTGCAAGTCGTCGATGGCTTTTGCCGTCTCTTCCATCTTGCTTTTCATTTCAATATTGACAGTAATCAATTCTTCATTGGTCGACTGCAGCTCTTCCTTGCTGGTTTCCATCTCTTCGGTGGCCGCGCGCATTTCTTCATTGATGGCCTGTAGTTCTTCATTCGACGACTTCAGGTCTTCCATTGCTGTCTCGTACTGATCTATGACAGCACGTAGCTGTTGCCTGGCTTGCGCCAAATCCTCTTCCAGATGCAGCACGATGGCATTCTCAGTGGGTAGGACCGTGGAAAATTCCGTTGGCGCCGGGCTTTCCAGTTCTTCGAATACCAGCAAGGTGAAACCGCTTTCTGCATGCTGGTTCTGCGCCGGACGAACGATGATTCTGATCGGCGTCGATTTGTCACCTTCCGATATTGGGGTATAGGGCGTGACCACAGGTTGCTGGGAGGTTGTCGCTTGGAAAAGGCCGGTGCGCAATGCCAGTTGCAGATCTGGATGCACCGTGCTGAGCACGTTATTGGTCGTCTCTCCACCAGGGTGGCGCAGGAAACGCCCCGCATGCTTGGTCGCATAGACGACATCATTATTTTGGTCAATCAGAATGCTTGGCGGCCCATAATCTTCGAAAAGGGTCTGATGCACTTCTTTTGGCGTCCTCTGCCGCCGGTCTGAGCGTTTCGCCGGTGCTTTGCCGGGTAGAGGCGTTTCCCTGGTACGCAATATCGGGGCGCTGAAGAAAGAGCGAACCACGCGGGCGCTAGTGGCTTGATAAATGCGGTGCTTCTTGTCAATGGGCTTAAACAGATCCGAATTCGTGTCCACGGTTTCCGCACTGCCGAGGAACAAATAGCCATTCGGCTGCAACGCATAATGCAGCATCTCGATCACCTTTTTCTGGATGTCCCGGCTCAGGTAAATGAGCAGGTTGCGGCAGGTGATCAGGTGAAGCTTCGGAAATGGAGGGTCCCGCAGAATGTTATGAACCGCGAACATTACCTTCTCCCGAATTTCCCGCTTGATGCAGTAGTGTTGCTGCCGTTTGTCGAAATGCTGGCGCAAACGGGAAGGAGGCACATCGGTGATGATGGACTCGGGATAGAGCCCATGGCGGGCGATATCGATGGCCCGTTCATCGATATCCGAGGCGAATACCTGGATCGACCTGGGCTTGTTCATCAGCGTATTCTGATCAGCCAGCAGCATCGCAAGTGAATAGGCTTCTTCGCCGGTCGCACATCCCAATGACCAGGCGCGGATCTGTTCGTTGTCCTGCCCCTGTTCGAAGATTTTGGGAATGATATCCCGTTCCAGCGTTTCGAAGGCTTCGCGGTCGCGAAAGAAGTTTGTAACGCCAATGAGCATGTCCTGAAGCAGCGCTTTCGTCTCCGGCTCATGCTGTTCTAGGAACTTCACGTATGCCGGCACATTGGGCAAGCCGTTGACTTGCAAGCGCCGCTCAATGCGGCGCAGGACAGTTGCGCGCTTGTAGTGCGTAAAATCATGGCCAGTCCTGTCATGCAACAACCGCAGAAGGTTCCGCAATGCCACCTCCGATACTTCAGCGTGCGCCTCGGGGTTACTGAGGCTAATGGCTTGCTCGGCATCGCCGGCTGGCGGCAGTTGCAATATGCTGGCGTTGCGGGACAATTCGATGAGCTTCTGCGGCATTTCGGTAACCGGCAGCACCAGGTCCACCATGCCAGTTTCGATCGCACTGCGCGGCATGCTGTCATATTCGGCGTCATCAGGTGTCTGAGCAATGGTGATTCCCCCCCTTTCCTTAATGCGGGAGATGCCGACAGCACCGTCCGAGCCGGCCCCGGAAAGAATGATGCCGACCGCCCGCTCGCGGTGCACCTCGGCCAGTGTGCGCAGGAAAATGTCAACGGCGATATGGCGGCCGCGCGGACGTGCCGCAGAGACCACTTGCAGCGAACCGTCATTCATCAATAGGTCTTTCGACGGTGGAATGACGTAGACATGGTTGGCTTCGATCAGCACGGTTTCATTCACCTGGATAACCGGCATCCTGGTCTTGCCGTGCAGGATCGTATGCATATTGCTATCGTGCTTCGGCGATAAATGGAGCACAACCACGAAGGCCATGCCATTGTTGGCCGGCATGGCGTCAAGAAACCGTAGCAGCGCGTCAATGCCGCCGGCCGAGGCCCCAATGCCTACGACAAAGAAAGGCAGATTGCTGGGAACGTACCCTGGTGAGGGAGGCGGGAATTGCAGAATGCGGCGTTCGTTGTCATCCATAAGGAAAGCGGTCGATTGTTTGATTTGATGGGCATGTTGACAGCTTACTCCCTTGCGATCACTGGGTTTCGTTTTGGAATTGCGTGAAACGCGTTGCAGCAGATATTCTGCGGCTCCTGCAGAATCTTCGCAAAGCCTTGGGAACAATTTGGTTGATGCTCGGAAAGTCAACAGGAGGCCGAGCGATTATTTGGCTGCTAAGTTGTTACTGCAGAGTGCTACGGAATACGGAGTCGAATTACTGGTTCCTACCTTGGAAATCGAACAATGAGGATGTCCCAAATCTACGACTGCTTTTGTGTTGTGTCGGACATTCGAAGAAATGGAACGCAGCGACCGGTTTGGGTCGGTTTTCCCCCTTGGGGCAAAGGCAACAGCCGGCCACGAGCCGACGGTGACGCATCTTCCCCGGAGAAACTCACAGTTATAATTGTGTAACAAACAGAGAAAAAGGAATCTACATGCAGGCACAGGGCGAAGGTCGAGTAATCACTCCCCCAAGCAACTCGGCTTGGCGTTGCCGTCAATTCGCTCTGATCAGCGTGATTTACGCGAACCAACATATTGACGTGGCCTATGCTGCTGCTTTAGGAATCCAGTCGTATGATCCAGACAATCCAGATCAGCAAGATCTCGTTAGAGCAGCAATCACGTCTCTCAGGAAACAGCAACGTGCGGTGCTCGGTGCGCTGAGCCAGCATCCGAGCATTACGCCAGACCTGTTTGCGCCAATTGAGGCAGCAAATACTGCTTTAGCGGCTATGCATAATATTAAGCAGGTGCTGACCAATTTTCCACAGCTTTGCAGTGGCGAATACACACTCGCTTTGGGGTGGGCAGCAAACGTCCTCCCCTGCTCTGAACATTCAGTCAGCGATACAGACACCGCTCAAGTTCTCAATGACATTATTTCCTTGAAAGCGCGTCTGACCTCAATGCGATTTCCACCTTCCGTACATGCCTTCATGGAGCAATTGCTGAAGGAACTCGAGGAAGGAATAGTCACAGCAAGCTTCGAAGGCATTGATTCTTTGCATCGAGCGTGCCGAAACGCGGTCTCAGAAATCGCTGATGCTACGGAACAACTTCGTGCCGCAGAGCCTACTTTAAATGAAGCCCAGCGTAGCTATCTCACTGAAGCCGCTGATAAAGTCGAAAAAGTCGGAAAAATAGCAGGCGGGCTTTCAGCTGCAATCGACTTTACTGCCAAACTTGTTCCGCTAATAGGCACAGCAATTACGGCTGTGTCAGGGTCTTAGCAACGGCGAGCTATAGGAAAGTTTGCGATAGTCGATGTGGACCAAGATCCTGTCAACGCTGGCTTGATAAACCTATCGTGCTTAGTGACCGCTTAGGGTCCAGGCTGTGTAAAAACGCAAGTTAGGTATGTTTTCAGAGGTGCTCTCACTATTCCCGAGCCTCCGATCGTTCAATGTAGCGGGTTCTGACGCGTCGATTTTTCTGAGCCAAGTTTTTATCCGTGTTTTCACACAGCCTGGGTCGATAGCGCCAGTTCACCGCCAGACCGTCTTCGGCCAAAAGCGGACCTAAGCCAACCATCCACGAAATTTCTCTAAAGAAACTATTTGTGCTACCATTCTTTGTCGCGAATCCATTAAATGACGGGGATCTGACCCGCTCACACGTAAGTTTAGAGGCGTCTAGCTATTGCTGGCTAAGATTATTGCCTTTCCGCCGAGAACGATGAGATGGGAAAAAGCCTGAGATCCATGATTCCGTTTTTAGTTATTAACCATAGAACATTAGTTAAGCACTAGGATAAATTTTTGGACAGAAATGGAGCAGTTCTCTTTCCCTTGGTATCGAGAAATTTCGTTGCCATGATTGCCGTTATATTTGGTGCCACAATAGGTGCTTGCATTCTAGTTTTGCCGGCTATTAGTCAAAATTCTATATCGAAATTAATCCTTCCAAATGCGCTGGCATTAGGAAATGAAGGTGATTTTCCATTTGCGCTAGCATTCACTGCTTCGTTATGCTTTTACGGAGGGATATTGCTGGGATTTTTTATGACTTTCACAACAGGGAATTTAAAAGCCATTTACTCTATGCGGGGTCGTCGCTCTACTGTTTCAAAAGTTATTACAATATTGTTTGCTATGATTTTGCTGTGGTCGCAAATTAATCTTGGGACTGGATCCGTTGAGCCACATCAGATTAGCTACGCATTTTTTAATAGCTTAAAGCATAGCCGTATAGTTGCAATGTTTTGGTGTGAAGCGATGTTCGGTTTAACAGCAGTATCAGTTTTTGTTTCTATCTTTGATCTAACGACTCTGACGAAAAAGCGAAGATTCGCTGAGTTAAGATGAAGTAGATGATTGAATTTAAAAAAGTAGTTCCAATGCCATTGCTGAAAATTTACCGTTTTACTAAACGGTTTACAAGACCGGCGGTTGCCCGTGTTTCATCAACCGTCTGCTTTGGGTCGACTGTGCTGGTTTCAGCTAAGACGAGAGTAGCCTGAAAAATCGTTTATAGCGATGAAAAGCATCCTGATTTATTAAAATATAAAAGCATTATCATGGAAATATTTAGTGCTTTGTTAGAGTTACTTGGTGAGTTCGCTCTCAAGTTTTTTAATCGAATCTTTAGGACCAAGTTGGTTTTCCGTAGCGGCGGACATCAGAATACAGGTTGTCTGTTTATAATATTTTTTGTAATGCTTTTAGCCGGCTTCGTTGCAGCTCTTCAAACATGTATTAGTTGGCTCCTGTATTTGAATACATGGCTACACCACGTTTTTTAGTATCCTGTCTGCGTTGGATAGGACGAAGTGAAGGACCGCTTCACGCCCTGAGGTAGTCCGTCAAGTGATTTAGGACGATGGGGTTAGTAGCGTAAACAGAGATGATTGACGTCGTCGCAGAGCGTCGAGGTACCGTGCTTCATCGTAAGGCGTCCTGGTTTGCCAGCATCGGTAGAGGATCCGGATCCACTTGAATGCCAAGGCGCGAATAGCCGCCTGGTAAGTGCTGCCCTTGGCACGTTGGTGACGATAGTAAGCGGCTGCCCAAGTGGACTTATTGATGGTCTGGCCTGCCCATTCCACGAAGGTTTGTCGCAGAAACGTTGGGCACTGCCAGCGCCAATGCACCCAGCACTTCTTGCCACTGCGCTCGGTAACCGGTGCTACACCCGAATAGCGCTGGAGTTCACCGGCATTTGCAAATCGTTCACGTTGCTCGCCAAAGGCAACCAGCAATCGAGGTGCCAAGGAAGGACCAGCACCAGGCAATTCACTGAACAATGCATAGTCTGCGAGCGTTGGCGCGACCAAGGCGATTTCCTTATCAAAGCGATCGATGGCTTGCAAGGTAATGCGCAACTGATCAATCAACACCAGTGCCTGCAGGCGATAAGGCGAAACGACAGCCTTGTCCGAGGTTAGGGACATTGCCGACTTGATCGACGCAATACGCGTCTCAACAATCTTGGCACGCCGCGCATTGTGCTTGTTGAAGAATGCCTTTAAGGTGCTCGTCCGGGCGCGCTTGGCATCCATCAGGGTTGGCCAGCGGCTAATGAAGTCACAGAACAAAGCGGTATCGCGTTGTTCGAACCACTCAAGCGCTTGTGGATAGTATTGCTTCAACGTATTGCATAGCCGGTTGGTAAATCGGGTCTTGTCGCCAATTAGTTCTCGCCGCTGCTCGACCAAGGTCAGCAGCGTGCGCATGGCCACACTTTGTGGCTTGAGAGGCCGGAACCGATCGGCATGCCGTAACAGCAGATCCAGGGCAAGCTCTGCATCGCTGGGATCGTCTTTGGCACGGCTGGGTTTAAAAGCTTCCCGATACTTCGCGAGGGTGGATGGATTGATTGGAAAGAGCACGAAGAAATCATATTTCTGCAGAGCATAGACAATAGGCCCTTTGGCCAGCTCAAGCGCAATGGCGATCGTGCCGCCGAAACGACGGTGCATCTCCGATGCCCATTCTTCAATGCGGTTGGTCTGGTGGGGAAAGGAGGCGAATTCGCGCTGGTCACTATTGGCCCCCTGCACACAGACATCATGCTTTGTGTCTGCCCAATCGATGCCAACGAAAGCAGTAAATGGGCTGCCAGAATCAGAGAGAGGGTTCATCAAACACCTCCTGAAGTGATAGATTATTGGAACGGGGCGTGCGAGCTTGCGTTCTGCGAAGGCAATATAGTGAGCCGGTCGGACGGCGAACCCTGAGTATTCGTTTAAGAGCGCAAGCACACCCGCGGACTCGAAACTAAAGCGGCGAACATCACATGTTTGGGTCGATTTATTCGTAGTCCGCGGGTGCAAGTCCCGCCTTGACTGGAAATTGCCTGCCAGCCGTTCCCAGTATCACCGAAAGCGAGACGGAGTATCTATAATGGGTCGAAAGTGCCAGTTGCCATCAGGCCGTGGTCGGCCAGAAGCAGACCTTTCAAAACCGACAAAATAGTTACTTTAAGGAAATTAATTCTGTTAGTATCTAGAGATTCTGTAACGGCTATCTACGATCTATGTCACGTCTTATACACCGCATTTTTATTTTTGCGCTATTGGTTCCTTTTTTGATTTCATTGTGGGTAGTAGTTTCATATAACTTTGCATCAAGTAAATGGCCAATTCGGATTTTGCTTTCACAGTCTTTTAATCTACTATATCTTGCTGCTCTTGTGGTAGTTCCGGGTGCCATCCTTTACGTTGCAGCGCGTTTTGGTCAGCGTCGATGGCTTTCTATTGGCTGCTGTACTATTGCCGGATTATTTTCAGTGCTTCTTTCTATGCTTACGTTAATCAAGGACGGTGGCATGGGAATATGGGCCGTATCGGTGCTTGAAGCGATGATAGGTATAGTGGCATTGCTGACTTGTTTAGGCTTACGGATACAGCAAAAATTCCGAATTCAAAAAGTGCAGTAAGTTGGCGTTATAAATCTCATGCGATTTTTCACTGTTTTTCTTCAGTTTATCTGTGTGGTGCTCGGAATATTATTTACGGGAGCCGACTTCTTTAAATTCGGCAAGTTGGGCATGGGTGGCTTGGTGTTCGGGTCATTAATGTTCCTTTCTGCGGTTCTGCTGGGAGCAGACCACAACACAAATTCATCTTATGGTTCAAGACGTATATTCAAAGGCCTAGCACTTCTATTGGCATGTCCAATTATCCTAATTGGAGTATTGGAGTGCTATAAATTATTAGTAGCAGGCCAATGGTTGGATTCGTTTTCATCCGGCCTCCGCTTACTTGTTTTCTTCTTTGCAGTTTTGTTCCTTGCTTTCGACCACCATCCTATAGTGCGTCGAACCATGACTCAATTTGGTTTTTCAACACCGAAGAAATAAGTTATGGTGAAATCTTCGCAGATCGACGATATATGTACCGTTGTAATCACTGCAATCAATTAGGAATCTCTTACATCCAAAAATGGTGGTCTTTTGTGAGTTTGCCCGCGAAATGCGTTCGATGTAAGAAGCTTAGTTATGTGCCAGCTACGGTCTCAAATGGCATATTTTGTTCTAGCATTTTTTTTGTTGCACTTACAATTGTCTTCGCTACAACCTTCAATTCATGGCTTATTGTAGGAAATGGGCTAATAGGATCGATTTTATTTTATGGGACTATGTGGCACGTCGTTGGAATGCGTACCACAACTATAAAACAAGTGCATTCAGCAAGAAAATTTGAATTCGGCATATTCTGCCTTGCAGTTTTGCTTAAATTTTTAAGCTAACTATTATGTCTGCTATGGGTCGAATGCAGCCAGTCGCAATTGGCAGAAATCAACTGGAAGCGGATCTTTGCAAATATTTTGGCATAGATGGCTATTAGTATAGTATTAACGGTTAAGTGCCACAAAACGAAAAGCAAAAGGTCTGCAACCGCGTCGCAGTGCAAGGAAATCAATTGCACATCTTCAGCAAAGGCACGATAGCAATTACGTGCTTTACCCCTTTAAAAAAGAAAGCAATACCTTGTTGTACGTATCAACATCCTGATCTTGAGACGCATGTGTCGTATGCGGAATGATTGTACGCATGCTTTCTTCAATGCACTCTGTTAATCGCTGTCCTACGCGTTCGAAATAAGGCATTGTCTTCTCACCATTGATGACGAGCACCGGTACTTTAATCTGGTTAAGTTGGTCGCAGGTTAAAGGCGTTGGAGGCAATGCAGAGAAAAGCAGAGGAAGGGTCCTCGCGTTGTCAAGAACTATTGCCCGGCTTGACTCTGATGCTTTATCCCAGATATCAGGTCCATGGTTCATGACCGCCGTAATAAGCAGTCTTGCAGACTCGTCCAGTCGTCCGGTATTGGCAGCGGCTTTTGCAGGAGCAAACAGTTTTGCTCTTTCCTCTAGAATGGCAGGGGCATCCGGTCCTGTTACTAAAAAGTCACCGGGTGGTTCATGAAGCACTACACTGGATAATAAGTCTTGTGCCTGCAGGGCCACATACATTGCAACTTCGGCGCCGTAAGAGTGGCCAATCAGATGAACCTTCCCGAGGTTGAGGGCACGAATAAACATGATCACCTGTCTGACATGATCAATGATTGAATATGCCGTTCCTTCGTCGGGCCATACTTTGGTACCGTGATAACGCAGGTTCAGCGCAATAAACCGAAATGATTGTCCAACAACTTTTTGCTGATGCTCCCATGAACGGCAGTCGGCGAGAGAACCATGGATGAAGAGAACCGGGGTGCCCGTACCTTGATCAATATAATCGGTATCGCATGTTTCCATGCGCTTCAATGATAGCGTAGTCAATTTTTTCTTTCTTATTTGAATCAGACGGCTTCGAAAAAGCGGCTCTTGCTGATGATCATGTGCATGGTTGGAAATGAAGAATCTTACTCGACTAGACAAGTTGGACCAGAAAAAGATCTCTGCTGCAGAGGTTTTTAGCCATATCCAATAAAGTTATGAAGAAAGACTCATCAGCAGGTTATTGACCAGCCCTATGTGGAGCATTTCCTCCATAGCGACACTTTGCATGCTGTCACGCCAACCATGAATTCCTCGAAGTTGAGGTTCTGTAAGCCCCTCATCGGTACGTGCCTTGAGACTCCAATTAGCATAAAGATAAGAACACATCAGACTAGGTTCAATTTCGGCCGCTTCGGTCAACAAATAGATCAGTTGCTCTCTATCATTGACGATGATCTGCTGGTCATCCATGTCTAATTTTGATGCAGATTTCACCGAGTCTGTCTTTTCAAACCGTTCAGAAAAGATATGCATATCATGCCAGGGTCAGTTACTGGTAGTTGGCAGGCATGGGGCTCGATTCTACTTCTACTATTCTTTTGACAACTTACCAATGCTTCTCTAAAGTTGTTCACATAGTCACCTATAGCGGTGTCGGCCGCGTCGGCCAGCTACGAGGGCAAGCAATTTGTGGAGGATGTCGTGGTGGAAGTTTGGGTTGTTACATACAAAGATGGAAAAATGGTAGGAAATAAAGGAAGTGAAGCGTCTTCAGTTATGGAAGCACGACATTTCCCTTCGAAGGCAGCCGCAGACGCCGCTGCGGCGTTTTTGAACAAGGGATTGCATGAGAATCACTTAGGTCGTGCAGCTGTACAACGCGTTTCTTAACGCCCGGCAGGGCAAGTGCAAATCCATTTACAATCGGAAAGTGGACCGCTACTGTCCGATGGCATCAGCAGCATTAATCAGCCACTGGACGTGGAAACCAATCAGCCTATTTCCAATGTGTAGACGTCTAAAAACTATGCGTGCAATCAACGCACCTTTCATTTTTTTTCTAAAGTAAGAAGTAAAACGTCATTGTTAAGGTCATACGGCCTCGAACATTTCAGCAGCGATTCTTTACGATGACAAATGCCAACTGGTTCATATTAATTGGCACCTTGATGCTTGCTCGTGGGCTAGCCGCGACGACGATCAAGCGCCTTCCGGTAACGTCGGCCATTTTCTACCTGACAGTTGGACTTCTACTCGGACCAACCTTCCTTCATATCTTTACGTTTGATCCTCTAAAGCAATCTGCCACGCTTGAAGTGGCAACCGAAATCGCTGTACTGATTTCACTGTTTTCCGCCGGCGTCAAAATGCCGGTACCTGTTACGCTTAAGCGATGGGCGGCGCCAGTGCGCCTTGCTTGGGTCTCGATGACGATAACGGTAGTGCTGGTAGCTGCATTCTGCTATTTCGTCTTTAATCTTCCGCTAGGAGCTGGCATTTTGCTTGGTGGAATTCTAGCGCCTACAGATCCGGTACTGGCCACTGACGTACAGGTCCGGCACGCCGGCGATAGCGACGAACTGCGTTTTATGCTTACTTGCGAAGCTGGCATGAATGATGGCAGTGCGTTCCCGTTTGTCATGCTGGGCCTTGGTATGCTGGGATTGCATAGTATTGGTTCTTTTGGTCAGACTTGGTTACTCGTTGATGTTCTTTGGGCGACGGTTGGTGCCATCCTTATCGGCACAGCATGCGGCGCTGCACTTGCTAAAGTCGGTTGGATGCTGCGAGGCGCCAAGCCAAAACATGACGTGCTCGATGACTTGGTCGGACTTGGTCTGATTGCGATTGCCTACGGCTTGTGCGTTTCGTTTAAAACATGGGGTTTTCTTGGTGTCTTTTTCGCTGGAGTCGCATTACGCCATACAGAACTGGTTCTTGCCGGAGCGCCTCGGGATAAGGCAGGGGTTCTTGAGTCAGATATATCCAAGTCCGTTGCTGCGAAGGTTAATCCTGAGCATCAGGCACCGCTTACTGTAAGTGCAGAGGCATTAGTTTTCAAAGAGCATCTAGAGCGACTCTCCGAGCTAATGCTGGTCCTGCTTTTAGGCGGAATGCTCTATCTAGGTGAGTGGAGCTGGCGCGCGGTAGGGTTGGCGGCGTTTCTGTTCTTCGTTGCTCGGCCGCTAAGCGTTTGTATTGGGCTGATTGGCACCAAAACTTCGTTCCGTCTGCGGGCCATCACTGGCTGGTTTGGCGTACGCGGCATCGGCTCTGTTTATTACTTGATGTATGCGATTCAACATGGGCTGCCTGAGAATCTCGCGCGTGAAATGGCATCACTCACGCTTACTGCCATCATGCTTTCTGTTTACCTACACGGCATTAGCACCAAGCCGCTCCTCGCTCGTTTCTGGCAACAATAAACGGGCGTATTAGATTTCGGGTTGTCATAGGCTCTATGCAAAAGTCCAGTGAATACCAGTGCTTGTCGTTCTATTGGTCCTGACCTGGTATCGCGGCTTTCTACTGTGCTTGGCGCTGCGACCCGATCCGCAGATCATTGAACGTTGGATGCTAGAACCAAACCCTAGCACCCCGACGAATGGCATCACTTTACTCGATCTGTTCCGTCGTAACAGCCCTCGCCGTTATGGCTGCCAGATCGGACTATACAACTTACCGGCTCCTGTCGCGTCCCCGCTCTTATCAACATGGTTGCAAAGACCCATCGAAATTGGTAGCGATGGCTGTTGAGGTGGCTATTAAGGCTCTGTTAACGATTCCCGCAATAAATGATGACTTATTGCATCTAATGATGCGTAAGCACCCGGTGATCCCATCTTGAAGTGATGGATGGTATCGAGAGAGCATCCTGTCCACCAGGACTTAAGTGGACACGTGTACACCATGGAAGAGAACAGGGAACTCATGCCGATGCGGCGCCGGCGGCATAGCGCAGCGTTCAAGGCCGAGGCAGTCAGGGCATGCAGGCATCCGGGCGTGTCGATTGCTGCGGTGGCACTGCACTATCGGCTCAATGCGAATCTGCTGCGGCGCTGGGTCGCAGACCATGAACTGGGGCAACCGGATGCTGGCATCTCAGCGGATCAGCCAATGCCGATCAAGCAGGCCGAGTTCGTTCCTTTGCAGTTGAACCTGGGCGATGCTGCAGCCGGCGCGCCCGATATCGTCATTGAAATCCGGCGTGGCGCGGCCATGGTGACGGTGCGCTGGCCAGCGTCGGCCGCGGCAGAATGCGCGACCTGGCTGCAAGGGTGGCTGCGGTGATCCGCATCGATGCCGTCTGGCTGGCGGTCGCTCCGCTGGACATGCGTGCCGGCATGGAATCGGCTCTGGCGCGTGTCGTCACCGTCTTCGGCAGCGCACAGCCGCATCATGCCTACCTCTTCGCCAATCGCCGGGCAAACCGCATGAAGGTGCTGGTCCACGATGGCATCGGCATCTGGCTTGCCTCACGGCGGCTGCATCAGGGGCGGTTCGCCTGGCCTTCCGGTACCGGCACAACCATGGCGCTGTCGCAGGTGCAACTCGATGCGCTGGTGGTTGGCTTGCCGTGGCACCGCCTTGGTCAGGCCGGCGTCATTACGGTAATTTAGCCACCGCTGGGTGTGGCTGTTGTAAACCGGTTCCGGCTGTGGCAGGATGTGGTTCCATGATGACCGCCACGCCAGAGTTGGACCACCTCGACGCCCAACAGCTGCGCGACCTGGCCACCCGGCTCATGGCGGAGATGCGTGGCAAGCAGGCATTGATCGACAAGCTCACCCACGAACTGGCCATCCTCAAGCGGCTCAAGTTCGCCACTTCGAGCGAAGCCTATAGTGGCGAGCAGCAGCGCATGCTGTTTGAGACACTCGACACCGACATCGAAGCCTTGAGCGCCGAGATCGAGCAACTCGCGCCGACCAGGCCGGCCGAGGACGACGGCAAGAAGCAGCCCAGGCGCGCCCCGTTGCCGGCCGCGCTGCCGCGTAAGGAAATACGCCACGAACCGGATTCCACCACCTGCGGTTGCGGCTGCAAGCTGCAGCGCATCGGCGAGGACGTGGCGGAGAAGCTCGATTACCAGCCCGGTGTCTTTACGGTGGAGCGCCACATCCGCGGCAAATGGGCCTGCCGACAATGCGAGACCCTGGTGCAGGCGCCGGTGCCACCGCAGATCATTGACAAGGGCATCCCCACGGCAGCCCTGCTGGCCCATGTACTGGTCGCCAAATATCAGGACCACTTGCCGTTGTACCGGCAAAGCGGCATCTTCGGCCGTGCCGGACTGGCCATCCCGGATTCAACCTTGGCTCAGTGGGTCGGCGTGTGCGGTGTGCAGCTGCAGCCACTGGTCGATGCACTCCGTCAGGAACTGCTGGCACAGCCCGTCCTGCATGCCGACGAGACGCCGGTAGCCATGCTCAAGCCGGGCAACGGCAAGACGCATCGGGCCTACCTGTGGAGTTACTGCAGCACCAGCATGAGCAGCATGAAGGCAGTGGTGTTCGACTTCGCCGAATCGCGCGCTGGCCGCCATGCCGGCGACTTCCTTGGCGACTGGCGCGGCACGCTGGTCTGTGACGACTATGTAGCGTACAAGGCGCTGTTCCGGCAAGGCATGATGGAAGCTGGCTGCATGGCGCATGCCCGCCGCAAGTTCCACGAGCTGTACGCCAATCACAAGAGCCAGATTGCCGAAGAAGCGCTGAAGCTGTTCGGCGTGCTGTACGACGTCGAACGCCAGGTGCAGCAGTTCGATAACGACGCCAGGCGAGCGACCAGGCAGCAACTTGGCAAGCCGGCGGCCGACACCTTGCATGCCTGGCTGCTGGCACAACGGCAGCGCGTACCGGACGGCAGTGCGACAGCCAAAGCGATCGATTACAGCCTGGGACGCTGGGGTCCATTGACGCACTATCTGGACGATGGTGCGGTGCCGATCGATAACAACTGGGTGGAGAACCAGATCAGGCCAATTGCGCTTGGCAAAAAGAATTGGCTGTTTGCGGGCAGTTTGCGTGCCGGGCAGCGTGCTGCCGCAGCGATGACTCTGTTGCACTCGGCGCGCCTGAACGGCCACGACGTACATGCCTACATGAAGGATGTCCTGGAGCGATTGCCGACACTACCGGCTCGCCGCATCAGCGACTTGCTACCGCATCGCTGGACGCCTGCTTAATTCCTCCATATACCTCAAAAGCCTCGTCAAGATGGGATGACTGGGCGCTTACAATGATGCTCGCCACGAGTATGTTTCTCTGATTACAAGTTATTACAACTCTATGTCAACTATCCTTTGCGGGAACGCGTTTTTTTAACCAGCAGGAAGTCCTGCCTACAACCTGGAGACACATCATGATCAAGTCAGTCGTTGCCACAATCATTGCCACTGCATTTACCGGGGCAGCTTTTGCAGCAGCCCATACTGGAGCGCCGGCAGCGTCGGCAACTCGTGCCGAAGTCAAAGCCGCAGGCGCAGCGGATACGGCCACGAAGGATGCCACTGGAAAGACTGAAATGAACCGCGAAGGCAAAATGAGCCCGACTGGACAGAATGAGACAAGCAGCGTTTCTGCCCCGAAAAAAGATGGAATGCCTGCAGCCAAAGCCGGCCCAAAAGCAAAGTCTGACATGGGCAGTGCAGGCGCAACGACCATGGATGCATCCGGCAAGACTCAAGCTAACCGCGAAGGTCGCATGAGCCCGACAGGCGAAAATGCGACAACTAGCGCCACGTCGAGGCCGAGTGGTACCGGTAATAAATAATCTGTCTGACGCTTGGATGGGCCTAACCAGGGTCACCGTTCGGTCTTTATGACGGACGGTGAGCCTGGTCTCGCTTTATGCGGTACAGATTTGTAACTTCACACAGTGGTTATGCTAGTCGATCGTTTAGTTAGAATTTCGACGCAAGGTCTATAAAGCGACCGTCATTAGCGCGCACTACGTCGTCAAGGCTGTCCGTTTGTGAAATTGGCTTTTTTGTGACGCCATCTTTACCAATGCTGTACAAGTCATAATCTAAATTCAAAGGTCTGAGGTTACGATCGCGGCGTGCCATTCCGTGACCGTCTCTTGTTGTCAAATCGACATAGATATACGGGCGTCCCCAGGGATCAATTGTAGTTAACCCGAGTTCGCTCAATGACTTAGGGTACCGCTCTGCGCCATTGTAATATTGGTCTAACTTGGAGGAGATTGCGATAATATCGTCCTTAGCTTGCGCGACATGCGCACGCTCCATGTAGTCTACGTAATTTGAAATAGCCACATAACCTAGCAACGCCAGAATAGCCACTGCAAGCATAAGCTCGATGAGAATAAAGGCCGCCTGTCGTGTCTTAGGCATCCTCTGTGCAGAAAACGAACAATAAGAAGTACTCGCCATGTAACAACTTTTGAACGACAAAAACAATATTATGCCCGGGAACGAAAACAGCTCCGACAACAGCAAGCAGCACTTGTCGCGCATTTTTTGCCAAAACAGATTCCAGAAATGCCGCCAGTACGTTCACCGCAAGCTCGCCCAGTAAAAAAACTAACTGAAAATAACACGCTGAGCAAATGTGTCAATAGTAAGTTAAACGCATTTAGAAATGGACCCACAAGAAAAACGACTTGAGCGAGAGAGAGGATTTGGCACAGACGTAGCGCAAGATCAAATCAATGAGTGGGAAGATTGGTGTAGACGGGAACAGCAAACTAAGATAATGACTAAACAAGTTAATTAATTAGCCATGCTTGAAGAGCCTAAACCTAGTTTTATACTCAACCACTCTGGCAAGCAGCGAAAAATTAACGCATTGATAAATACCCAGATGCACGCGTAACTGTGGACAGGTCAAAAGACGTTATAAAACGGCGGAAATTGGAAGCTCAATGTGAACAACGAGCTAAGTCAAAATCAAAATACTAGTGAAGAATAAGATGAAAAGATACGTCGTTGCAACTTTGCTGCTCTTCAGTGCTTCGTTTGCTGTACAAGCCCAAGCTAATTATTATCCGCAAGCACCAGCACCAACTGCTGCGCTCGTTGCCGAATGCAAAACAGATGCGCCGAGCCTTGGTCCTGTAAATCTTCAACTCAGATTGGAAGCTTGCAAAACAAATCCAGTTTATGTCATGTGTTTTATGGAAGGAATAGGAAGAACCAGTGAACAAATATCCCCTGTGTTTGCAGAGCGTGTGATGGAAAAATGCAGACGCCAAGTTGGGTACAGGCCTGGTGAATACGAAGAAGAACAAAAGATCAAGCGTCAAGCTATACGTGAAGAACAAAATGCCTACAATGCTGCGAAGCCAGAGCGTGAAGCACAAAATAAACGTGAATTGGAACAAATAAAAGAACAGCGCGAACAAACAATGCGCGAAGGACTTGCAGAACGTGACAAAGCAATTGCACGCGACAAAGCGCGACAGGAAGAAAATCGGCCTAAAGAAGAAGCGTATCAGTTAAACAAACGTGCGATGGAAATTGTAAGCGCACAAGAAGATGGTTTCGATAAGTACCATCAATTGCTCGAGCGGTGCACTCAGCAAACAACGCAAATGCTAATGCAGCAGCAAAGACTTGGCCCCGAACAGCGGCAACCTGTACAGAATCGTGCAATGGAGGAATGCCGCAGGTTGATTAACACTGATATTGTCCAACGGACACAACGAAGATAATCATGCGTAAACTTTATGTGACTGGTTAATACTTCAAGGTTTATCTTTCTTTAAAGTACTGGCTGTCAGACGCCCTGTAGGAAAGTGCAAAGATGCACGGCTGATTTCACTGCAAGTTCGTTGGCTAGACTTTGGAAAAAATGTATGAAATCAACGCGCTTAGTGCAAGGTTGAAATAAACCCTACAGGTATGGAGGTTGGCAGTGTTTCCGCCCACCTCACCGCACGATCAGGGGTTCAACCGCAAGGCGCTGGGCTATCCAGTAGCTGGCGGCGACTGCGCACAAAATCCAGATGCCGACAATGACCACTGCTCCGACTTTGCTACGCGGGCGGTCAAGCGCCGCGGCGGCCCTTGCACGGGCCGAAGCGAGGACCTGTGCCGGAAGAAAGCGTATGACCAGCCATAGCCCAAGCGGAACAATCAGCAAATCGTCGAGGTAGCCCAGCACCGGAATGAAGTCCGGTATCAGGTCTATCGGGCTGAGCGCATAGGCTGCGACCGCCAGCGCAAACAGGCGCAAGGCCCAGGGTGTCTCGGGATTGCGTGCAGCAAAATAGACGGCGACGACATCACGCTTTACGCTTCGCGCCCAGCTTTTTGCCGAATCGATGATGGCCATGGTTTCATGATGTTTGGGCAGGACGCCATTGTAAGTTGACCGCAGGCTGCTACTGAGCCGGCTACTGGGCGGGCTCCCGGGCATCACGCCGTTTCGGTGTTGGAATACCCTGCTGCAACCCGCGTGCACGCCATGGCAGCATGCGCTGGAAAACCTGGTCCTTGTCCAGCAACAGATGCTTAAGCGCAGCGAGTACGTGCAGGGAAATCAACAGCAGCAGCACGATGGCGACGGTGCCATGAATCTCGACGAATAGCGAGCGCAGCACCTTGTCTTCCCAGCCCCATTGCGGCAACGGCAGGCCAAAAAACTTCACGCCGTATTTATTGAATGACGAACCCAGGTAACCACTGAGCGGCTGTAGAAACATGCACAGGTAAAGAAGCTTGTGGGTCCATGTCGCGGCGAGCTTTTCCCACCATGGCATGTGCGCCGGAAGCGGTGGGGAGCGGTGCGTGATGCGCCATAGCCATCGCACCAGTATCAGGGCGAATGCCAGCAAGCCGAACGACTTGTGCAGGTTGACGTAGAAGGCGCGTTCCGGCGTATTGCGCGGTATATTTTCAAGGAAAAACCCCAGGCCCAGCATGCCGATGATCAACAGCGCAACAAGCCAGTGCAGCAACCTGGCCTGCCAGTTGTAATGTTCCGATGCTACCTCCATGGGCCGGGCCGTTTCATTCGCGTGGACGCTGGTGCTGCTCATTTGATGACGACTCCCCATGGCAGTTCGCCGACGTTGATTTCCTTGCTGACGCTGTTGCTTGCGGTATCGATCACCGACACCGAGTTGGACCGCCCGTTCGCCACATAAAGCTTTTTCCCGTCCGGCGTCATCGCCATATTCCATGGCCGCTTCCCGACCGGAATTGTCGCTGCCACCGTATTACTTTGCGTGTCGATCACCGAGACCGTGCCATCCCTTCCATTGGAAATATAGACCTGGCGACCATCGGGCGCCATCGCCACCCCGTTCGAGAAGTTGCCGGCCTTGATTTCTTTCAGCACCTTTCGCCCCGGTACGTCGATTGCATATACGGTGCTTGCTATTTCACAGGCAACGTAGGCAACCAGGCCGTCCGGCCGGAACGCGATTCCCCGCGGGCGCATGCCGACCTTGATGGACGCCACCTGCTTGCGCTGCGCCACGTCGATCAGGTCGACGCTATCGGCCTCTTCCGCGCTGACCAATAAAATTCGTCCATCGGGGCTGAATACCGCATGCTCGGGGTTCTTGCCTTCCGTGACGATGGAGAATTCCCTGCGTTTCGTCGCCGTGTCGATGAAATTGACGGAATTGCTGATTTCGCTTGCAGCCACCACCCAGTCGCCCTTTGGGGACACCGAGACACCTTCAGGCGACTCACCCAGTGGCACCGTACCCGACACGCTGCGACTTTCCAGGTCCATCATGATCAGTGCGTTCGCCGGCTGGTCGCTGACGAAGAGCGTATTTCCGGCAATAGCCAGGCCGCGCGGCTTGGTGCCTATCCTGACTTCCGTGACCACGCTGTCCGTCGCGGTATCGATGATGGAAATGGTGCCCGACTTTTCATTCGGCACATAAGCGAATGGGCTCGCCAGAACAATGCGCGGGACCAGCATTGCGCAAATCAGCAAGGTGGACAGGACAGCACGCGCGCAACGTTCGGATTTCATCTCTTCTCCTTATCGTGGCCCACTGTAGCAGAGGTGCGCGAGGAATCCTCCGCAAACTGGCCGGCATGGCGTCGCAAGTGCTCGGGTAATCCGTCCCTGCATGCTGCGGCCGTTCCCGCGGCCCGGCGGCACGCGCCGGGCCGGACTTTCAGGCCGCCAGCTTGCCCGATGCCTTGGCGGTGTGCGCAGCAATCGCGTCCATCAGCGCCGGAGAAAGCGCGTCATACGGCTCCAGGCCGATTTCCTTGAGCCGCGACCTGACTGCCGCCATATTGTCGGGATTGGCGCCGGCCTCGATGATGGAGGAGACGAAGGCCGCAAACTCGGGCGCCGCCCAGCCCTCTTCCTTCGACAGCTCGGTATGGACGAAGTCGAGTCCGTAGAACGGATGCGCCTTGTTCTCGATGCGGCCGAACATGTGTACGCCACACACCTTGCAGGCATGACGCTGGATGGTTGCGCTCGGGTCGACGATACGCAGTTTGTCGGCGTTGGCTGTCACCTTGACCTTGTCCCGCGAAACGACGGCGACCTGGGAGAACAGCGCGCCTGCCGGCTTCCAGCATCGGGTGCAGCCGCATACATGGTTATGCGCAGTCTGGCCGGCTATCTCGACCTCCACCTTGTCCTGCGCGCAGTGGCACGTCAGCTTGCCGCCCGAAAAGCCGGGCGCGGCCGGCTTGATGCCGGCATCGACTGCAGGATGAATCTTGACTTCACTGCTCATTGCTGTCTCCTCGTTATGTTTACCACCGATAACCCGCTTTCCATCTCCAGGCGCCAGGCGTCCGGATTACTGCCATGCCCTTCAAGCCGGTTCAGAACGTCACCACCGAACGGATCGATTTGCCTTCATGCATCAGGTCGAACGCCTCATTGATTTTTTCCAGCGGCATCACATGCGTGATCAGGTCATCGATGTTGATCTTCCCTTCCATGTACCAGTCAACGATCTTCGGCACATCGGTGCGGCCGCGCGCGCCACCGAATGCGGAGCCCTGCCACACCCGCCCGGTCACCAGCTGGAACGGACGCGTTGCAATTTCCTGGCCGGCCCCGGCCACGCCGATGATGGTGCTTTTGCCCCACCCTTTATGGCAGCATTCAAGCGCCTGCCGCATCAGCTTGACATTGCCGATGCATTCGAACGTATAGTCGGCGCCGCCCCTGGTAAGGTCCACCAGGTAGGGCACGATATCGCCCTCCACTTCCGTCGGATTGACAAAATGGGTCATGCCGAACTTGCGCGCCAGCGCCTCGCGGGCCGGGTTGATGTCGACCCCGATAATCATGTTGGCGCCCACCATGCGCGCGCCCTGGATCACATTCAGCCCGATGCCGCCGAGACCGAATACCACGACCGACGAACCTGGCTCCACCCTGGCGGTATAGATCACCGCGCCGATACCTGTAGTGACGCCGCAGCCGATGTAGCAGACCTTGTCGAAGGGTGCGTCCTCGCGGATCCTGGCAAGTGCAATTTCCGGCACAACCGTGTAATTGGCAAATGTGGACGTGCCCATGTAATGGAACACTTCCTTGCCGTCCAGCCTGAAGCGGCTGGTGCCGTCCGGCATCAGGCCGCGTCCCTGGGTGCTGCGTATGGCCTGGCAAAGATTGGTCTTGCGGGACAGGCAGTATTCACACTCGCGGCACTCCGGCGTGTACAGCGGAATGACATGATCGCCCGGCTTGAGGCTCTTGACCCCGGCGCCGACCTCGACCACGATGCCGGCGCCTTCGTGGCCGAGTATGGCCGGGAAGATGCCCTCCGGGTCGTCGCCCGACAAGGTGAACAGGTCGGTATGGCAAATCCCGGTGGCCTTGATTTCGACCAGCACTTCGCCCGCACGCGGTCCGTCGAGCTGTACGGTCTCGATCGTCAGCGCCTGGCCGGCCTTGTGCGCTACAGCGGCTCGTACATCCATTTATGGGCTCCTTTTCAAGGTGACCGGCCTGCCTGTCGGACTGGTCCGATTTCGCAACACGCCGCAATAATGTGTCATGTCTGATGAACAGTCGAACCAGGCAAAACTGAGGGTTTGCACAATCAGGTCAGTTAATCTAAGCTCAGGCTCAACCGTGCGTGGAACGACACAGCGATTCAAGGTCAAAAACAGGATCAAGGACAAGATCAAGGATCACTGCACGGCAGGTGCAGCAAAAATCGGGCCATCAGAGCGCGAGCGCCAGGAGAAGGACAATAAAAGAGCTGGCAGGCAGCTCGAGGAGACGAAGCATGTTTACCTTGAATCATCATTGCAGCCGCATACAGGCGGCCGTGGATAACATTGCGTCCGTGGCACTCCCCGCACCCGGCCACATCACGGCATCGTGGATCAGATGCATGCGGGACTACGCTCTGGATCCGCACACCGTGTCCGACCCGTACATTGTGGAACGCGTCGAACTGCAGGAACGCCAGAGCCGGCTGGCCCATGTGCTCAGCGCCGCCAAGGGAGAAATGGCCAACCTGTTTCAGCAGATCGCAGGTTCAGGCTACGCAATCATGCTGACCGATGCAGATGGCGTGCTGATGAACTTTTTCGGCGACCCCGACTTTACGCACGCAGCGTCCAAGACCGGCCTGATGCCGGGCGCAGTATGGTCGGAGCGCTACCAGGGCACCAACGGCATGGGCACTGCGCTGCAGGAGAAGCGGCCGACCATGGTCAAGCAGCATGACCACTTCCTGTTTCGCAACACTGGCCTGATCTGCGCTGCCGCCCCCATCTTCGACGCCAGCGGCGAAGTGCTTGCGGTGCTGGACGCGTCCGGCGAAACCCATCTTGCTCCCACGCATGTTCTGGACCTGGTGAACATGTCGGTCCACACCATCGAGAACAAGATTTTCCTGAACACGTACAAGGGCATGCGCTTTATCCATTTCCACAGCCGCCCCGAGTTCGTCGGCACGCTCTGCGCCGGCATACTGGTGATGGATGAAGGCGACAAGGTCGTTGCGGCAACCCGCAACGCGCTGCTGCAACTGGGCGTGAGTTCATGCGACGTCGTTGGCCACCAGCTCGAAGAATTCTTCAACGTGTCATTCAATTCGCTGGCCCGCGAAACCGGCAAGCTCAACAAGCCGATTGCGCCGGTGTTCGACTCGCGCTTCGGGCGCCGCTTCTTCGCTTTCGGCACGGCGCCCCTGCAGGCCACGCTCCATCCATGCGGAAAACCTCCCAGCGAGACCGCCAGCGACCTGCGCACGCCCCTGCAGCAACTGCAGTTCGGTCCCGATCCGGCCATGACCCACAATGTGCAGGCGGCGAGCCGGGTCCTCGAACGCGACGTCGCCATCCTGCTGTGCGGCGAGACCGGTACCGGCAAGGAAATGTTCGCCAAGGCGCTCCACCTGTCCAGCAAGCGCGCCGGCCAACCCTTCGTCGCCATCAATTGCGCGTCGATACCGGAGTCGCTGATCGAAAGCGAGCTGTTCGGCTACAAGTCGGGCGCATTCACCGGGGCCAGCAAGGAAGGCCAGCGCGGCAAGATTTTCCAGGCCAGCGGCGGCACTTTGTTTCTCGATGAAATCGGCGACATGCCGGTGCAGTTGCAGGCCCGCCTGCTGCGGGTCCTGGAAGAGCGGGAAGTGGTGCCGCTGGGCAGTGAAGTGCCGGTCAGGATAGACATCCGCGTGGTCAGTGCGACCCACTGCAACCTGCTCGAAAAAATCGAACGGCACGAATTCCGGGAAGACCTTTACTACCGGCTGCAGGGCCTGACGCTGACCATGCCGCCGCTACGTGAACGGGGCGACCGCCGGCAGCTCATCCTGCACATGCTCGCGCACGAGCAGGGCGAGGGGGAGCAGGTCGCGATGACGCCGGACCTGCTGGCGGCACTGCAGCATTACCACTGGCCCGGAAACGTCCGCCAGTTGCGCAATGTCATGCGTACCATGGTGGCGCTGCGCGAGGCCGATGTGCTGGGCGTCGAGGACCTGCCGCCGGAGATTTATCAAAGCAGGCAGCCGCTTGCCGCGCTGGCACACGGGGAACACGATGCACCGTGCCTGAACGCGCTCAAGCTGGCGGAACGGGACGCGCTGCTGCTGGCGCTGGAGCAGGCACGCTGGAATGTGAGCACGGTTGCGAGGCAACTGGGCATGGGGCGCAATACGCTGTACCGCAAGCTGGAACGGCTCAACATCGACCTGTCCGACGGCAAGAAGGTGGCGGATCCGCACGGAGCGCATCAGGCGCTGGCACGGTAGCACGCTTGCCGTGGCCGTGGCCGTGGCCGTAGCCGTTGCCGTAGCCGTTGCCGTGGCCGTAGCCGTTGCCGTTGCCGTGGCCGTTGCCGTTGCCCGCGCAGCGACAGTTGCAGTTGCAGTTGCAGTTGCAGTTG